>JAGAKP010000061.1 GCA_017625615.1 Clostridia bacterium
AGCGGCAGTTCAATTGTTACTTTGACTGTAATTAACAAAAGAGAAGAACTATAACTTAAAATCGGTCCCGTTGGGAGCACAGTAATTTCTGCACTCCTAACGGGGCTTTTTTCGTTATATCAAGTCTTTTATGGCTTCTTTTAATTTTGCAAGCGCCTTTTCGCATTTTTTGTGTGCGGTATTGGCGGAACTGTATTCGTGGTCGGTGGCAATATCGGTATACATCATCGGCTTGATGGGTTTCTTCTTGGGATCGCCGTACTCATCTAAATCGTCAAAATCTATATAGAAGGTACTGTGACAATCAAAGCAGAAGCCGAGCCGCTGGGCGAGCATCATTCGCTCCGTGTATTCGAGCTTGTCATAGGCATCCCACAGACGGGCGTATAGTTCGCCCTTTATATACAGCGTGTAAGTGTCAGATGTGGTATCGGGATGCGCTTCTTCGGTACTTTCCGCTTCATCATCCTCTGTATACTGCTGATATAAGTCTACACGGTTTTCATTGAGCAAGCCGCCGAGCAGAATTTCTTTTGTATCTTCTACGGTTTCGCCCAATTCTGCGGCAACTGCTTCAACTACGGCATCGGCATAACTGCGGTCATATTTATCCCATACTGCCATCGCTTTACGGAGTTTTGCATATTCCGCAAGACTTTGTACCGTAAAACCTGTCCGCATAGAACGGATATAATCAAGTATTTCCCGTTCCACATAGTATTCCTTGAAAGATACAAAGGGAGCGCCGCCATCGGGCGTGTACTTGGTAAGTGCTTTCAGCAGTCCGGCAACATATGCCTGCTTCAGATCAGCAAAATGCTCCTGCATAAAGAACTGCCGCATATAGCTTTGCACGTTCTTATTCAGCGTTTTTTCATAATAATGAAAGAACCAATCAAGGTAACGCTCGTCTTGCTCTTTGAGATAGGTCACGATATATTCCTGCAAATCCCACTTCGGCGGTGCCGGAACAATGCGGTACATATTCAGATCCATTTCGTCAATATACGTTTCTTTCACGGCACTCACCTCCAATCTGTGTTATTTGCCGTTTAATCGTCTGTCTGCTTCGGCATAGAGCCTTTCACGGCTCATATCCGCTTCATACTGCCCGTTGGCATAGTCGGGGTCGTTCTTGGCAAGCTGCATATATTCTTTTGCCAGAGCAAGGGCGGCAGTTGCCAAAGCGTTGTCGATTTTTACTCTCCGTCGTTCCACACGGATAGCGGAACAACGGTTTTTGTAAATGCGGATAACGGGGTTTCCGTCTGCAAGTTCCTTGCGGTTGATCCTTGCGGCATATTTTCGGCAAGTGATGGCTTTGCCCTTTACCTTAAACGGCGCATATCCCGTGCAGTATTTCTGCCTTGCCGCAGAGGTCATAAGGAAATGTTTTTTGCAGATGCCGCATTGTCTTGGATAATGCCCGTGATGTAAGCCTTCAAAAAAGTCGGTAATCACAAAACTGTAATAGCTGTCAAAGTAAAGCCTGCGGGCAATGGTTTTAGTTTTGCTCCGTGTGGATTTTAATATAGGGACGTATTCCGCTGTTACGGGGAACGGCACCGAGCCGAACACTTCCAATGCTATCGGGAGCAGATGTTCCTCGTCAAAGCGGTCAGCCTCATCTATACGACTTGCAAAAACTTTGAGTTGCTTAAAGGCTTTCATCAGGTCGTCTCGCAGACCATCGTAAAATGCAAGGGTTTTCTTAACCTCGCTCAACAAAGCGGCGGACTCCTTAAAAAAAGTATCGTCAAACTCTTTTGGCAGGATATTGAACATTGTTTGTCCCTCATCCATAGCCATTACTTTAGAACGGCGCTGAAAATACTCAACGATTATATTGCCGTTTTCTTCGGTAAAAAGCTCCGCTATTCTGTTACGTTCAGCATCTACGTCGAGCATATCAAAAGGCTTTAGCCAAGGAAGTGCGTTAAAAATATTCAGTATGTCCGCACCGGCTCTTAAAAAACTCGGCACATACAAATATCCTCTTTCCAAAGAACGCTCTAAAAGCCAATTATCACTTGTAAACACGATGATCCGTGCGGCGGTATCGTCTATATAATATTGTGTCAGTAGGTGCGCCGCAAAAGTTCCCGCAGGGTAGCTCTTGCCGCCGATATGCACTCTACCGTCACGGTAATCGGCACTGAAAAAGCTGATTTTATCCATATTCCGCTTAACCTCCATACTAATTCTATCAAAAGAAGTGTCCCATAAAACTCCCTTTAGCCTTATCGGAATGAAAAAAGATTTTTTGAAATATTTTTCAAAATATTTTTGTTTTCGGAAAGAATACTTTTTATCATTATATCACAAAAACGACGTAATTACAAGGTGTTCACGGTGTTACGCTTTTCGATTTATGTGTGTTACCCTGCTTTTCCAAGAACTCGTTTTCGTGTGTATTAAAATAAGTGAGGGAGCGAAAACCTCACAAATACTCAGGCATTGCCGTCGGGAAACCGGCGGCTTTTTTTATTGCCCGAAAACGAAAGGAGGAAAAGTCTATGATGAAGATCACACCAAAGCAAGTAGAGAGAGTTCACCGTCTTGTCAGAGAGCTTTGCGCCAACTGTGATGAGGACGGCAACTGCATCTTGCTTGATGACGGCGAAGCACACCGCTGTGTGCAGCTTATCTCTATCTACGGTATCTACTGCTATTATTTCAAAGAAGCGGTACTGCCCAGCGACAGAGAATTGTACGAACAAATCAAAAAACACAACAAATCAAAGTAAGAAAAGGAGAATTTTAATTATGAGAAAATTTAACGAAATGTATGTTATCGGTATCGATCACGGCTACGGAAATATGAAAACGGCAAACTGCTGCTTCACCACCGGAGTGATGAAAAACGATACCGAACCTACCTTTGTCAGCGACCTGCTTGTATGGAACGGCAATTATTATTCTATCGGGGTCGGGCATAAGGAATTTACGGCGGACAAGTTTAACGATGAGGATTATTACGTTCTCACCCTTGCCGCTATCGCAAGAGAACTCAGACGAGAGCGTATTACCAATGCCAACCTGTTCATCGCCGCAGGTCTGCCCTTAACTTGGGTAAGTGAGCAAAAGGCAGATTTCAAGAAATATCTGCTTCAGCACAGCGAGGTCAACTTTACTTTCCGCAACACGGAATACCGCATTAAAATTATCGGTGCGGAAATCTATCCGCAGGGGTTCGCCGCCGTTGCCGAAAAGCTCGGTGATTTTAAGGGCGTCAATATGCTCTGCGATATTGGTAACGGCACAATGAACCTTCTTCGGATCGTAAACAAAAAGCCTGATGCACAGCGTATGTTTACCGAGAAGTATGGCACCCATCAGTGCGCTTTGCTTATCCGTGAGCAGATGATGAAGGTACACCACGCCTTCCTTGATGATGCCATCATTACGGAGGTCTTGAAGAAAGGCACAGCGGATATTGACGGTAAGTATCTTGATACGGTTATCAAGACTGCAAAGGAATACACCGCCGGTATCTTCCGCCGTCTGCGTGAACACGAATACGATCCTAAACTGATGAAGCTCTATGTGGTCGGCGGCGGAGGTTGCCTGATCCGCAACTTTACCGATTACGATGTAAGCCGTGTCATTATCAACGAGGATATTTGTGCCACCGCAAAGGGCTATGAGTATATGGCGCTTGTTTCCCTTAACAGAAACGGCGGTGTAGTATGAGCGTTAAAAATGTAAAAATCCGCTTTAATTTAGATAAGGAAAATGACCGCAGGGCGTATGAATATCTGCAAGGCGCAGAGCAATCATACAGCAAGGCGGCCATTTCTGCTATGTGCGGATTTATGGACTTATCCGAAAGGACGGCAACTGAAGATGCTTTCCTTGAAAGGGTTATCTCTACCATCCGAGAGGAAACGGCAAAAATCAATCCGCTTGGCGGTCTATTGCAGTTTGTGCATACACCCTCTGCACAAACATCCACCGAAAAAGTAAACAATGCCGAAACCGAAGAAGCGGTACTCGATTTCCTTGACAGCTTCTAAGGTGACACTTATTCCTGCTTCTGACGGTACTGTGATGGCAATATCCAAAGGAATTGCTCCCACTAACCTCATTGGTTCCACTATTTTGTAATACTGACGGCACTCACATAAAATATGGTGCCAATAAGAAGGAAAAACAGAACCAACCGAAAGATTTGCACTAACAAGGTCGCTCCCTCACGGTGCAAGTCACGGAGAATGGAAGGCATACGCCCATAGGCGTGTGTCTTACACCGTAACAAGCAGGACATTTGTGTGCCAAATGTCACTCCCGCCATAAAGGTTATGGCGGACTCTTTAGGGGATAACCCCTAATACCCCATTATGAAAGGATGATGTTATGAAAAAAGAAGATATACGAATCGTCGCCCGTGTTACCCAAAAGGAGAAGGAACGCATCTGCGGCATTGCCAAGCGGTGCGGACTGACCACAACTGAATACCTCCGTCAAAGAGCATTGGGATATGAGCCGAAGCCGGTTCCGCCCGATGCTCTTTTTCATTTCTGCGAAAGGTTGGATGCTCTCGTTGAGCAACCCTTCTCTGCGGAAGTGAATGCGGCGGCGTTGTCTTTACTGAAAAATATATCGGCGGAGCTTATTACACCGAGAAAGGAGAATATGCGCAAATGGCAACCACAGGCTTTTGGCCCGTCAGAGGACGGTTAAAAGAAGTTATCGACTACGCCAATAATCCCGACAAAACTACCGCTAAGGAATATCTTGACGAGGATTTATATGCGGCAATCCGCTATGTAGAAAACGATGACAAAACCGACCAAACGATGTTTGTATCGGGCATCAACTGCTCTAAGCATAATGCGTATAACGAAATGATCGCTGTTAAGCGCCGTTTCGGTGAACGTGGCAAAAACATCGCTTATCACGGGTATCAGAGTTTTGCCGCAGGCGAGGTTACACCGGAAGAAGCACACCAAATCGGAATGGAAACCGCACGGCAGATGTGGGGCGCAAAATATCAGGTGTTGGTTACTACCCACCTTAATACCGATAACATCCACAATCACTTTGTTATTAACAGCGTTTCCTTTGTGGACGGCAAGAAGTTTCGTAACGGTATCGGGGATCGGTTGGAGCTTCGCAAAATATCTGATTCCATCTGTGCGGCGAGAAACAAATCAGTTATTCAAAGCCATAAATTTTACAGTAATAAAAAGGAATATTGGATACGAAACTCCGGCAAACTCACCCATCGGGATATGCTGCGGCGGGATGTGGATGAAGCACTTTCCAAATGCTGTACCTTTAAGGAATTTGAATATTACCTTAAATGCCTTGGGTACAAATTTGAGCGTGACTTCCGTTATGAACACCCCTCCGTTATAGCCGACGGATGGAAACGCCCGATCCGTATTACAGGTCTTGGGGAGAAATATTCACGGGAGGCAATGCGGCAAAAGCTTGTTGCAAACCAACGTTTGCCTGAACTGTATGTGCTGATAACGCCCAAATGGAAACGTGCGCCGCTGCTCAGCTTTGAATACCAACTGCGGCAGGCACAGCGGAAGGATACGGTGCAGTTATTATTTGAACTGTTTATTGAAATCCTGAAGCTCTGCACGGGCAGTAATATCCAAAAAGCAGACAACCGCCCGCTATCCCCGATGATGCGGGCAGAGGTACAAAAGTTAGATAAATATATCGAGGAATACAAGCTCCTTTGCGACAACCATATTGAGTCGCCAAAGGAGCTTTTGTCATTTCAAGAAGGTTTATCTACAAAAATCACCGCATTGGAGAAGGAACGGTATGCCCTGCGGCTAAAACTGCGCCGTGTAAAAACACCGCAAGAAGATGCCGCCCTGAAGGAGCA
>JAGAKP010000062.1 GCA_017625615.1 Clostridia bacterium
CAGCACGGTCGCACTTTTCGGCATTGCACTGAAGGCAGGTAACGGGAGCAAGATCCCCTTCGGCAAGTCTTAAAATATCGCCTACTTTATAATCTTTCGGCTCCCTTGATAAACGGTAGCCGCCGCCCTTGCCGTGAACACCCTCTACATAATTATTTTTTGAGAGAACAGGCATAATTTTTTCAATATATTTGAGTGATAGTCCTTGGCGCTCGGCTACTTTTTTCATTGCGATGTAGCCATCATTCTGATGTTCTGCAAGGTCAAGCATTACTCGCAGAGCATATCTGCCCCTTGTAGAAATCAACATTATACCTTACCTCCAATAATATTCTCTGCATAGCGGACGGCTTCCATTGCGTCCTTTGCGTATTTATCTGCACCGATTTTATCAGCGTACTCCTGTGTTAAAACTGCACCGCCGACAACGGTTTTGCACCAAGGTGCTTTCGCTTTTAATTGTTTGATAGTTTCTTCCATAGCAGGCACTGTGGTGGTCATAAGAGCGCTAAGACCTGCAAGAGGTGCGTGAAGCTGTATAGCCGTTTCTACAATTTTTTCGGGCGGTACGTCTTTACCAAGATCCACCACGTTAAAGCCATAGTTTTCGAGTAAAAGCTTCACAATATTTTTGCCGATATCGTGAATATCACCGTGAACGGTGGCAATTACAAACGTACCTTTATCGGCAGATTTTTCTCCGCCTGCCATAAAAGATTTTATGACTTCAAAGGCACTTTTGGCGGCTTCGGCACTCATAAGCAGCTGCGGTAAATATACCGTCTTTTCTTCAAAGCCTTTACCTACGGTATTGAGTGCAGGGATGATCTCGTTATTAACAATTTCGAGTGGGTCAACACTTAAAAGAATTGATTTTGTAAGTTCTGCTGCCTTTTCCTTAAAACCCTTAATGACCGCTCGCTGAAGCTCGGAAGAAAATTCTTCGACGGTCTTTTGGGTTTCGGCAGTTGTAGTAGGTGCGATAACGGTAAACAAGTCTGCCGCACCAATATATTCAGCGCAATTTTCATCCATTCCTTTAAGCGCTTTATAGGTATAGTAGGTCTTCATCATATCGGCAGAATAGGGGTTCATAATAGCCGCCGAAAGACCGTTTTCAAGAGCCAAAGCGAAAAACGTGCCATTTACTGCATCTCTGTTCGGAAGTCCGAAAGAAATGTTTGAAACTCCGAGGGAAGTATGGCAACCAAGCATATTTTTTATAGTTTTAAGCGAGGACAGAGTGGCAAGAGCCGATTTGTTGTCAGCGCTTATGGTCATAGCCAGCGTATCGAAAATGAGATCCTTTCTTTCGATACCGTATTTTGCGGCGGTATAGAGTATCTTTTCGGCAATTTTCACTCTGCCATCAGCCGTTTCGGGAATACCATCCTCATCTAAAGTAAGGGCAACCACCACGCCACCGTATTTTTTAACCAGCGGAAATACGGTCTCCATGCTCTCACGCTTACCGTTTACGGAATTAATCATCGCTTTACCGTTATAACGGCGAAGCGCCGTTTCCATTGCAGTAACATCAGCGGTATCGATCTGTAAAGGCAGGTCGGTAACTGTCTGCAATTCACAAACGGCATTTTTTAGCATTCCAACTTCGTCAATATCGGGAAGTCCTACGTTGACGTCAAGTATGTCAACACCCTTTTCCTGCTGATTAACACCCTCAGACAGAATATAATCCATATCGCCCGCAAGCAGTGCCTGTTTAAAGCGCTTTTTACCCGTAGGATTGATACGCTCACCGATTAGGATCGGCTTTTCACCGAATTCTACTGTGTGGGTATAAGAAGATACCATTGTTATATTCTTATTTTGGGGTTGTATCGGTGCAAAATCACAAGTTTTTTGATATAAAGCCTTGATATATTCCGGTGTTGTGCCGCAGCAACCGCCCACAACACGAATACCTTGCTTTATAAGTTCGGCTACTTCATCCGAAAATTCATCGGCTGTTACATCAAAAACGGTTTTTCCGTCTACCGATTTAGGCAGTCCTGCATTGGGCTTGAGTATAACGGGAACAGATGAATATTTCAGCAGTTCCTCTGCAACCGAGCGAAGCTGTTTGGGACCAAGCGAACAGTTTGCGCCCAAGGCATCAACGCCCATACCTTCGAGAAGCGCCACCATGGCGGATGGTGTTGCGCCTGTCATCAGTTTGCCGTCTTCACCGTAAGCATTGGAAACGATGACGGGAAGGTCGCTGTTTTCCTTGGCGGCAAGGAGAGCGGCTTTGGTTTCGTAGGAATCGTTCATTGTTTCAATGATAATAAGGTCTACGCCGTATTTCACGCCTAACTTTACGGTTTTTGCAAATACACTTACCGCATCCTCAAAATCAAGATCACCCAAAGGTTTTAACAGTTTTCCCGAAGGGCCGATATCAAGAGCAATAAATTTTTCGCCTTTCTGTATCGACAGGTCTCTTGCTCTATTTACATTAGCGACAGCCGCTTTGATAATTTCTTCAAGTTCATCTTCTGCAAATTTAAGTATATTTGCGCCAAAGGTGTTGGTACAAACAACGTTACTACCCGCATCAAAATAGGATTTATGAATACTTGTGATCACGTCAGGGTGCGACAGATTCCAGCGTTCGGGATGTTCGCCGGCCGCAAGTCCTTGCGCCTGTAACAGCGTTCCCATACCGCCGTCAAGATAAACTATGTTGTTTTTTAGATATTCTCTGAAATTCATTAGACACCTCTGAAAGCGCAATCTTTGTTATCACAAAGAGCACATTTGTTAGTTGTTGTGTTTTCTATTTTATCGCTAAGCCCTACAATAGCGGTGACCGATTTGGACGGCGACATAAGCAGACTGTCGGTTAATGTCAGTCCTATCTGCTTTTCGGGAGAAAGGACGGCAAATATATCCTTTTGGCATTCAAGCGGTAAATCGCCGTAACCGGGGCTAAAGCGAGGCTTTGTACCTATTTTATACTCTTTTGAGATATCGGCACAAAAAGCATCACAAAGCGCCTCTATACGTTCTGCACCGATAGCCTGAAATATCAGCGCTTTTGAGGGGGAAATTCGTCCGTATTTGGCAATAAGACGGTCAATTTCCACGCCGACGGTTGCGGCAAACAGTATGGCACTTTCACAGCCGCTTAAATTGAATGCTAAATTTTTTGACCGCAACGTGAATGCACCCAAGTCACAAATTTCATCACCGATTTTTAAATCAAACTGACGGTAACACACCTTGTAGGTTAGCTTAGTTTTAATCTCGTCAATACAAGCCCTTACAAGCGCCGCTATTTCATTATCCGCTTCTTTACAGCCTGCATACCGTAAAATTTCCTTTTCACAAAAAGGC
>JAGAKP010000063.1 GCA_017625615.1 Clostridia bacterium
AACGCTCCGAGAGCAACGTATATAAAGCCGAAGAATATTCCGTTGCGGGTGGTACCGAATACGGTATAGTAATCCTTGGCGTATTCGGCGATAAATTCAAAATTGATAAGGGGCTTATAAAAGGAATGGAACGCGCAGCCAATAATATACAGCGGTACGGACAGGCCGAAAATGAGACGCGTGTCAAGACCTGCTTTATACAGCAGATAGACGAGCAGTACGGCAAATACGAGAGCAGGTAAAAACCAAAGCTGACGGTAGCTTCCTTCAAAGAAGATAAGCTTTATCCACTTTGTAAGGGGAACCTTTCCTTTGTTCCAATCTATTATTGCCGGAACGTAAATAAGTGTGCAGACACCGTAAAGAACGGTCATTCTCGTAACGTACTTGGCAACTCTTTTTCCGAATCCTTCTTTTCCGGCGTGACGGAACAGGAAAAATGCGGCTGCCGTAAAAAAGAAGGGTACTGCTATTCTACCGAAAACGTCGGAAATAAGCATATCGGCAACGGCGTTTCCACGCATAAAATGAGCGTGGATAGCTACTACGAGAATGCTCATTACAAACTTGATCAGATCAACAAAATTACTGCTCCTTGACGGCTCAGTCGTGTTCATTTGTGCCTCCGTTATATTTTAAATATAAAGCAATACAATCGTTAATAGGAGTATACGGCCACTGACCGCCGACGGTTACTACGATATATTTTTCGCCGTTATCGGAAATCGCCATGCTTGCAAGATAATGGCGGGTTTCGGAAAGATAACCGGTTTTTCCGCCCGCAACGGTCATACCCTTGACGGTATCGGGGCTGATGCGGGAAAACATAGTGCCGACAAACTTGTAGCCCTCGGGATTTTTCGGAGTTGGCGGAGTTACGTATTCATCCTCTGCAAGTATCTGTGCAGCCAAAGGAATTGACATAGCATAGTCCAGCATAAGGGCTATATCGCCGAGTGTTGAATAATTGGACTCATCGTAAAGACCGCTGGTATTGGTAAAGTGGCTGTTTTTACAGCCGATCTCCTGTGCGGTTTTATTCATAAGCTCAACGTAAGCTTCCTCACTGCCCGCCACTATTTCGGCAATAGCTGCCGTTGCATCTGCGGCGGAAAGAAGTATAGCGCCGTACAGAAGATCCTTTACCGTTACCGTGTCACCCGCCTGAATGCCCGTTATGGTGGCTTCCGCAAGATAATACTTGTTTATAAGGCGGTAATCCATAGTATAGGGTGCGTTCAGATCGAGATCGCTTCGTGCGGCTACGATAAGTGTCATTATCTTCGTCATAGAAGCGGGGTATATCAGCTGTGAATGGTTTTTGCCGCCAAGTACCTCACGCGTAGTGGCGTTTATTATAATTCCGTAATTGGAATTTATAACGTCGGATATATTTTCCACGGAATTATATTTCCACGGAGTTGGCAAGGGTGCCACCGATTCCTCTTCGGGAAGGGACAATTCGGGTACACTTTCTTCAAGAAAAACGTCTGTTACGGATTCCTCTGAGGTTTCGGAAACCTCTACATCCCGATTACCGCAACCTTTAAAAGCAAAAACGATAAAAGATATTGTGATGATTATCGCAACCAACGCGGCGGCGATGCGGACGATAGGTATGCTCCAAAACCGACGCAAACGGCGCAGAAAAGGGTTTTTACGGGATCTATTTACTGAGTTTATTGACATAAACACGGTCCTTTTTACATAAAGTTACTTAATTATACACCCGAATTACATTTTTTTCAATACCTTGACAAAAAGGTTCTTTGTGTGTTAGACTCATTTAACAATATTTTTTACAGAAAGTGGAGTGGCTGTATGAGTGTACTTACTTACGATAAAAACACTTTTTATAAAAACGGAAAGGAGCACCGTATTATAAGCGGCGCAATGCATTATTTCCGTATTCCACGCAAGTATTGGCGTGACAGACTTGAAAAGCTGTATCAGTGCGGATTCAATACCGTTGAAACCTACGTTTGCTGGAATCTACACGAGCCTGAGGAAGGCGTGTTTGATTTTTCCGATAATCTGGATCTTGCCGCTTACATAGACGAGGCAAAGGAAGTGGGGCTTGACGTTTATCTCCGTCCCGGTCCTTATATCTGCGCGGAATGGGAATTCGGAGGACTTCCCTACTGGCTTCACAAATATCCCCATATGTCGCTTCGCTGTTATGACGAGACTTATCTTGAAAAGGTTACCCCTTATCTTGAACAGGTACTTGCCATCGCAAAGCCGAGAATGGCGGAAAACGGCGGCAATATCGTTTTGATGCAGGTGGAAAACGAATACGGCTCCTACGGAAACGACAAAAAATATCTTGAATGGGTAAAAAACAAATATATCCAATGCGGCGCTACCTGCCTGCTGTGTACCTCCGACGGACCTTCTTATTGGATGCTTAAGGGTGGTGCAGTCGACGGATTGCTTACTACCGTAAACTTCGGCTCCAATCCCGAGGAAGCGTTCAGAGTGCTCAAGGAATTCCGTGACGATCAGCCTCCCATGTGCAGTGAATTCTGGTGCGGATGGTTCGAGCATTGGGGTGAAGCACGTCACACCCGTCCCGCAGAGGACGTTGCCGATAATTACGAAAGACTGTTAAAGCTGGGCGGAAGTATAAACTTTTATATGTTCCACGGCGGCACCAACTTCGGATTTATGAACGGTGCAAACCATAGTGAAGAATATGCGCCTACTGTGACAAGCTACGATTACTACGCCCCCCTTTCCGAGGCGGGAGATATCACTGAATGCTATCTAAAGCTCCGCGAGGTGAACGAAAGATTTTTCGGTACCGTTCCTCCTCTCACAGCCAAAAACACCGTGAAGAAGGCTTACGGCGCAGTGCAAGCGGAGTTTTATGCAGGACTTAACGAAAACCTTGATAATATTTCCAAAAAGACCTTTTCCGCCGCTCCCAAGTATATGGAGGATATCGGACAGGATTACGGTTACACCCTTTACCGTACGGTAATAAAGGGTCCCTTCTACGATCAGCCGCTTAAGCTCCACGGTATGCGCGACCGAGCGATAGTTTATCTTGACGGCAAGCGTATCGGTGTAATTGAAAACGGTTATAAAGCCGATGAAATAAAGCTGAACGATACAACGAACAGCGAGCACGTTCTTGAGATACTTACCGAAAATATGGGACGCGTCAACTACGGAATGTACGTTGGCGATAAAAAAGGTCTGGACAAGGTAATGCTTGATATGCAGCATTTGTTCGGTTGGGAGATTTATCCTCTCGATATGCGTGCACTCGAAAAGCTTAACGCTGCCGATAACAAGAACACCACGGGATTTTTCAAGGCAACTCTTAATATACAGGATGAGCCTTGCGACACCTTTATCCGTCCCGAAGGATTTACACACGGATTTATCTGCGTAAACGGAAAGAATATCGGAAGATATCATAACGAACGCGGTCCTCAGAAGACCTTGTTTGTTCCCGCTCCTTATCTTAAGGAGGGTGAGAACGAGATACTCCTGTTCGAAACCGACGGTGTGACCGACGGCAAATTGGAATTTACGGATACGTACGATCTTGGATAAGCCTTTAATCACCCCGATAAAGAAAGGAGATGCAAACGCATCTCCTTTGGTTTTGTTCTTTTGCGAACAAAAGTTCGTCAAATCTATTGAAAATGGTTGATTTTAGTGATATAATACGTTATCAAAGATAAGGCGGTATAAAAAGTGGTAACGGTCTCTTTTGTAAAAAGAACGGAAATATCCGACGAAATGTTTTTCTTTGCGGTAATTGCCGCAAAGTGCGGTGAGCAATGGGTTTTATGCAGACACAAAGAACGCGCAACGTGGGAAATTCCCGGCGGACACCGCGAAAAGGGCGAAAGCATTGATCAAGCTGCAAGACGGGAGCTCGTTGAGGAAACGGGTGCTTTGGGGTATACGATATATCCATTGACCGCATACTGTGTTGACATAGACGGCGAAAAAACCTACGGTATGCTATATTTTGCGAAAATCAACGCTTTTACGGTTTTGTCCGAGAAATCTGAGATCGGAGAAATAAAGCTGTTTAAGGATCTGCCCGATGATCTCACCTATCCCGCGATACAGCCGTACTTGTTTAACTACGCTATGGACAAGCAATCTATTTGTTATTCTTACGTTATGGGTATGGATGACCGCATTTTTTCTCTGAAGCAGGACGGTTTTTATATCGAGCGGGATGGAGAAAACTATACCGCAGCCTTTCCTAAATACCTGGCTTTCGTGTGGGAGAATTTTATTTCAAGTCATCTTGCGGTTGAGTATTGGAACGAATATATATGTGATGGCACCGCGGTTTTTCTGTTTAAGCTAAAGGAAGAAATAAAACGGATAGAGGCTGAAAACTACGTTAACGACGAAGTATTACAGCTCTGCCAAAGCTTATGCGGATTAAAATTTGATTCGATAAAAGCAATGCTTAAAACAAATTGGTACTATAAGGATAAAATTAAATAGACCGAATCACCCCAAGAAGCCTTACGGCTTCTCGGGGACCCCGATAATAAAAGAGCACGCAAAAGCGTGCTCTTTAGCATATAAGTTACAAATTATAATCCCGACGTGCCGAAGAAAACATTCTTTTCGGGTACCGTTACGTTATTGACGGAAGCGGTTATGGTAGTTTTTTCTACGAAGACCGCGCCTTCGCCGTCAAAGATAAAGCGGGCATCGATATGGTACTGATGGGACAGAAGCGCTCCCGTTTCGGTATCAATGGTAATGATAACGTCGGCAAAATTCACGGTTACGTTATCCGCTTCGTCAAACATACCGTAATAATCCTCACCGTAAGTGATATATGCGTAATAGTTTGCAAACATCAGGACGGTCTCGTCGGTATACTTAAAGGTGAGCACCGCAGAGCCGTTACCGTTATCGGTATATGAAAAGTCCTTTCCGTAAGCCAAGGAAGCGTCCAAAAGCAGCCAGAAGGAAAGCATGGTGTCGTCATCCAATGCACCCATTTCGCTTTCTTGCAATTTCTGTCCGTCGTGAACGTACATGGTATTGCCTTCGCCGAGATAACGGTAGCCCTGATTCTTTGTGCCGTTAATGGTTATAACGTTATTAAATGAAAATCTGGGAGACTCGCTTCGGATAAGATTAAAGGTACGGTCCAAGGTATAAGAATCGCTTGTGCCGAGACCGTTAAAGACGTACTTCTGACTTGTGGTGGTTTTGTAATCCTGCTGAACCTTAAGGTAATCATAGCATTTTGAGGCGTACACAACATCTATACTGCCAACGTGGGTGTAGCCCGTATCAAGAATAATAACGTCTACCTTTTCATTGAGGTGAGAGGTAGTGGTCGTCAATATTGCGATATTTTCCACGACGGTGCCGGATACGTTTGCGGCGGACTCCATCTTGAGCACTTCGTTTAAAATATGTCCTTCGGCGCTTATGGTGACTTTGAAATCAATGCGGTAATCGTGTTCATCGGACTGTTCTTCCGGAGAAACACCGAATATAACTTCTATCGATTCCTTATCGGTAACGGTGCCGTTATAGCTGATGATAATATTTCCCTGATCATCGGCAGAAACCTCTGCACGCTCAAGAACGTAATCAACAGCAGAATCATCTTCGTCATCGTCCGCATAGTCGGAAAATGCGATAAGATTTGCAAGATCCTCAAGCTCGTCAAAGGTGCAATCAAAGGAATAGCGCTCGTTCAAGGTGCTGTAATACCCTATTCCGTCCTTATAATAAAAGCTTGCGTTTATTCCCATTGCTGGATTGCTGTAGGTAAGTCCCGTAACCTCATCCTCGGTGCCGTAGCCTGAGGTCTTCTGACGAAGGTTCATATTAACGGAAGCCTGCTTGCCATCGGTCTTAACCACCATATCCATATCCGCGTCGGCAATGTAGGAATGAAGCTCATCCATTTTCTCAAGAGCGTAATCGTAAAGCTCGGATGCTGTCATTTCGGCAAGAGGATTTTCGCTTACCTCATCGGAAACGGTTTCGGAAACAGACTCCGATACCGTTTCGGACACGCTATCCGATATATTTACCGAAGGGCCTTTGGAAGCCTCTTCCCTATCGGTAAAGGGAAAGCAGGCGGTCAGTGAAAGCACGACCAAGGCAAAGGAAAGTAATAATGCTAACTTTTTCATAATGATCTCCTGTGGATAATTAAAGAGCGGAGGTGCCGAGGAATACTTCCTTTTCGGGCACCGTTACGTTTTCTGTGTTAATAATAATTTCAGTTGATTCGGTATAGTAAACGTGCTCTCCATCAATGATGAATGATGCGTTTATGCTGTAAACGTGCTTGATAAGAGCGCCTGTTTCCATATTGAAGGTTACCGTTGAGGTGGCAGTGCTTCCGTAAGACGGCTCGGAAAACATTTCGTAATAATCCTCGGAAAGATTGTTATACGCGTAAACGTTTGCAAGAAGAGCGATACTTTCGTCCTTGTATTTAAAGGAAAGGGTTGCGGTGCCGTCGCCCTTATCGGTGAATTCATAATCGTATCCGCACTCGGGAAACAGGCAATAGTCCGTCCAAGCAAATACGGTGTATTCATAATAATAATCCTTGCCGATATTTTCCTTGTACACGTCATTAAGGTATTTTCTGTAATAGGTTCCGTCTTCGAAATAAGTATAATAGGTATACCGCTCTCCGTCTGCGACGTAATTATAATCGTTTATTACGGACAAGGTTATTTCGTCGCCGATAATAACGTTTGCTTCGGTGGTGATAATATCGTTGATATCGAAGCCGCCCTGCTGAACTTTAACCTCCTGCACTACCTTTGCGGAATATGCAGGCAGCGTTTCAAGAGAATAATATGCGTAAAAAGCGTCGAGATTATCGTAAGACCCGATATAGTCGTAATCGGAAAAGGGAATTACGATCTTTACGTTTTGATTTATCTCGGATAGCTTCATAACGTTTTCCGCTTCATAAACGTAATTTACGTTTTCCAAAACGGCGGTAAAGCGGAGCTTTGTGGTAAGAGAAACCAGATATCCGTCGGCGTTGATAACGGCAAGAACCTCTGCATCCAGCTCGCTCACCTTATCGTGGGACAAGTAAATGCTTCCCAAGATATCCTTTTTGTGGGTTTCGCTTGCTATCTTTCCCTTTGCAAAAACGGTAAGACAATCATCATGCCCCTTTTCAACGGAAGCCTTATCCCTTAAAAGCTCCAAAATGCTGACTTCGCCCTGCTCGGGATCGGGAGGAAGCAAAAACAGATAGGCAAATGAATCAAGCTCATCGTAGGTGCAGTCAAAGGAAAGTAGAGTCTTTCCGGCCTCAAAATATCCTTTACCATCCTTGTAGCGGTATATATATCCATCCTGACTACCGTCCGAAACACAGCTTATAAAGGTAGCGGCGTTATCGGTGCCATAGCCGGAAACCTTTTGCTTTATCGTGGTCTTGCTGCTTTCGGTTTCCGCGGAGTGGGATATCTTCGTGCTGTAAACAAGGTCGGTAACACCCGAAACGACGGTATTGTTTTTCTCCAAAGCATTTTCATATATTTCGTACGGAGAGCCTGATACGGTGTCCCCGTCATCTTTGGAAGCGTTGGAAACCGAAGGCTCGGGATCTTCGATAAAGGTGCTTGAATTGATATCGGACTCTTGCTTTTCAAAAAGCGAATGGGGTAAAAACACGCAGGAGGAAAAGGAAAATATCAATATAAGAAGAGATAATAAAAGCGATAATTTTTTCATTGAATTTCTCATGAATAGCGTTTAAAGCTCGGAGGTGCCTATAAATACCGCTCTTTCGGGAACGACGACGTCCTCGGTGGAAACGGTTATTTCGCCCTCCTCGGTATATTCGAAGGTTTCGTCGGACATCTCGAACTCTGCGTAGATGCTGTAGGTATGCTTGATAACAGTACCGGTTTCAAGGTCGTAAATTATGCTTGCGGAAGAAGAAAAAGAAGTAAAAGGAACGATTGAGAAGGTATTGGCATAATCTTCACCCAAAACCCACGAAGCAAAGGATGCCATAAATTCGTGCGCGGTCTTTGCATCGTAGCTGAAGATCATAACGGCAGTACCGTCTCCGTTATCGGTAAATGTATAGCTGTTGGTGTTTTCTACGGAAAAATTGTGGCTTGCCCAGAGTGAAAGGGTTTCGGTATTAAAATAGTGATCCCCTACCTCTTTCTCGGAGGTATCATTGAGAAACTTTTGATAAAATACACCGTTCTCAAAATAACTGCGTACAACGTATTCGTCGTCCGGTAAAACGGTAACGGTATCTTTCATAGAGAAGCGAGGCGAATCGCCGTTTATCCAATTGAACTCTGCCGAAAGAACCATTTCGTCAAGAACGTCACCTCCGGAAAGCTTAACGTTACGGGTTTGTGTTCCGGAATATTGGGGAAGGTATTCGAGAAGCGAATAACCGGAAAATACTGTAAGATAGCTGATGTCGCCGATATATTTATGTCTTAAGATGGGAAGGGATACCTTTACCTTTTCATTTAGGTTATCCAGCGAAAATTTTGATTCAGCAGAATATTTTACGTTTCCGTCGAGCATTTTGGCGGTAAAGCTGATCTTGGTGCTTCTGTAGGTCATATATCCTTCGGGGTTTACTGTTACGTGAATATTGACCTCCATCGCGCTCATTTCGGTAAACTGCAGATAAGTACTGCCCATATATTGGCGTTTGCTTTCTTCATCCGTGATCTCGCCCTTCGCGGTTACAAGAAGATCTCCGTTTTCAAGCCTTTCAACCTGCATATTATCCTTTAAAAGGGAAATGGGATCGATTCCCTCCTGCCCCGGCTCGGTGGGATTGATATATTCTTCGGCAAACTCGGAAAATTCGCCGTAATCACAACTGAAGGAAATACGGGTAACGCCGTCCTCAAGAAAGCCTCTGTTTCCCGCAAAGGTCAGGATACAGCCTTCTTCATCCTCTTCAAAGTGGACAACGACCTGAGGATCATCGGTATTGATACCCGAAGCAGAGGTTTTTATGGTAGTTTCGTAATCCCTGTCGGAGCCGTTTATGGAAATATCTGTGAGGATAACGCTTTCGGAGGTATAAGAAACGAGAGATTCGTTATTTTCTTCGGCGTAGACGCAAAGCTCGTAAGGGCTTTTTTCGGAAAGATGCGACGATTCGTCGGTAAACGAGTTATCAGCTTCACTGCTTTGCTGTACCGAGGTATCGTCTGAAGCCTCATTACGCTGATAAAGCAAATGAATACAAGAGGAAAACTGTAGCGATACAATTAATGCAAAAAGTAAAAATGCTGTTTTTTTCATTAAAAATCCCTCCTTCTATGTAACAAGTATAACAAATAAGAAAAAAGTTGTCAACATATTATTGATTTACTCAAAAAATGGTGATAAAATACCAACCGAAAAGGAAGAGATAAGAAAATGAATTTTTTAACGGGGTATTTTAATCCTAAATACATACTGAGAAAAAAAGAAGTTTTAGGCGAGCTTCCCGATACAAAAAGCGCGCTTTCACAGTTTTTCAAGGTTGCTTGGCCTTCAATGCTGGAGAGTATTCTGATAAGCTTAGTTTCGTTTATTGACACTCAGATGGTGTCGACCATTAGTACCGAAGCCGTTGGAGCTGTTGGTATGACGGGACAGCCGAGAATGATATTTTACGCCGTATTTTTTGCTATAAACATCGGCGTAACTGCTATCGTCAGCCGACGAACCGGACAAAACGATATGAAGGGCGCGAAGGAATGTCTGGCTCAGTCTGTGTCACTTACGGCAATACTGGGCGTCATACTCTGCTCTATTGCAATAATATTTGCCGAGCCTTTGGTTTTGTTTGCAGGCGCAGATGAAAGTTATTCGGACGTGTCCGCTTCATACTTCAAGATCACTATGTTCGGTATGCTTTTTACCAGCATAGGTATGACCATAAACGCCGCTCACAGAGGAACGGGAAGAACCCGTATCTCGATGGTTACCAATATAATAGCTAACCTTATAAACTGTCTGTTTAACTATATTCTTATAAGCGAAAACTTTCTTAATGAATTTTTGAATATTGTCCCTATCGGCGTCGATGGCGCGGCAATAGCCACTCTTATCGGAAACGTGGTCTCTTGCCTTATATCCATATGGACGGTATTTTTTGATAAAAAATCGGTTATTCATATTACACTCAAGGATTGCTTCGTAATACGTAAGGATATTCTTAAATTACACGCAAGCGTAAGCCGAAACGCCGCTATTGAACAGGTTTTCTTGAGAATCGGATTTTTCATTACCGCTGTGTTGGTAAACAAGCTCGGTCCCGAATCTACGTCAACGAATACCATTTGTATGAGTATTCTCACCCTTTCCTTCTGTCTCGGAGACGGTTTGGGGGTGGGAACGTCCGCCTTGGTGGGAATGAATCTCGGCAAAAAGCGAAAGGATCTTTCCCTTCTCTACGGCAGTCTCGGACAGCGAGTAGGCGCCATCTGCTCAGTAATGTTTATGGTTCTGTTCTTTACCTGCGGTACCGATATGGTGGGATGGTTTATACCCGAAAACGATCCGGACGGTGAATTTATCATGAAAGCCGGCGAGTATATTATGATACTGCTCGCCCTCACTATGCCTGCGCAGATATCTATGGTGGTTTACAGCGGTTGCCTGCGCGGCGCGGGAGATACATTCTTCGTTGCCATCAGCTCACTGCTTTCAATTGCAATCGTTCGTCCTCTGTTCACTTATTTGTTTGCATATCCTCTCGGATTTGGAGTCGTCGGTGCGTACGGTGCGTTATTATTGGATCATTATTTCAGGTTGCTTATATGCTGGCTGAGATTCAAAGGCGAAAAGTGGTCACAAATAAAAATATAAAAAATTACGGACGGCATTTTAAGTGCCGTCCGTTTTTGCGTATTAATTATTCGAACATCGCCTTTTTCATAAGGTCGGTGATAAGGGCAAGCTCGCTGGTTTTGTTTTCTCTTCTCCAAGCACATTCGTACTCCTCGCACCAGCGGAGAAATTCGCTGCGGTATTCGCCGAGCTCTCTGCCGTCAAGTATACGTGCAAAAGCAAGGTTTACGTATGCGGTTGCCTCAGCGGCAAGAGAAAGGTCAAGAAGTATATCGCCGCTGCCCAGCTTACGGAAGGAATCTGCGATAGCGAAGCAACGCTCAGCGTTTTCAACAAATTCGGGAGCGTCCTTGGTTTCGGGCATCTTACCCCAGTAATTGCGCTGACCGTGATACCACTGAACGAACAGACCCCAGCTCATCTTCATTTCGCAATCGCCGAGGGATTTGACCATGGAAAGAGTAACGCCGGTGGAATCGTCGTAAAGAAGTGCGCTTACGTCGCAATCGAAATCTTTTTCATAGACGTCGGTGGAGTTGTTCCAAGCCTTTGCCGCGCCAAGAACTACGCCGTAAAGGGTACAGTTGAGAGCGCAAACGTGGCCGTAGTCACCCCAGGAGGTGTTAAGCAAGCCGAGAGCACCGTTCTTTACGCCGCCGTCGATCATACCGACGATATTGGGCTTTGCATAGTTGATGACCTCGCAGAAGTGGTTCCAGCAGGAGGTGCCGGGACAAACGATCTGAGGAAGACCGCTCTGAGCAAACTTTTCGATATTTCCGATATTGGGAGTATTGCTGTAATCCCAGCAAAGCATTATCATATCCTTGGGGAAGGAATCGAGTATTTCGGGATGGTGGAGAGCGATATCGCCCCACATCATAACCGTCTTTCCGCGGGAGGAAACGTGGTTGATGAGCTTGGTGGTAAATTCAAGATATAAAGCGCCCTTGTCCTTACCCTTGTTTCTGCCGTTGCAGAGGTCAAAGGTCTCGTCACAGCAAATATTGAAGTATTTGCTTCTGAAAAGAGGAACGTACTGATCGATAAGAGAAGCGATAAGCTCAAAGGATTCGGGATTGGAAGCGTCTATGGTATGGTGGAGCATACGGTTGAGCCACAGGTTGGGTTCGGGTGTGAACTCGTCAAGCTCGCAAAGATGCTTGTATTCCTTGGTTTCGAGCAGTCTGTAAAGATGACCGAACGTAGAAAGTGAAGGAATAAAGTCTATGAAGTTTTCGTAGCAGTAATCGTCAAGCTCCAAAATCTCCTCTGCGGTGAGATACCCATGAGGCTCAAGGAAGCAGCGGTACTGAGTAAAATCGAAAGCGTGCTCTATGTAAAGCTGGAGAGAGTTGAGCTTGTAATATGCGAGGATATCTATAAGCTTCTTTACGCCCTCGACTGTGGGAACTCTGCCGCGGGATACGTCGTGATAAAAGCCTCTGTGCGCCATATCGGGAGTGTCCTCTACGTTGCAAAGAGGGATACGTCCGTCGGAATTTTGAAGCAGCTGACGGAGAGTCTGAATTCCGTAGAAAGCACCTGCAAGAGATACAGCGGTTATCTTGATGCCGTCCTCGGTACAAACCAGAGTATACGCTTCACTTCCCTCTTCGTTGCCTGCGCAAACGGAAATACATTTTTTCATATTCTCTGCGCCGAAAGCCTTATTGATCTTGGAGGACACGGAGGTTTCTTTTTCAAGCTCCTCCTTAAGTGTCTTACAAGCCTTGAAAATACGGCTGTCGCACAAAGGGTTCATAACGATGATCCAACCGCCTATATAGACGGAATCTTCATCGGATTCAAATTTTTTGGGATAAGGTACTACGTTCATACTTTTCCTCCTGAAGGTAAAATATATTATATAACTCAAGTAATTATATAGCCGTAACACAATTTTGTCAAGTACAAATGCGTGTGTCCGTCATTGACAAAAAGTAAATATATGGTATAATTATTTTGGAGTGAGGTTACATGAAAAAGTTTAAAAAGCCTTTGGCTGTAATTTATTATCCCGCATATTTTCTTTTGCGTATATACTACCGCATCGCCTACGGCGTGACGGTGGACAGAAGCGGTCTAAAGGATATAAAGAACGGGTCCATTATTCTCTGTCCCCACCTTTCCAACTGCGACCATTTTCTGGTTGCGTTCGGGTTGTTTCCCAAGCGTCCCACCTTCGTAATGAGCGAGCATTTTACAAAAAATCCCATGCTACGTCCGATCCTTAAGGTGATGCACGTAATTACGAAAAAGATGTTCTGTGCTGACGTTGGCACCATTATGAACATTCGCCGTGCTTTGAAGTGCGGTAATACCGTCGTGCTGTTTCCCGAGGGCAGGCTTACCTGGTACGGTCATTCGCTGGCGGTTACGGCGGGTACTGCAGAGCTTATTAAAAGCTGCGGAGTAAACGTATATACCGTTACGGGTAACGGTGCATATCTCACCTTCCCCAAGTGGCGCAAGGCTGACAGAAAGGGAAAAATACGCGTCACCACCGCAAAGCTTTTCGATGCAAGCGAAATAAAGGAATTATCTCTTGATGAAATAAAAACGCGTATCGACAGCGCCATACTTCACGACGACGAGCTTGCCATGGAGGGTGTGACCTACCGCTGCAAGGATATGACAGCGGGAATTGACGGGATCATTTATAAATGTCCTGTTTGCATGAGCGAGTTCAAGATAAAGGCGGAAAACGGTCATATCACCTGCACCCAATGCGGCGCGGATGCAGTTCTTGACAACAAATACGTGCTTCACGGTTCTCAGTTTGGGCGCATTAACGAATGGTGCGAATGGCAAAAGCAATGTCTCGACCCCGAAAAGGACGTGCTTGAAGAGGAAATGATCTTCGGTACGGTAAACGATAAGGGCAACATCGATCACAACGCGGGAAAAGGAAAAGCTCGACTTGATAAGGAAGGATTTTCCTTTGAGGGACAGATATACGGAGAGGAAGTTTCCGCATATTACCCCACCGAAAAGCTTGGTGGATTCCCCATTACCGTAGGTTCCGCTTTTGACGTTTATTATAAAAACAAGCTTGTTTATTTGCATCCCCAGCCGGATATGAGAACGGCTGTTAAATGGGTGACGTTTCTTGACAGGATACACGAATATGGAAATTAAAACGATTAACTGCGGTTTACTTGATACAAACTGCTATATTCTCTCGGTCGGCAACGATGCCGTAGTTTTTGATCCCGACGGTGAAAAAGAAAAAATACTTGATTTGCTTTCCGGACTTACGTTACGTGCGGTTATACTCACCCACGGACATTTCGACCATATAGGCGCAGTGGACTGCATCTGCCGCGAAACGGGTGCAAAATTGTATATAAACGCCGAGGACGGCGAAATGCTTGCCGATCCAAACAAGAATGCGTCTTTTCTCCTGCCCGGAAGTAACGTTATTTGCTCGACTACTCCTTTATTTTTTGAAGGAGATGCTGAACTGTACTTTGGAGATATACACCTGAAGGCATTGCATACTCCCGGTCACACCAAAGGTAGCAGCTGCTTTATATGTGAAGATATAATTATTTCGGGAGACACTCTGTTCAGAAACGGTATCGGCAGGACCGATCTTTACGGCGGAGATACGGCAGAGGAATTTGATTCCATACGAAAGCTGTTCGCTCTTGAGGGGGATCACACCGTATACCCCGGTCACGGACCGAAAACCACGCTAAAAAAAGAAAAGCGTACTTTGATGTGAAATAAAAAAGCCCGACACAACGGTCGGGCAAAAAATAATTGATTTAGTCTACGATTTCGATATCTTCGATAACTACTGCAGTAAGCGGAACGTCCGCAAAATATCCGCGGTAGCCTGTTGCGACCTCCGCAACGGTATCGAGAACGTCAAGTCCTTCGGTAACGCATCCGAAGGCGGCGTACTGACCGTCAAGGTGAGGAGCGTTTCTGTGCATTACGAAGAACTGAGAGGATGCGGAATTGGGGTCAGACGTACGAGCCATGGAAAGAACGCCTCTGGTGTGAGCGATATCGTTGCCCGCAAATCCGTTTGCGGCAAATTCACCCTTGATAGCCTTGGTCTCCTTATGGCTGAACTTTTCGTCAAAGCCGCCGCCCTGTATCATAAAGCCTTCGATAACGCGGTGGAAGATAAGTCCCTTATAAAAACCGCTTTTTGCAAGAGAAACGAAGTTTTCTACGGTTGCGGGTGCTTTTTCGGGATAAAGCTCGGCAGACATAACGCCGACGTTTTTAACTTTGATAAGTGCTTTCATTTGGGTACTCCTTAAAAAATATAACTTACTTTTTGATTATAACCCTTTTTTCCAATAAATGCAACACAAATTAAAAGGAGAAAACAAAACATGCAGGATAATTTGTGCGAAAGCTGTATGTACTACGCTTACGATGAATTCACGGACACCTACGTTTGCGATGCAGATTTTGACGAGGACGAGATGGTTTCTCTGCTAACTGCCAAAAACGGTTGTCCTTATTATAACCCTTACGACGAATACAAGGTAGTAAGAAAACAGAATTGAGGTAAAATAAAATGGAATGGAATTTTAAAAACGTTAAAGAACAGCCCTTTGAGATCGGCGGTATACTCCACCCCGACAAAAACTACGGAGAATATTACCGTATGGACGCAAGTAAAAAGGAGATCTATTCCGATCCCAACCGTGCACTGGGTCACCACACCTCCGGCGGAACTGTACGCTTTGTTACCGATGCAGACAGCATTTGTATAAAAAACACCTTGCGCGAGGCGGTTGTGGGAATGAATCATTTTACCCACAGAGGTGTTTGGGGCCTTGACGTACTTGTCGGTAGCGGCAAGGACAGAAAATACTGCGGTAAGCTGATGCAGACCTTTGCTGACAGCACAGAGGCAAACGAAAACGTTGTGGACCTTCCCGCAGGCGAAAACGAGGTACTTATTTTTATGCCTCTTTACGCAGGTATAAAGGATATTGAGATCGGTCTGCCCGAGGGCGCGTCTCTCAAGGCTCCCGCTCCCAGATCCTTCGGTCCCATAGCCTTTTACGGCTCTTCCATCACACAGGGCGGTTGTGCTTCCCGTGCAGGCTGTGCTTTCCACAATATCGTATGCCGTCACTTTGATGCGGACTGCATAAACCTCGGATTTTCAGGCTCTGCATTCGGTGAGCAATCTATTGCCGAATATATGGCAACCCGTGAAATTGCGCTTTTCGTAATGGACTACGTATTTAATTCCCGTTCCCTTGAGGAATTGCAGGAAACACATTATCCCTTCTACAAGACCTTCCGTGACGCACATCCCGGAGTTCCCGTGCTGATGTGTACTCACCCCTACTGCTGGCCCACTGCCGATATTGATATCAAGCGTATTGAGACCGTTAAAGCCACCTACGACCGCGCCATTGCGGAGGGTGACAAGGACGTATACTTCCTCGACGGAAGAGAGTACTTCCCTGCCGAAATGTCCGATCTTTGCTTTGTTGATTATCTACATCCAAACGATCTTGGAATGTACTTCATGGCAAAGAAAATGATTGAAAAAATCGAAGGAATTATAAATAAATAATATGTAGCGGCTGCCGTAAGCAGCCGTATGATGACCGTATGGGCGCCGACTAAAGATCGTCGGCATCCTGAACGGGCGTATCACTTTTTTCCGCGGGCACTCCCGTGTACATGCCGTTAGGGTCGGTATCGCAAGATTGCATATCCGCACCAATCAGCGGGTCGGGAAGACCGTTGGGATATAAAATATTGGGGACTTCTATTTCGGGCATGGAAGGATATTTAAAGCGGTTTTCACCGAACAGATATCTTCTTCTGCCTTCTTCGTGTGATTGCTTTTTATCATTCATTTTCTTTTCGCTCCTTTTTTCGGGGGCAATAGTATTATTGCCGAATGTAAAGAAAATATTACGAAAAAGCAAACAGAAAAATTTGTAAAAAGGAAAAATTTATATGCGTATTTTGGGAATTGATTTCGGTGACGCCCGTGTGGGGCTTGCCACTTCCGATTACGGAGAAACGCTTGCTACTGCGCAAGGCACCGTAAAAGTAAACGGTATAGCGGATTCGGTTCAAAAGGTTGCCGCAAAAGCAAAGGAATTGGGCGCGGAAAAGCTCGTTATCGGTATGCCTAAGAATATGGACGGATCTCTTTCCTTCCGTGCGGAGCGCACACAGAGATTTGCGGATATGCTTAAGGAAGCCACGAGGCTTGACTATGAATTTATGGACGAAAGACTTTCCACAATGGAAGCCTACCGCTATCTTAACGCTACCGAATACAACGGAAAAAAGCGTAAAAACGTAATTGACACCCTTTCTGCGCAGATAATTCTTCAAAGCTGGCTTGACAGCAAAAAGAGATAACGTAAAAATCCTCCGTATTATCGGAGGATTTTTTGCGTTTATTCAATAACGAGTATCATTGGGCAGGGATGCTGGTTTACGGTTTCTTCGTCCTCGTCGTACCTTCCGTCGTACAGCTTGCCTTTTGAAATCGCCTCGCGGACAGTTGCAAAAAGTATGGCGTTAACGGGGCACATATACTGCTTGAACAAGGGCACGCTGTCTATATGTGCGGGACAGGGTGTTTTTTTATCCCTTACGAAATCCGCAAGAAGCTTTTTCAACTTCTCATCCTTTGACATTATTTGCTTTACTTCCTTGAGTATTCCGTAAAGAATATCGTATTCCTTTTGATCAATGATCGGAATATTAACACAAATATTACCGTTATCCTCTCGCAGTATCTTGCATTTTTTAAGATGAGGGATCATTTTCAGATATTCTTCGTTAAAGCCGACCGATTCGGTTGGAATACCCATATGAAGTATAAACAGCAGCTTGGTAATTATTTCGTCTACGTCTTCCCCACCCTTAATAAATACGTAATCGGGTGAAGCGTAATAGGAATAGTTGGGAAAGCCGTCTGCGGAATATACGTGCTGACATACCGACTTATTTGTATACTTTTCAAAATAAGTATGCCTTTCCCCCGAATAGGAGTGCATCATAAGGTCGAGATGGTCCATAGGGTAAAACTCGTTAAAATGTACCGTTCCGAAGGCGATCCAGCGTCCGCCGTCCTTTCTGTACGGAAAGACTTGCTCTTCTTTGATAATATCGCTCATAAGTAGATATATACCGTAATCAAGGCAGTTGAAGGTAAAGTACATTTCCAAGGAATTCTTCTGATCAAAATTAAGCTTTTTGTAAAGATCCTGATCTCTGAGAAGCGATAATCCATTTTCAATGTGATCCCAGAAAAGGGAGAAATTGTTTTTTACAAGCTCCTTCTGGGCGGAAATGTATTTTTCCTTGTCTTCGAGGGTGTAAATGATGAAATCGGTATAATACTTATTTCCCGTTTTCATCATCATTTCACCGTCTGCAAGACGTTGGAGTATGGGCTCTACGTATGCAACGGGAACGCCGATGCTTTTTGCAAGCTCCTCTGCAGTGCAAGGCTTTTTGTAAGCCGCCCACAGGATATTTTGCGTTAAAAGATCGTTCCTCACGAGAGATGCGGGCTCTCCGTTAAGTCCGTTGTTTCCGCTGTTGGATATCTGAAGTGATATTGGCTGATAGCTTTGTGTTGAATATTCTTCCATAGTTTCCATTTCCTTTCTCATACGGCTTCTGCCGCCGTAAAGCCGGCTTTTTACGGTACCCTCGGGTATGCCGAGAGCGCGGGAAATATCCGATACGCTTTCGCCGTTCATATAATGGCGCACGATCACCTCACGGTAGGTTTTGGCAAGAAGTGAAATCGCCTTTCGTACTTTAAGAATTTCGTCGGGCTCGGTAAGTAAGGTGAAATCCGAATTTTCGTCGGCGATGTCGAAGCCTTCGCCTATTCCTATAACCGGTTGACGGTACTTTTTGCGAAGCTTATTATTCCACTTGTTGCTTAAAACGGTGAGAAGCCACCCGCGGATATCCTTGATCACGCCGCCTTTTTTGACAAAAGCCAAGGCACACAGCAGAGTTTCTTGGGCGAGATCCTCCGCATCATCCATATTTCCGCATTTGCGTAATGCGGCCGACAGCAAAAATTCCATTTGCTCTTCGATAAGTTTGTTTTGCATATTAAGTTTCCTCTTTGAAAGCTTTCGTATACAAGGTCGCGGGATTTAAAAAAGGTTCGGTCTTTTGGAAAACTTTTTTATAATTATACCATAAAAACAAGAAAGCCGCAACAAGGCTTTGCTGCGGCAGTGGGTTTTATGAAAAAATCTCTTTTAATAACTTTACGTTTATACTTTCTTCGGGTTTGTATCCGAGAGAAAAAGAAATTGGGCGTTGGTTTACGTAGTCGTCAAGAACCTGCATAATGATATTAAGGTGACGCTCCGAAAGGTCTTTGTTATCCGCAACGAACTCTCTCAGATGAATTTCGCGGCACTCCCATATATGAGGCAGTGTACGGGCGGTCTCCTCGGCTTTGTCATTAAAACCGCAATCGCGGTATAAATAGCATAGGTTTGCTCTTACGGTGCTCCTTATCTTTTCGTTGGTACATCTTGCGAGAACCTTTTCGGAAAGTGCTATTGCCTCCTTTTTGTTATTAACGGATTCGCATTTACTTAACGCAAGAGCAAGCTCCGAGGTCAGAGCTATATTATCGGGAAAGTTTTTTAACGCCGCTCTGAAAACGCCGACAGCATCTTCATATTTGCTTTCCCGCTCCAGATTCAATCCTTCAGTAAAAATAGCGTTAAGCCTTTCTCTGCTTCTTATCTCTTTCATACCGAGCAGGTCGTCGACGGTAACGTTAAAATAGTTTGCTATCGCGGGAAGCAGCTCCATATCGGGATAACAAGCTCCTTTTTCCCAACGAGAAACCGATTGGCTCGTAACACCGAGGATATCCGCAAGCTCTTCTTTTGTTATATCGTTTTTCCGCCTTAAGTCTTTAAGTATTTCACCGAATCTGATTTTCATATAATTCTCCTTCAAATGACGTTTCAGCGCGCTTTGACAATATTATAACAAATTATAACAAAAAAACAACGTCACGTTAAGTGAGAATTTATCACCATAACGGTGAAATATTAAAAATCAATATCAACGAAAACTCCGTAGTGATCGCTGGGAGCAAGACCAGTTTCCGCCGAAGCCTCTTTGCCGAAAACGACACAATTTCTGAGAACGGGAAAATTATTTGGGTACGTATTCTGAAGTAAAATTCTGTCGAAGCGTTGATTTTTTTCAACGGTATTCCGGTTTCGCCATCTGGGATTGTTTTTAAAATCCAAGGTTATTTCAGGCTCTTTTCCACATAAATCGAAATAGCTTTCGGAAAGATCGTACCAACAAGGGACCGCTTCCTTACACCGAAGCGAGGATTGTCCCAAAAGGAATTGATGAACGCTTGAATGCTCTGAACAGTTAAAATCACCGAGCAAAAGCTTGTAATCGGCGTTTTCAACGGCGATCGTATCGACTAAAGCAGTAATATCGTTTTCGCGTTTTATCGGGCTTAGCCAATCGAGATGAACGTTGGTTATCGATAAAGCGCAGCCCTTTATTTTAACCACCGCTATAACTGCACTGTTTGAATACGTACTATTTACTATAGGGTACTTCGAAATAACGGAAAGACCTTCATCTTCACCGCCGAGAGAATGAAAAACTCCGTATTCATATTTGGTATTTTTCAAAAGAATATCGAAGTAATTTTTATTCGGAACCTCTTGCAGCGCGATTATATCGGCGTTAATTTTAACTAATTCATCTGTTATTCGGGCAAAACGCAATTCATTGTTTTCTTCGCAATTCCATATATTATACGTTGCTATTCGCATTCATTAAGTCCTTTCCCCACCAATCGGGAATAAGCTCACCCAACGAGATGGTTTCGCCGGTGGAGAAATTTTTAAGTATCTCCATAGAAGGGCTGTCAACGTCGAGCTGCATAAGATATTCTCTGCACGCACCGCAGGGCGCACCGACACTGCCGTCCTCCATAACGCAGACAAGCTTTACTATTTTACTCTCGCCGTTGGTGATCATATTGGCAATAGCGTTTCGTTCGGCGCACATACCCAAGGTACAAGCGGTATCTATACAAACACCGGTATATACGTTCCCTTTGTCTGTAAGAATTGCCGCCGCAACGCCGCCCGCTTCGATAAATGGAGATATTACGCGGGGATTGAGCTTGCTTTTCGCTTCGTTATACAGTTTTATCCAGATTTCTGACATATTAACACCTGCTTTCAAGGGCAAGTATAACACAAAGAAATATTTTTTTCAACAATAAAGGACAGAGACGCTGTGTTCTCTGTCCTTTGAACTGAATATTTAATTCGGTTAACGGTTATGCTTCAACGTAAGCAATCTCAACGGTGGCAATACGCGCTACCTTCTTAGAAGTATTGGTGAGGGTTACGGATCCGAGCGAATCAACAGCTATGGTGACCTCGAGTCCGTTAGTGGTACAAGAGTAGCCTGCGGATTCAAGGAAAATCTGAAGCTCGTCTACGTATGAGGAGGTTGTAGCAGTGAAGGTTATTTCGATGCTCTTCTTGCCGTTAACGGAAGAGATGATAAGAACGTTATTGTTCTGAACTCTTACGTGGTTGGTAGCGTTGGTGTTAAGAGAGCTTGCACCCTTGTTAACTGTTACGTTGAATTCGGTGCCGTACCAGTAATAATTACCGTTTGCGGTATCAACGTGGCCGAGAATTTAGAGCCGTATGCGCCAAAGATACGCAAGAGTGGCACAGGATGCGTGTATCAGATCAACGACCACCTCTGGGAAGACAGCTTCTATCCGCGCCTGCCAAACGGCAAACGAAAGAAATTCAACGTCTATACCGAAACCCGCGAGCAGTGCGAAGCCAAGCTCGCTGAAATGATCGCCCAAAAGAAAGCGGAGATCGCGGAAGAGAAAGCAAAACTAAAAGAGGGCGCCGAATAGACGCCCTCTTTTAGTTGGGTTGATCAATTTTTCTTGCGTTTTTCTCTAGAACATTGCGGGCATCCTTGACCTCGAGAATTCCTGTGATTAATGGTTGTTTGCCATTCATGTCCTTTGCTACATTTCCACCAAACCTTTTTGTTACTGTTAGGAAGGAAACTACTTGGGACCATGCCGTTATTTTTGGCATAATTCCATTCTGCCGCCACCTGGGGGTTAAGTGTTGCAAAATCATTTTCACCCGGTATAACTATTTTATGTCCACAATAAGGGCAGCCTCGTCCATTGGCTCTGTTTTGTATTTTTGCTACCCATTCGTGCCCTTGTGCGCATTTCCACCAAACTTTCTTTCCGCTTTTATAACATACATCTTTAGGGGTCAATGTGTTGTTTTTTGCATAGTTCCACTCGGAAGCCAATTGCGGATTTTGAGTGTAAAGGTCGTTTTTATTAAAGATGACACGCTGTCCGGCACAATAAGGGCAACCACTGCCACGCGTTCTTTGACTTACCGTGGCTTGCCATTCGTGCCCTTGTGCGCATTTCCACCATACCCTTTTATTGCTGTTTATCGTTACCTGCTGTGGTGTTAATTCACCATTTTTCTCATAATTCCATTCTGTTGCTAGTACGGGACTGAGCGTTTTCAAATCGGTTTCGCCTTGCAATACTTTCTTTCCGGAACAATATGGGCAACCTCTTCCTTTGGTTCTATGACTGACTGTATCTAGCCATTCGTGTCCTTTGCTACATTTCCACCAAACTTTTTTGTTGCTACCTATCGTTACATAAGCTGGAATCAGTTTTCCGTTTTTTTCGTAATTCCATTCTTCGATAAGTTTTGGATTTGTTACAGAAATCGAGTTTTCTTTTTCCATTAGAACTCTTAGATTGTTTATTTCGGCAGCATCTCGATCTATGTCAATATTTACATCAATGGTAGTTATATTGCGTATGATCTTTCGAAGCACATTCGCAAAATCGTCACGTCGACCACTGTATTCATAATCGATTGACCAGTCATTTAAAGATGGCAGACCTTCGCGAATTCGGTACAGTTTTATCCCATCAGTTTTGCACTTTAAATTTTTAGTTAAATCCTGTTTCGATTTGTTTTTATGCCAAAAATAGCCGTCATATTCTATAGCTACTTTCAAAGAGGGAATAAAAACATCAAGTTCATAACCTAGTTCTTTATAGGAGTGGATTGTATCCAGACCGCACCTTTTGAGATAATACAACAAAGCGTATTCGGGAAACGAGGTTCGCAACTCTGAAGAACAAATGGGGCATTTATTGCCAGAAACCCTGCTATTGATAGTCGCTTGCCATTCGTGACCTTTTTCACATTTCCACCAAACCTTTTTTTCGCTTCCAGGAAGCACATCACTCGGTGTTAGATTTCCGTTTTTCGCATAACACCATTCTTTGGCCACATGAGGATAAACGGTTCCCAAGTCATTTTCACCCGATGTTGCTATCCTTCGTGCACAGTAGGGGCATCCGTGTCCTCTTGACCTGTTATTTACTGAAACTTGCCATTCGTGACCTTTTTCACATTTCCACCAAACTATTTTTCCGCTATTAGGTAAGACGTCCCAAGGCTTCAAACTGCCATTTTTGTCGTAATGCCATTCTTCTGCCAGCGCTGGGTTTAATGTTTGTAAATCGTTGACACCCGAAATAGCTCTTTTACCTGCACAAAAGGGACAACCTGACTTAATTCTGTTATTAATACTTGCCTGCCATTCATGTCCTTGACTGCACTTCCACCATACTTTTTTATTAGAACAATGCGTTATTAGATTAGGATCCAAACCCAACTCATTGTTCTTCACCCAATCCCATTCATCCATAAGGCGAGCATTATCGCTCACGTATTTCTTTTCTTTTTTGTCCGCCATAATGCCTCCTGTTGTTAGTAAAAAGCCGCAAAGTATCCCTACTTTGCGGCTTTCGTATGCGGACGAATCCGCAATTTTGGTCGGAGTGACAGGATTCGAACCTGCGACTTCGTCGTCCCGAACGACGCGCTCTACCAAACTGAGCCACACCCCGAAAAGATATGCTGTTTTGCAACGGCAATAAGTATAATACAAAAACGAAGGAATGTCAAGGGAAAAAAGCAAAAGGAAACGCCCGCTTCGAAAAAGAAACGGGCGTTCATCGTCATTTATCAATATTCGTAGCCGGGCTCGCCGTAAATGAGCAGACCAAGCTCACTTGAAATAAATTCGTTTACGAATTCATTCCAGCCCACGATCCCCATATCAACTACGTCTCTGGTTTTTTCGGGTAATTGGGGAATGGATTCTTCGGGAACAACGGTAACGTAAAAATTGAAATCTATCGTTTCGTCATCGGAAATAAGAGTGTCAAGCACAAGGCTTATCTTTTCCCTGCTGACTAAAAGATTTCCCTTAAGAGAAGCCGTACTGCGCGCTTCCTCGGTCTGATAAGTATCTACGCTTAAGGTGACGTCTCCCGTAGCTTTATTGAACAGATAGGAGGCGTTGAGTGCGTTTATAGTTTTCTCACCGTCAGAACCGTTTAAGGTGAAGGTATACTCGTAATTATCGCCTTCGGTCTTTTTTGCAAAGGCTGCATCGAAGGAAAGCGTCTCATCGTCGTAGGTTACGCTTCCGTCAAAAAGTATATCCTTCTTACCGAAAAGCGCTTCGATCTCCAGCAGAACGGGGTTTTCGTCATCGGAAACGGGCGTTACCGTACCATCGGCAACGATCCTTACGTATTCGTTGGTGCGTTTATTCAGGTAAACTTTAACGACTACGTCGATAACAAGATTTTCATCAATAGCTTTAATAATATCGTTATAATACTCCTCGGTATCCTTGGTGAAGTCCTCCTCGGTCTTTTCGTTTTCAAGAATTATTTCGAAAGCGGACTTAAGGGTCTCGTTTGTAAAAGCAAACTCCCCTACTATGCAATTTACGGATCTGTTATCCTTGTTTTTTGTCTTTTCCGTGGAAACTGTTTTAAGAAAATTGTTATACAAAGCCTTGCTGAGAGCGAGGGCTTTTTCATCGTCTTCCGAAAATTCGGAATTAAGGCTTTCCTTAAGTGTCTTTACAAATTCAACCAACTCGTCTACGGATTCGTCATCGACCTTGAATATCTCAACAAAATCGCTGTCGTCAAAATCCTTTATGAATTTATCGAAATTTATGAGATAGGTCTTATCACTTCCGAAAACGTCTTTTCCGTTAGCGGCAAGTCTTTCCTTATCCAAAAAGATGCGGAAGGAAAGGTCGGTATCGTCGTATTTATAATCCGTATCAAAAACGAAGGAACGGTCTGTGATATCGTAATATATTTTTTCTTTTATGCGAAGAGCTTCGTCGTCGATCTCATGCTCAAATCCGATAGTCACCGATCCTTTGGGAAGCATGGAAATGAGATGCTTACCGATTTCGGCGTCATCGGTAAAAAAGGCACCGACGGTGTTTTCAGTTGCCTCCGTAATAACGCCGTAGGGATCTTTGGAAAGATCATCTTCGCTTATAGCGCTGCACGAAGAAAAGAGCAGGCAGCTTGCGGAAAGCATACATATTACCAACAAAAGAGAACATAATCTTTTCATACTTTTACCTCACTTTATATTTATATTTTAATATATCATAAATACGTTCTTGTGTCAACCGTGTGTGTAAAACACGATCTTTTACAAAAATTTAAGTTTTTTAGTGACAACTATCCGCAGTTGTGGTATACTATAAAAGTATGATACGTAAATTTTGGAGAAAACAATGACACCGAGAGAGCTTATAGATTTTGCCACGACGGTTGGCAAATTAAAAACGACGTACCGTCACTGCTATACTGAGCACGACCGCAGAGAAAGCGTTGCAGACCATACTTGGCGTATCACCTTGATGGCAATGCTGTGCAAGGATGAATTTCCGGAAATTGATATTTTCAAAGTTATGGAAATGTGTCTTATACACGATTTCGGTGAGGCTGTCACGGGTGACATCCCTGCCTTTAACAAGACTTCCGTACACGAGGATATTGAGGAAAAGGCTATTGAAAAGCTTTTAAAGATGCTTCCGCCCGAAAAAGAAAAGGAATTGAGCGCACTTTTTAAAGAAATGGAAGCTTTGGAAACGCCTGAAGCAAAGCTGTGGAAAGCTCTCGACAATATGGAAGCGGTAATGGCTCATAACGAATCCGACCTTTCAACCTGGCTTCCCATAGAGTATGAAATGAATCTCACCTACGGCGAGCAGAACGTAGCGTGGTCTGAATGGACGAAGGAGCTGAAGGCTGAAATAAACAAGGACACGAGAAAAAAATTAAACAGTAAGCAGTAAATAATACGAGCAGTCAATTATGACTGCTCTTTTTTAACGTATTTTCCCCAGTTACCGGATCAAAAAAGTGAAGCGCCTGCTTACGGAAGCCGAAGGATACCGTATTGTGAAGTGAAAGACGCTCCTTATCACTCTCGGAAAGATCGAGAGTGGGTACGCGGATTATAACACGTCCGTCCTCTGCGGTTTTAAGATGGAGGTGTAATTCGCTTCCCATCATTTCCGAAACGATTATTTCCCCGCACATACTTCCCTTTTCAGTAAGATAAACGTGCTCGGGACGGATGCCTACCGTCACTTCCCCCTTTACCGACGGATCCTTTATCTGCATCTCTCCTCCGCAGACGGAAAGGATCTGCTTTCCTCCCTTTTCCGTTACGATACCTTTAAAGAAGTTCATCGGAGGCGAACCGATAAATCCTGCCACGAATATATTTGCAGGTGTGTCGAAGACCTCCTGCGGTGTGCCGACCTGCTGAATAACGCCGTCACGCATTATAACGATGCGGTCGCCCAGGGTCATCGCCTCGGTCTGATCGTGCGTAACGTATATAAAGGTGGTGTTTATCTTTTCACGGAGCTGCATTATCTCCGCACGCATCTGATTTCGAAGCTTTGCATCGAGATTGGATAAGGGCTCGTCCATTAAAAAAACCTGCGGTACGCGTACTATAGCGCGTCCTATGGCTACGCGCTGGCGCTGACCGCCCGAAAGAGCACGGGGCGTTCTTGCCAAAAGATCTGAAATGCCAAGTATCTCTGCCGCTTCAAGTACACGGCGGTGGATCTCGTCACGCTTAACTCTGCGCAAGGTCAGACCGAACGCCATATTCTCGTATACGGACATATGAGGATATAAAGCGTAGTTCTGAAATACCATTGCGATATCTCTGTCCTTGGGCTCTGCATCGTTTACCCGTCTTCCGCCGATATAGATATCGCCCTCGGTTATATCCTCAAGTCCCGCAACCATACGCAAGGTAGTGCTTTTTCCGCAGCCCGAAGGACCTACGAATACCACAAATTCCTTATCGTTTATTTCGAGATCAAAGTTTTTTACCGCGGTAAAACCGCCCTTGTATATTTTTTTGACGCCTTTTAAAACAACACTTGCCAAAACAGACTGCTCCTTAAGAAATATCAACCTTTGACTGCACCGCCCGTAATGCCTTCGACGTAATAACGCTGAAGCATCATAAACAACACGGTAACGGGCAACGCCACCAGAAGACCGCCTGCACAAAAGACGGTATAGTAATTGTTGATATGCTCGCGGTCAAGGAGTGTAAACAATCCCACCGCCACGTTATACGCTTCTTCGTAACCAAATGATATGAGAGACGCGAACATATAGTCGCCCCAAGGCGCGATAAACGCCATCATTACGGTATATATGATTATCGGCTTTGCCATTGGCATTATGATTTTGAAAAACACCCTTGCCCTGCCCGCACCGTCGATGCGCGCGGCTTCGTCAAGAGAACGTGGGATGGTATCGAAAAATCCCTTCGCCACGTAATACCCCATTCCCGAGCTGCCTGCGTACACAAGTATAAGTCCCGGCACGGAGCCCGGTCCGGTAAAGCCGATGAGCTTTAAAATGAAGTATACTGCTATCATTGACAAAAATCCGGGAAACATTCCCAAAACAAGAATTATATTCATCAAAAGCCGTCTGCCGCGAAACCGTATACGGGAAAGTGCGTAGCTTACTGAAAGGACGAAGGCGGTCTGTATAACCGAAGTAAACAAAGCAATTATAAAAGTATTGAGATACCAACGGAGAAAGCTCGTCTGTGTAAACAGTATTTTAAAATTAGCAAGTGACCATTCCTTTGGAATAACGTAGCTTACCATACTCCGTGATTCGCCGCGGAACGCCTGAAGTACAAGATACACGAAGGGCAGCAGCCACAATATGCACAGCGCGGTAAGAAGGATATATACAGCCGTGTTGGAGGCACGGTGTTTCTTGTTTGAAGATATTGTTTTCATTGGAAGTTTTCCTCGTTTTTCACCGAAGATGAAAGATTATATACGACAAGAGAAATACCCGCAACCACGACGAAGGTCATAATGCCGATAACTGCTGCCATTTTATAGTCGTTGTCAGTAAGTGTCAGCTTGTACAGCCACGTAATAAGGAGATCGGTATATCCTGCGCCGCCCGTAAAATCGGTGGTTTTGGGTGCACCGCCCGTGAGAAGGTAGATCACGTTAAAGTTATTGATATTTCCCACGAAGGTGGTGAGCAGATAAGGTCCCGTAACGAACAGCATATATGGCATGGTTATCTTTGTAAACCGCCGTATACCGCCTGCGCCGTCTATTCGGGCGGATTCATACAGATCTGCGGGAATGTTCATCAGTATTCCCGTTGCTATGAGCATCGTATAAGGAATACCGAGCCAAAGGTTTACCGCTATTACTGTTATGCGTGCCAATATGGGGTCTGTCAGCCATTTTATTCCTTGTGTTATGATTCCCAGATCCCTTAAAACGCCGTTGATCACACCGTCGTCGGCAAGCATTTTTGAAATAAGAAGCAGCGATACGAATTGGGGAACGGCAATTGTGATGACCAACAGAGTGCGAAAGCCTTTTTTGAACCTTATTCCCTTTTTATTTATAAGCAGAGCTACGAGAATACCGAACAGATAATTGGTAAAGGTCGCGAAAAACGCCCAAAGCAGTGTCCACACGAGTATCTCGCCGAAGGTGAAAGCAAATTTTCCGTCGGAAGCCTGAACACCGAGCAGATTTTTAAAGTTCGCAAGTCCTACCCAAGTAAACAGCTTTCCAGGAGGAAGATGGGTGTAATCGTAATTTGTGAAAGCTACGAGGATCATAAAAAACAAGGGTATTACCGTAAAAACAAGAATACCCGTAAGCGGCAGTGCCAAAAGGGTTTTGTAATACTGACTGTCCGCCAGTGCGCGGATATCGTCACGGGCGCTTTTTGGACGTATCCCCTTCTCAATAAGCGATTGCGCCTTTCCGTTCTGGCGGACGTTCACAAACCAAGTGTATATATAGCCGATACAGAAAAATATTGTAAGAGTGCCGTAAAGCAAGATCTTTAAGCTGTTATCGCGGTATTCTATAACTTCAAGCCCGTATTCGTTAATAACCGTTACGGCTGCAACGTCGCCTAAATTATCGAGCTTTGAAATAAACTCGATACCGAAAAACAGCATATATAAAATAAAAACAAGCTGAAACCCCAGAAACAGTATTCCTCGCAACGCCTGACCGCGGAAAAGCTGTCCGAAACCCATAATAAAATAAGAAATACGGGTAAAAATATCACCTTTTACAAAGGTGCGTACCGTTTCTTTTATAACGCTTATAACGCTTTTAAAGAATTTTACTATTCCGCCAACGCCTTTTTTTATTATGCTTACCATTCCCGCGGGAACGGATAAAAGAAACCACAGAAATTTATATAAAAGCTTTTGCAAACCGTTAAGCTTATGAAAATCAAGTGAATCACGGTTCAACATAAATAATGTACCCTTCCTGCCCGCAGACAGCCGTCTTTATTTTTAAACGGCTGTCTGCACATATGCTTATTTCGCGCCTTTGAGATCGGATTCAAAGGATTTAAGTGCTTCTAAAAGCTGATCATCGGAGTAATTTTTGAATTTTCCGCTGTTAAGGTCAGTTCCGAAGGCTTCGGTGATATTCCAGAATTCGTTGGGATACTGACCTTGGGGGATCGAATATTCAAGCTGTTCGCCCAAGGCGGAAAGTGCTAAGTCGTTCTTTACCGATTGGGTATTCTGAACCTTTATATTGGAAGGACCCCATCCCTTTTCCTTAAAGCGGGTAGCCTGCATGGTCTCGCCCGTAAGGAATGACGCAAGGGCGTGGCAAAATACCAATCTGTCCGAATCCTTTTGAGGCTTGACGCCGATAAGCTTATATCCGCCGAAGGAACCCATCTGATATTCTTTGTCTTCCACCATAAAGGTGGGCAATTTTGCGGCGGCGTAGTTTTCTCCGAGATAACCCATAACGGTTGCGGAATCCCACACGCCGGATATCAGCACTACCGCATCACCGCCTTGGGGATTAAATTTAGATGCCGCGTTTTCACTTTGAACGAATGCAGGGTGAGAAGTAAGAGATATCATGCCCTTTAACCCTATAACGCCCTTTTCCGTTGCAAGGGTGCTGTTACAGCCGGTGATATTTCCGCTCTTATCCACGTCGTAGCCGATAAAGGCGCCGGCGCCGAAAAAGAAGGTTACGTTATACCATCCGCTTTGCATATTCATATAGAATTTTTTATTTGCCGCTTGGCAGTCGTCAAGTATTTTTTCAAGTGACGATGGATCTGTAACTACCGATTTATCGTAATACATAAAGTAGCCGTTATCCGCCGTTTCAGGATATGCGTAGGTCTTGTTATCAAGTGTAGCGGCGTTTACCGAGCCCTCAACGTTTTCGGTCTTTACCTTTTCAAGGAAATTGCCGCCCAAGGGTGAAAGTGCACCTGCCGCTACGAGACGGGCAAGCTGATCCTGCGCAAATCCGAAAATATCTGCGCCCGCATCAACGTCGGTGAGCATTTGAGTTGCCGCGTTGTCCTCGCTCATTGCAGACACGGTAACGTAATATTTGCCAGCGTATTCCTTGCCGTCCTGCTTCAGCCAATCATTTACCGCCTTTTGAGTAAGAGACACCACTTCATCGGGAGCCCACACGCGGATCTCGGTCCTTTTTCCGCTTTGGGACACCTCAGAGACATCGCCGCTGCCAAAGCAAGCCGAAAAAGCAGTTACGGTTAAAATAACCGACAAAATAAAAGATAATGCTTTAATGTGTTTTATCATTGTTTTTCCTCATTTATAACAGAATTTTCTGCGCTCATATATAAGTTATACCCAAATAATTCAAAATCATAAACGAAAAAGAAAAAAGCATCGGAACTTTTGAATTCCGATGCTTAACGCTATAAAATGTAATCGGTTATACAGTCATACCAGTTTACGTAAAGATTTCCGTTAACGATTATAGTATCGTTTTCGGGAAGCATTTCCTTCCAGGTTTTTTCGTAGCCTTCATACTTCCAATCGTTACGGTTAAATCTGCGCCAAAGAACAGTCTTTCCGTTTTTGTCGATATACTGCAAGGACGCCGCGCCGTCGATATAGGTATAACAATCCATAATACATACGGTATCGTAGGTTTTGCCGTTTATCGTTACCTCGTATCGTCCAACGATATCTAAAAGAAAATCCTTTTCTTTTGCTACGTATTGTTTTCCATCAAAAATAATGTCGCCTTTGGGAGAAATATTCGTTTCATTTCCGCAGTTATCTTCTCCAAAGCCCCAGTTTCCGAGAAAAGCGTCGCCGTCAAGAAAGGTGTAATAACGCTTTATGCCACCCTCAAAATGACTTTCGGCGAGCAGACGGCAGTGAGTATCGGTAAGCTGCGCCACAAAGCTTCGCTCTACTTTGCTTTGACCGCCTGCACTGTTGTATCCCATAGGATCGGTTTCTACAGCAACTATTTCAACACCTTCGATCCCGTGAACCTCCGCTTTTCCAACTGCGGACATTTCACATAACTCGCCTCTCTTGCGCGAAGGATGGTCATACATTGCCCAAGACAGTTTTTCTCCCTCCTTTGGAACAATAAACCAACCCATAATCTCTTCCCACTTTACGGGAAATGTCGGCTTTTCGATTTTCTTTATACTATATTCGGGTAAATAATCAGGTAGTTTTTTCATAATTAACGCTCCTATCTGTTTCGGATGATAAGGATAAATTTCTTTAAAATGCTCTTTAGCAGAATGTAATCTGCTTTTCACGGTGCCAAGAGGCACACCGAGAAGATTGGCAATTTCAGTTTGTCTGTATTCCTTCCAAAAATAAAGATAAAGTATTTGTTTATCCTTATCGCCGAGCTTTTCTAAAGTATCTCTTACAGCAGAAACAGTTGTCCTTCCGCTGACGCCGTAGCCGTTTTTAATATAAGAGATATTTTCAATAGGTATCTCAAGATTACCGGCTTTTTCGCGGAAATAACTATTTATTCTGTTACGCGCAATACTTAAAAGCCAGCTTTTGAAGGAATCAACGTTTTTTAAAGCCCCAAAGCTTCGGTATGCGGCTATGTGAACGTCCTGAAGAATGTCGTCACAGTCAAATTTATCGTTTACTTTGAAGCGGATGAAACGCTGAAGAGCAGATAAGTTTTCGTAGTACAGCTTTTCAAAGGTATTTTCCATATCATCCCTCCTTTCAAAAAAGTGTCTTGAAACCGGTTTCACTTATAAAGACGTAAAAAATATGAAAAAGGTTCGGTAATAATTGAAAACGGGCAAAAAATTTGCCCGTTTAGTTATTTTTTTATTTTATTTACTGCGTTTTTGATATCTCCAATCATATACAGTGAGCCGAAGGCGAGGACGGTACCGTCTGCACCTGCGCTTTCGACGGCTTTTTTTACGCCGTCCGCAACGGAATTACAGACGTAAATAGGTTTTCCGTAAATGAGAAGCTTTTTTGCAAGCTCATTTGCATCAAGTGCGCGGGGAGACGGAGGAGTTACCAAAAAGAATTCCTTTATATAGGGCGCTACGAGATCGTACATAGCGGTATAATCCTTATCGGCAAGCACGCCCGTAAGCACGGTAAGAGATACCTTCGGCAGATAATCACGAATATTGTTAGCCAGCGCCTCCATACACTGTGGGTTATGTCCGCCGTCAACGATAAACAAGGGTTCACGGGAAAGGATCTCAAACCTTCCCTGCCAGTAGGTGTTTAAAAGCCCGTCGCGGATATTTTGTTCCGTTACGGAAAAACCTCTTGTTTTAAGCTTTTCTACTGCTGTGAGCGCCGTGGCGGCGTTACGGAGCTGGTGAGCGCCCAAAAGAGGTAGAAAAAGGTTTTCGTAATCCTTCCAGTTAAAAACCTGCCCTTCAAGAGAAATAGAAACGGAAGCAAGAGAATCAAAATCCGCTTTTGTAAAGGGCACGCCGAGGGACTTACACTTATTCTCGATGACGTCTTCAACGGAAGCGGAGGAGCGGTACATAACGCATTCACAGCCCGACTTTATAACTCCCGATTTTGTTGCGGCGATCTTTTCTACCGTATCACCGAGAAAATCGGTATGGTCAAGCCCGATATTGGTGAACACCGCAACCTCGGGTGAAGGGATAACGTTGGTAGCGTCAAATTCTCCACCCATACCCGCCTCGAGAACGACGAGATCGCACTTATGACGGTAGAAATAAACGAATGCTATTGCCGTAATAAGCTCAAACTCCGTAGGCCGGTCAGACATAGAATCTGCATAAGGCTTGATATACTCGGTTATTTCCGCAAGCTCGCTATCGGAGATCATCTCTCCGTTTACCTGCATGCGCTCGTTAAAGGTTACGATAAAGGGAGAGGTGTACATACCCACCCTATAACCAGCGTTGCGCATAACGGAGGATATAACGGCGGCTGTTGAGCCTTTTCCGTTGGTGCCGACTATGTGAACGTATTTAAGACTCTTTTCGGGATTACCGATAAGAGACAATAATTTTGTAATACGCTCAAGTCCGGGAACGCTTCCCTTCCAGCTTACGGAATGTATATATTCAAGTGCTTGATTTACGTTCATTTTGTTTTCCTCACATTTTATAAGGCGGCCAAACCTTTGCCGCGGTGAAAACCTTTGATTTAAAAAGAAGCCATACAGCGGTAACGTCGATAACGTAGGTTACGGCGTACTGTATTGAACGGGTGCCGAGCTTGACGAGGAAGAACGCCGTCTTTGCGTCTCCTCCGTATACCAAGGCGAGCGCAAGACTTTGCCAGAGTATACACCCGAAAAGAATATAAGGCAAAAAAGCAACGGCAAGACGGGGTATGCTTACCTTTTTAACGAGATATTTCTGAAACAGACCTGCAAACAATCCGCAAAGGATCGGCGGGAAGCACAAAAGCGGATTATATCCGAAGGGGGACAAAAGACATCCGATAAGATCAGAGGTAAAGCCTACGACAGCGCCCGCGACGGGACCGAACAGCAAGCCCGATAAGAAAATGGGTATGGATTCGATAGAAAAACGGCTGGATTCGTCGGGCACTACGGACATAAGACGCGCAAGCACGACCGCTACCGCAACCATCATTGCACAGCAAACCAATGCTCGGACGGTAAGAAAAACGCCCTTTTTCGTTTTTTTGTTGTTGGATTCAGGCATAAAAAAGCCTCCTTTTCAAAAAGACAGGAGGGAGGAAAAAGCGGAAAAGCCGACTCGGATGGGAACACGGCACCGCGGAAATATTTCCTTCGCCCGGCGGCCTCACTCCCATCCTGCCGATACTTAACGCGCTGTGTTCTTATTCGTACTTTTCCTTATTCGGTTTTTATATTTATATAATAAACATTTTTTTGCAAAATTCAATAGTAAAATACAAAAAAATATTTTTTATCTTTGCTTGCTTTTTCGTCATATATTGTTAATAGCGCGTGAATACGCGCGCAATAAAAGAAGAAAGGAAAAACAAGATGGGTATAACAAATTCTAATAAAGAGGTAAGCGTTTCCACGGTGGAGTGCGGTGGCTCTTTTAATATAACCTTATCCCTTGCGGCAGAGCCCGATATCACGTCAAATCCTGCAGATATAGTTCTGCTTCTTGACAGATCCACAAGCATGGCAGGAAGTGCCCTTACAAGCCTTAAGGCAGGTGCATTAAGATTCATAGAAGTAATAGACGAGGCAACGGACGGCAGTCTGAACGGCAGTATCGGCGGCGGTACGCGAATCGGTATCGTAAGCTATGCGGACACTGCAGTTCAGGACGTTCCTCTTACTACCTCGGTTGCTACGCTGAATAACGCGGTTAACGCGCTCGTAGCAGGAGGCGGCACTAATCAGGCAGATGCTTTTACAAAAGCGCTTGCTCTTTTTGATGCTACCTCTTCAAACCAAAAAATAATGGTGCTGTTTACAGACGGTAACTCAACCGTTGGTGCAGATCCCGCTGCCGCCGCAGACGCCGCAAAGGATGCGGGAGCAGTAATATACGTTATCGGGCTTGAAGGCGAAAACGGGCTTGATATCGATGCGTTGAGCGAATGGGCTTCCGAGCCCGTCACGGCATATCTCACCGTAACGCCCGACGGGGAGGCTCTTGACGAGCTCTTTGAAAGACTTGCCGAAAATATCGTAAACACAGGTGCAACGGGCATCGTTATACGCGACGTCATAAATCCCTGCTTCAGTATCGTGTCACTTTCTTCTCCTACCAAGGGCGTTGCAACCCTTATCGGAAACACTTCTGTGGAATGGAGAATAAACGAGCTCGGCGTTACCGCAAGCGAAGGCGCATCGCTGACCTTTACAGTGGAGCATACGGGCACCTGCACCGGAGAGATTGAAGTTAACGAAAGCGTTATTTATTCGGATAACGAGGGAAATATCGTTACCTTCCCCTCGCCCGTTATCACCTTGGATTGCGGAACGGTAATAACCGAGCCTTGTCCCGAGCCCGTTTCCATAACAGTATCCGGCTGCAACGAAACGGTGGAAATAGATGCGGGCAACATTGTATTGGGTTCCCTCGGACGTATCGTGCAGCTTGACGTGACCTTGCAAAACGTTTGCCCCAACAAGCGCGTAGCCCTTGCGGTAATGCTGACGGAAACCGATGCCGAGGGCAACGAATATCAACGCGGTATGAAGACGCTTGTGATACCGGCACAAGGCTTTGAGTCCTGCAGAGACGTTACCGTAAGATGTATTAAATTCGTGATTCCCGAGGAGCTTGATGCAAGCGAGCCCGACGGAGTATTCTGTAACACGAGAACCTTTAATGCGCGCATACTTGCAAATTATATTGATGCGGGCTTTACCTGCTGTGGCACAGACGGTGAATAATAGCAAAAATGCCGCTTAACGCGGCATTTTTTTAACATCCTGATTGAAACTTCTGCTTTAACGCGTCGATCTTTTGCTGTTCTGCCTTGGAGGAAGGATACCATCCCTTGCTTGCCATTGCGGAATATACCTCGCTTTGCATTGTGAGGGTATCGTTAAAGGCTTTGGTAAATGCACTGTGAACCTCGGGCGTGGAGGATTCAACGGCACCGTGCATAAGAAGATCACATTCACCTTTTAAGTTAAGCAAAAGGTTTTCCATTAACTGTCTGTCATCAAGCATTTACTTTACCTCCTAACCAAGTAATTTGTAAATATCCGCAAAGGAATTTGCGTGACGGTTGCCGATCTCGGAAACAAGATTTTTAAGAGATGGGTCCTGAATGATCTCGGCGCTCTGTTGGCAGGTGGCTTTGATCTGTTTTTCGTGTCCAAGTGCGTCCTCAATATAAAGAAGCTCTTTAGGTGACATTCGTATATACCTCGCTTTCGGTTATTGTAAAATAAGTTTTGACCGAAAAGAAAGGGTATATACACAAAAAAGCGCAGTTTTTTATAACTGCGCTTTGAATATTAATTTTCTTTGAACTCGCCCGTTTGGCTACCGACTGTTACCGAATATTTCTTTCCTTTGACAATATCCGGTGTACTGATAATAAATATAGCAAAGGAAAGCTTGGGCTCGTAAGAAAGAATTACGTTACCGTCTGTGTCCGTAACGGTAATTTTCGTGCCTGCTGATTGATTTCCCACACTTAAAGCAATAACGCCTTGATTGGAGGAGGAAATAGTCTGCGCCATCATCGAAGATCCCGTGCCGATAAAGGTTCCGCCCGAAATGGTGGCGGTTTTATCGTAATCAAGAACTGCGGTATCTCCTTTGGTTGGTCCGCATACGGTAACGTGTCCGCCCGTAATGGTGAGGGTTCCGTTTGCATCAATACCGTCGCCCGAAGCGTTAATATATATATTACCGCCCGAAATAACTATGCTTCCCTTTGAGTTGGCACCGCCGAACATATCGCCGCCCGGACGCACGCCTCCCATACCGCTGGAATCGGTACCTCCTGCGGCGTTGATACCGTCGTCTGATGCGACGACGTTGATATCGCCGCCGTTTACGGTAACGTTAAGTGCTTCAAGACCTTCGTAGCTGTCGGTTATATTGATAGTGCCCGTATTTACCGTCAGTGCTTCGTCTGCGTGGAAAGCATCGTCGCCTGCGGAAATATCAAAGGTACCGCCGTTTACCGTTACGGAAAGGTTTGAGTGTACGGAATCGTCCGCCGTGTTCAGTTTAAAGGTACCGCCCTCGATAAGCATACCGCCCGCAGATTTCAAGCCCTTTATACTCGTGCTTTCTTCTGAG
>JAGAKP010000064.1 GCA_017625615.1 Clostridia bacterium
GCCCGTCATACGCTCAACGGCGGCGCAGTAAAAGCTTATCTGTGCCTTGTGGCGGGAAACGAGCTCCTTTCGGTCGCGGGTGCGGTCGGTCTTATAGTCCACAACCGTATAGGTTCCGTCGGGATTTTGGAAAAAGCAGTCGATAACACCCTGAACCAGTATCTTTTCCTTTCCCGTGCCTCCCACCACCGTATCGCTTTCCTCCACGGAAAAACGCTTTTCGCGGTAAAGGCGGGGGGAAAGTGACATTCTGCGGTAAAGGTCGGAGCGGAAAAATCCGTTCAGCGCCTTGAAATCCATAAGCGCAAGCTGCTCGGGCGTGATAAATCCTTTTTCCGCAAGACGGTTTGCCTCCGCCTCCGTGCCCTTTTTCACCGAGTTTTCAAAGGACGCAAACTGCATAAACAAATGATTTGCCGTTCCCTTGTCGGCGGCGTTGAATATCTGCCCGCACAGAGATTTTGGCTTGCGGAGCACACTGCTCACCTTAACGGTGCGGGTGTATTCTTCCTCCTCAAGTAGTCCGGGGCGTATTTCGGAAACGGATATTTTTGCGGGAATATTCCACCCTTTTTCGGGGTAAACAAAGCTTATCCGCGCGGAAATATCATCGGCGGGAGGCAAATATCCTTCCCTTTCTCCCTTGGCGCGGGTGACGGTCATATCCTCCGCGGCAACGGACAAAAATCTGCAGTATGGGGTGTCCTGCCTTTCGGTGGCACGGCATATCCAGTCTGCGTGGCATCTGCCGGTACGCATATCTCCGTCAAGATCGGAAAATTCCTCGCATTTGGCGGTAATATACAGTCTTTCTCTCGCTCGGGTAAGGGCTACGTAAAGCTTTCTCGCTTCCTCTGCGGTCTGGTCGCGGGTCTCCTTTATCAGCAGACTGTCGGTTACGCAGTTGTTTTTGGTAAGCATACCGTTGTGCTGTGAAAACTTCACGCCGATACCGTCCTTGCGCAGGACGAAATCACCGCTGTCCCGCAGACGGAACTCTCTGTCCGTATCGGCGATAAACACCACGGGAAACTCCAGTCCCTTGGAGCGGTGTATGGTCATCAGCTTTACGGTGTTTCCGCCGTCGTCGGGTGCCTTTGCCTCCTCAAGGGTTTCGGTCTCCTCAAGATATTTCAAAAAGGCGCTCAGTCCCTTGTATGAGCTTTCCTCGTATCTGCGGGCGTAATCGTACAAAAGCATAAGGTTGCGGTAACGCTTTTCGCCGCTTTCCTCGGCAAGCACCGCGGGAATAATACCGCTTTCGTTGTATAACTGCCATATAGATCTGTGGGCGGGCGTACCCTCGGCGGATATCCTCCACAAATGTATTTTCGTAAGCAGTCCCTTGCATTTTCCGCTTATATCACGGCTTATATAGCCGCTTTCCGCCTTAACTATTCTTTGGGGAATGGGAGTAGCACCCAATACCGAGGGGAAGGGACGGTAGCTTTTTCCCTTTTCGCGGTCCTCCCGCCAAGCCTTTGCCGCGCCGAGCACGCAATCGTAAAGACAATCGCTTTTAACGCTTCGGCGTATCTTTAACATTTCGTCGGCGGTAAAGCCGAATAGGGGCGAGCGCATTACTGCCGCAAGGGGAATATCTGCAGTGGGGTTATCCACCGCCTTAAGTGCGCTTACGGCAAGGAGAATTTCCTGCCTGTCCAAAAGATTTTCGCTTTTTTCCGCACGGCAGGGGATACCCGCCTTTTCAAACACCTCGGTGAACACCGAAATATTGCTTTTGAGTGCTGTAAACAGCAACGCTATATCGCCGTAGCATATAGGCGTGCCGTCGTTTTTGGGCTTGCCGATAAGCGAAATTATTTCCTTTGCTATGTACTTTGCCTCCGCTGTCTGCTTTTCCTCGGCGGTCATTTCCTTTCCGCCCGTTACGGCGGTAAAGGTGACGGGAGTATCGCCCGTGTTTTCGTTTTTGGCAAAAATAAGGGATTCCTCACCGTAATTCATTTGCTTGCAAAGCTGTGGGATACCCAAAAATACTTGGTTGCAAAAGCTTATAATGCTTTCATCACAGCGGAAGTTTTCCCGCAGTATCACCTTTTTGCTTTTGCTTCCTTCCTTTCCGTAGGTGTTGCAGTATCCTCTGAAAATATCGGGATGCGCGCTTCGGAAACGGTATATGCTCTGCTTTACGTCACCTACCATAAAGCGGTTGTCACCCGAAAGCAGAGTGAAAATTCTGTCCTGCAAGGGGTTCGTGTCCTGATATTCGTCAACGTAAATTTCGTCAAAGCCCTCACGCATATCAAGGCAAAGCTGCGTAGGGTTACCGTCCTTTTCAAGAAGTGACAGCATCAGATGCTCCTGGTCGGAAAAATCTATAACGCCGTTTTTCCTTTTGGCGGAATCGTATATATCCTCAAATTCCTTTAAAAATTCCTTTGCCGCCTTTATAAGACGAAGGCTCGTTTTCATATCCTCAATATGGGTTTCGGATGAAAAGAGAAAATATCTGCCTCGTATCGCCTTTATTTCGTCGAATATCTTGTTTTTGTATTGGGCTATGTATTCCTTTTCCTCGGGACTGTTAAAGCCCTTTAAGGGGAAGCGTGGGTTTTTAAGCGCGTTTATGCTTTCCTTAACGGCACCGTAGCCTGCGGGGAAAAGGGATAAGGTGTCGTCAAGGTCCTCCGTAAATCCGTACAGCGCGGGAAGGAATACGCTTTCTCCCGCATCCTCGGCGTAGCGGCTCAAAAGCTCGCTTTCTTTTCTGGCGGTAAGCAGACATTCTCTTGCCTCGTTCATAATTACGGCGCATACGTCGGTGTCCTCGTAGCGGGGCTTTTGGCAGTCCTCTTCAAGGGATGCGATAAGGGTATCCAGAAACTCCCACGGATGGGGATATACCCGCAGTGACTTGTACATTCCAAGCATGGCGTCGGCAAACCGCTTGTCGCTTTTTCTGCCCGAAAAAGCGTCTGCCAACAGCATAAAGCCCTCTTCTTCCTTTTCATAGCCTTGGTTAAGTGCTTTTTCCATGCTTTCGGCAAGGAGAAGGTTTGCTTCCGTTTCGTCTGCGGCGCGTATATCGGGAGTTATACCCAAAAGGGAAAAAGACCTTTTTATACGGGAAAAGCAAAATGCGTGTACCGTGGATATATCTGCGCCGGGCAGTGACATCAATTGTCTTGCAATATGTCTGTCGGCGGGGTTTTGCGCCTGCGCCTTCATCAGACCCTTGTACAGCTTTTCTCTCACGTCGGATGCGGCGGCTTTGGTAAAGGTCACTATAAGGTAACGGTTAATGTCCCTTCCGTCAAGTATGGAGCGGAGTATACGCTCGGTCATAACGGTGGTCTTTCCGCTTCCCGCACCGGCGGAAACCACTATACTTACGTTTTTGGTTTCGATAGCCGCTTGCTGTGACGGTGTGAAATTTGGCATAGGTCTTTCTCCTTTCTTTTATTTTTTACGGCAGAACGGCTTGTATTCGCAATATCTGCAGGAGTTTATATTTCCGTCCTTTATGGGGTCTATGCACATATCGCCGGATATAAGTCTGTCGCCCATTTTGCGTACCGTGTCGGTAAGCTGTTCCTTAAGGGCGTCGAACTCCTCAAGTGTTTTTGCAGAGGTACCCCTTGCGGAAACGGTGCCATCCTTGTTTAATCTCACGGGGATGAACACTCCGCCTCCCTCCGCCTCCATAGCGCGGATGACCTCGGGGTCCGCAAGGACGAGCCCGCTTTTTTTAATGCTTTTTACCGCCGCCTCGTCAACGTCGGTATATTCCTTTTCGCCGTCTAATTTCGGCGCGGATGCGGGCATATACAAAACTCCCGCAGGCAAGGTGTTACCCGTTTTATCGGCGGCACAGCAGGCAAACAGATACATAAGCATCTGCAGATCAAGCCCCTTTTCCACCTTGTCCATGGAAAACTTCTTTTCTCCCGTTTTGTAGTCGATTACGCGGAGATACGTCTTTCCGTCTATAACGCAGGTGTCGGCACGGTCAACAATACCGCGCAATCGTACCGTTCCCTTTTGGGTGGGTATCTCCACGGCGGGAAGATCGCCCATACCTATCTTTATTTCAAATCCACTTGGCGCAAAGGCACTTTGCGCAAACTCTGCGGATATGTTTTTAATAATAAGATTAAGCGTTTTCTTGAACCGCTTTACCGCGTAGGAAAACCTCTTGTCCTGCGCGTATTCGCCTGCCACGGAAAGAATATAGCTTTCCGTAAGACGGTCCACCTCGGCGGCTGTTTCTTTTTCGGAAAGGGGAGTGAATACCCCGTCGGCAGTCCGCGCGGAAACGAATTCCTCAAGTATACTGTGTACGAATGTGCCTATCTCGGGGGCGGCAAAGGCGGCTTTTTTATCCTCTCTCAGCTTTAACAGATACCGCGCAAAGAACGAGAAGGCGCAGGAGGCGTATTTGTCCGTTCGGCTGGGGGTAAGGGATATTATATTTTCCTCCATATCCACGTAAGCCTCGGGCAGGTAGATGGGCAGGGTGTCCTCCGCCTTCAGGAAGGGCGCCAGCTCCTCTTTAATATAAGGATTGGTTATTCCCCCCGCCATTCTTTTTGCGGCGGGAAGACAGTACAGCTTGTCCTCCTCCTTTTCGCCGAAGTGAGTGTCCGTAATTCCGAAAAGCTCCTTTAAGCGCATGACCGCAACTGACGGACGCAACGACGCTCCGCCGAGATCGCCTCTCGGGTAGGTTACGTACAGCCTTTCAGACGGCGCGGCAACGGAAGCGGTAAAATAAAACCGTTCCTCGGAAAGCTGTCGGAAAAGGGGAAGGGCAATTTCTATTCCCGCCTCTTCAAGCAGCTCGGTCTCTTTTTCATCAAAGAGAGTGCCGCCACGTACGGTTTTGGGAAATTCTCCGTCGGTAACTCCCATCAGTATGCAGGCACGGCAGTTTTCCGCGCGTATGAGCCCCGCGTTGCCCACCGTAACGCTGTCGTTAACGGGAGGGATCGCGCCTACCTTGCGGGCGGTTATCATAAGCATAAGATAACGGTACAGCCCCTCGGCAGTCACCTTTTCATCACCGCAAACGTCGGTAAGACGGTCGAAAATATCTATCAAGGTGTCCCATATCTGTGCAAGGATATCGCTTTCCCGCTTCTTGCCCGCGTCCATAAGTCCACGCGCCCGCGCAAGGAGACGCTTGTCCGCACCTGCGTCAATAAGCAGGTTATACAACGCCTCCACACCGCTTTTCACCGTAAGGTCGGGTGAGGTCAGCGTTTCAAAGGCGGGCAGGAGTATATTCATCATTTTATCTCTTGCCTTGTTTACCGCTTCAAGGGTGTGTGCGGAATGGTCGGTGATACCGTTTACGTATCCCTCGGGATTCATCATCCATACCCTTCCGTCATACCACCGCTTTCCCCGTATCGCCCAGGTATCGGCGTAACGGGAAAGCAGGTCTCTTTCCCTTACGGTAAGAGCGCAAAAGCTGTTTTTTATGTATCTTCTCACGCTTGGAGGCGCAAAATCCGTGGCGGCTATCTCAAGGGCAGACAGCACGAAAGCAACTATAGGCTTCGTGGCAAGCTCGTCCTTTACTGACATATAGCAGGGTATCCCGTCGGATGCAAACACCGTGTCTATAACTCCGTCGTATTTTTCCGCACCTGCGGTTATAACGGTTATATCGCGGTAGCGGTAGCCCTCACGTATAAGGGAATGTATAATACTGCTTACCGCCGACGCCTCCCCGAATATATCCGAAGCGGAGATTATCCTTATTTCATCTGCTTTTCCTTCGTACGGAAGTGCAGACGCATCCCATAAAAAGTCCTGCGCGTATTCAATACACTTTGCTTTAGCCCGCTTGTTGTCGCCCATGACCGTATCGTCGCTTTTTTGGGCGTATTCCTTAAGTGCTTCGGCACAAAGGGTGGTCTCGCGGTACAATTCGGGATCCTCGCCGATGATAAAGGAAATATACGTTTCCTTGGCGGAATCGAGTATTATTTTTATTATTTCGGTTTCCTGCGCGGTGTAGGTGTAGCAGCTGTCTATGAATACTGCCTTGTTTTCAAAAAATCTCGGCGTGTCCTCCCGCAGCGCAAGATGGGTAAGCCCGTCGTCGGGGTCCCGCAGACCTGCGGGCGTACGGGTTTCGTATTCCTTAAGTATTATTGCAATATCCTTTATTTTTGCCTTAAGTCTCGGCGCGGAAATGTTTTCCGACGCCTTTTCAAGCCTTTCCCTTGTAATTCCCCGCATTTTAAGGCCCGTTACAAGGTCGCCCGCTTTTTTTATAAAATCCTTGTCGTTGCTCAAAAGCGAGTATTCGGTAAGCTCGTCCTTTACCGCGTTTATGGCAGAGGCAAGAAGCACGTTTCTGCTGCCCTTGTCCATATATACGCCGGTAAGCCCGCCGTATTCGCGGGAAATGCGGTTTGGCAGACGCTCAAAGTTAAGCACCTCGCAGTACATATTAAAGGTGTCACCCAGCGCAGAGGAAAGCTTGCGCTCGTAGGCTACCGATTGCTGCTCGGGTACGATAACTATGCATTGCTGCCTTGCGGATATGCACTCTCTTATTCTGTTTATAATATATTCGGTCTTTCCGCTTCCGCTTTTTCCTATAATACGGTGCAGCACTGTGTTTCACTCCTTTGTAAGAAAGCCCATCCATTCAAGTATTTTAAATCTGAATTTATATTTTACCTTGTCCGTTTTCGTAAATACGTTTGCCTCGTCCTCGGTCATGCCCGTGTCCTCAAGTGCGTTTTGCGCGGTGGCAGAGGAAAGGCACAACGGGGGAAACAGCACGCACCACCAGTTTTGCCCCTCGCCGCTTCCTATAATAAGGCGCAGTGAGGTGTATGTCCCTGCGGGGAACATCACCCCGTCGTATTGGCGGGTATCGTAGTATTCCTTGCCGTATTCGGCGCGCACGCTTTCAACGCCCTCAACCGTACTTGCAATACGTATCATTTCCCTTTCAAGGGTCTCCACGTCGGTAATGGTGTCCAGATATACGCTGTTTTGTATAATGGCGTCTCTCACCGCCAGCTTTACGTTCTGGTCGTATTCCGAATCGCTGTTGGCAAGTATGTGCAGCCTTACGGTGGTATCGTATATGCTTTTTTCACCTCTCGGCATGGCAACGTCGGATACGGTGACGGTCAGCACCACCGCGGCAATACATAAAAACAGCTTTAATTTTGTTATCATATTTCTTTTCCTTCCTTTCGCCTTGATTATGGACCGAAAGAAAGGGGTATATACAAATTTTACACCAATAAGGGTTTGCAGTCAAGGACAAAATGAGGAACTCAGAACGATAAACGAGAAAACCACCCCAAGAAACCTTTGGTTTCTCGGGGACCCCGGAATGAGAAACGAGGAACGAGAAATTATGGTTGGTTTTTGTCCGCAGGACAAAAACCTTCCGAACCTTTTCACTATTAACTTTTACCTTAAAAATTTCTCCCCGAAAAATTTTTTCGGGGAGAAAAGGTGGTGCGTAACAAACCGTTTCAAACTACTTTTTCATATTTGCAATAACACGCAATTCCGTTTTCGTCAAAAGTGATCATAAAATATTCCGGCGGAGTTGTGCCGAGATAGCCTGTTTTTGCTTCGGAGATCAGGTACCCGCAAGCGCAATTACGGTACAAGCCGTCCTCGCCCAGTTTACCTTGCGGTCTATCGAACTCGCCGTATTTTTCGATTATTTCGGCAGACGTTAAACCGATAATGTCATCCTCTTTGAAGCGTCTTCCGCTACAACCGAAAAGAGAAAATATTACAGCAAAAATTAATAATAATAAAAGGGACTTGTTTATGTTTTTCATTTTATTTCTCCTTAAATATTATTTTGTTGTTGGGAAGCGCATAATGCCCTATTGCACTATGCGCGCTATTTACGGGGTCCCCAAGAAGCTGAAAAGGCTTTTTGGGGTGTTAATTATTACCGTACACTCTTGCGTATGCCCGCGAAGGGCGGGTTTTGTGATAACGTATACGCATAAATCGTCCTTCTTTTCAATGTTGTAAGGGCTCGTTTTATCCCTCCACTATATAAGTGTTCAAAAGGAGCAAAACGTCTATAAAAAAGTTTAAATAACTGTAAATATTTTCCTTCAAATAAATGATAACATATACACGTATATGTTGTCAATACGCGCAATTGTTAAAACACTGTGAATATATCGCGATTTTTGAAGACAGCCAAAAACGGAGCGTTAAACCGTCCTTTGCAGTTTGATATTTGCCGCGCCTTTTTAAATTTTAACCCAAATTCACTTGACAAATTTGCCCAAATGGTGTTTACTGTAAAGAGAATATTTACAGAGGTGTATTTTTAAAATGATCATACGCAATTCCGTTAAAGGAATTATTATTAAAGGAAACAAGCTGTTGGTTGCCGAAATGGAAAACAACGGTACCTATTATACTCTCCCCGGCGGAAAGCAGCATCCCGACGAGCTTATTTTCGATACGTTAAAGCGTGAAATGGCAGAGGAAGCGGGATACGTTATCGAGCCCAAGGAGATAATGTTCATCCGCGAGACCTTCGAGGGCGAGGAAACGCACCGCGTTGAGTTTATGGTGCGTTGCGAGATAGTCGGCGAGATCGAAAATAACGTCTTCAAGTACGACGATTATCAGGTCGGCACAAAATGGCTGAACATAGACAACATTTCCGCAGAGCCCCTTTATCCTCTTGAGATACGCCGTCTTATAAAAAATCATTATCTCGGCAAATCCGCTGACGTTTATCAGGGCGTTATGAATCAGCGTTCGGTATCCTTCGGTAAAAACGATAAATAAAAACCCTTTTCCGCCGAGAAATATATTTGCTCGGCGGAAGTTTGTTTGTAAGGAGTTATATATGAAAAAGCTTTTACTCTTTATTCTGTCTTTTTCTCTTCTGCTTTGCGCCTGCACTCCCGAGGAGGGCGTATCCGAAACCGTTTCGGATACCGTTTCCGAGGAAAGCGAGGCGTTCACGCCCGCTCCTCTGGATAATTCAATGCTGGTGGTATTCGGAGATTCCATTACCGCGCTTGGCTCTTGGGGAAAGTCCGTTGCCGAAAAATGCAATATGCGCTTTTTCAACGGCGCAAAGGGCGGCATAACCAGCGCAGAGGGGCTTGCCCGCTTCGATACCTTCGTGGCGTCCCGCTCGCCCGATTACGTTACTCTTTGCTTCGGTATGAACGACCTGCTTATGACTGCACCCAACACCCCCAAGGTCACTCCCGAGCAGTTTAAGATCAATATGAAAAAACTGGTGGAAAAAACGGTGGCAATAGGTGCCGTTCCCATACTCCTTACCACCAATTCCATAGATTACGCCAAGTTTTATGCGGCGCAGGGACAGACCGAATCTATGTACGGCGGACGGGATATAAAGGAATGGGTAAATACCTATAACGAAATGACCCGTCAGGTGGCTGCCGAAACGGGATATCCTCTTATCGACCTCTTTGCCCAATGCTCTCTCCATCCCGAAACGCAGATAGTATGCTCCGACGGAATACATCTGGGTGACCTCGGCAACCGCATTTTCGTTGAGCAGATAAGTGCTTATCTTTTGGAAAATTTCCCCTCCGATCCCGAAGCGCCCAAGGTGAACTACGATAATTCCGTAACCCTTTCCTCGGGCGAAGATGCATCCCTTATTTCCTTTGAAAAGGATATGTGGTACGTTGAGGGAAGCACTATGACGATAACCGGCGGTGAAAAGCTGGTTATGAAAAACACCAACGGCTTGTGGCCCGATGCGCAGTATTCCCTTACCGAGGGTGTAAAGGTGCCCGTGGCGGATGCGGTGCTTACCGTCCGCCTTTCCACCGCCAACGTAAACACCAGTGTTATTCTTTATCTTGACGGTGCCTATCCCCACGCCTACAGCGAAGGACAGTACGTTATCATAAATCCCTTCCTGAACTGCGATACCGATTCTTATACCGGCGATATCCTTGCAAATCAGACCATAGACGTGGAGATACCGCTTTCATCCCTTAACATATCTTCCTCCTGCATACACGACGGATACGTTGTTTTTTCGGGCGTGAAGATATACGTTGCAGGCACATCCTTTCAGCCCGTTACGGTGGAGGAAATGTCGGTTTACGTTAAATAAAACAACAATCACCCCAAGAAGCCATTGGCATCTTGGGGTGATTCTTTGCATTTTATTCAATTATATTATATTGCTTATCGTGAAATCAAGCTTATTATATCTTTTTTCAGGTGCGTTTTTATGCATTTAAGCAGTGAATAGACGTACAACAGCAGTAATACCGCGAACACTACCGCCACGTGCAGGACGTTAAACCATATAAATTCACCCAGATACAGGGACGCGGCGGCAGACAGTACCGCGTATATCACAAGAGAAACGCACACGGAAATACCAAGCCGTACCAGATATTCCCACAAGAGCATCTTTTTAAGCCTTTTTCTGCCTATTTTAAATATCTGCAAAAAGCCTATCTCTCTTGAACGGTAGTATAACTCCACACTTACCTTTGAGCGTATGAATATGCAGGCTATCATAAAGCATAAAACAAGAATAATATACAACGCCGCCACGACTATATTGAGGCTGAAGCGTATGCTATCCACCTCACGGGTTATTTTGTTAAGACTGAAGGTAGCCGCAGGATTCGAGTGATGCCGTCCGTCCTCCTTATTCAGCTTGATGTGTATATCCAAAAGCTGTTGACGCGCCTCGTCGTTCTGCATAAGGCCGTCAAGGGACGCCAGTATCGTTCCCGAATCGTTAAAAGAAAGCTTGCCGATTTCAGATATTACCGAATAATCGATGAATATCATCTCTCCTCGGTTGCGGAAGTAGTGAGCGTCGCTGTCGAATACGCTTTCCGAGCTTTTAAGAAAACCTATGGACGCATCGTCATCAAAAGAGTTCAGACAACCCGCCACGGTAAACTCTCTGCCGGCAAAGGTTATTTTTCTGCCCGCTATAATGTTTTCATCAAAAACCGCGCCGAATTTACTCTCGGCGTATTCGTAGGACACTATTACCTCGTCCTTGCTTTCGGGGAAATGACCGTATTTCAACATACCCGCCGTTGCCAGCACGCTGTCCTCTTTTTCGGCGTAGTATAATGCCTTTACTCCGTCCTCCTTCAGCGTATAGGGGTAATACAGCGTAAGGGAGTTATACAGCTCATCGCCCATTAAGGCTATTTCTCTTTCGGTTGTATTAAAAACGTCCGGCGGGAAGATATGCTTGTAATATCCCGTGAGTATTTCTTCCGTTTGGTTTGTCAGCGTGGATACGAGCATTATAAGCACGGCAAGAAGCGCCGCGGGAACAAACTGCCATATTTTCCACTGCCGTTTCCCTCTGGCGTATACTATTTTCACGGGGGCGCGGCTATTCTTTTTCTGTGCTTTTTCGTCGCATTTTTCGGGTACTACGGCTTTTCTCAGGTCAATACTTTCGGTTTTGCCTATCTTTCCGTAATCCAGATGAATGATCTCGTCTGCTATGGTATCGAAATAATGCTCGTGGGTGGCAACTATCACCGCACAGCCTTCGCCGCACAATTCCGCAAGAAGCTGTGCCGTAAGGGCGGAATTCGTCCCGTCAAGGGATGCGGTGGGCTCGTCTGCCAGAATTATCTTTACTCCGGTTATAAGCGCTCTTGCCACGGCTATGCGCTGTCTTTCTCCGCCGGAAAGCTGGGACGGATATTTATCGTAAAGCTCACGTACACCCAGTCTTTCGGTTATCTCGTCCGCTTTTTGTATATCGTCGTTTATCAGTAACAAATTATCCTTTACCGTGAGGTCGGATATAAGCAGGCTTTGCTGGAACACGTATCCCACCTTTTCGGTAAGTACGGTTTTGCCGTTTTCACCGTTAATAAATATCTCGCCCTCGTAATCGCTGTCAAGACCGCCCATAATATTAAGCAACGTGGTCTTTCCGCAGCCGCTTACTCCTTTTATAACGTACAATTTTCCGTATTCAAAGGTGTAGGTCACTCCGTCCAGCACGGTGCGGTCGTATTTTTTCGTAACATTTTTAATTTCAAGTGCCATTTACTGACCGCCTCCTTCTTTACAGCAGGTCCCGCGAGGTAATAATATTTTCGTACCACGTTCTTGCTTTTGCTCTGCGCAGGAATACGTTTATGGATACCGCCGCGCTTATGCACAGCACCGCAATGAATATAGATATCATCAACGGGCTGAACGTGAATATCTGGAATCCGACAAATACGTTGCGGTAATTTATGTAATTAACGATTTGGGCAATACCAAAGGAAATGCCTGCGGATATTAAGCATATAACCGCCAGCCGCGCCGAATTAAGCAAAGCAAACCCGCGCACAATATCCTTTATTCCGTATCCCGCATAGTTGAATGCGGATATAAACCCGCTGTTGTATGCCAACTCCGTACCTATAATGTTTGCATAAAACAAAACGGATATAAGAAGTATCAGAAAAGCAAGGGGGAAGCTTATCACCGCCAGTATCTGTGAGCCTTCTTCAACGCCTACGGATAACGGCGGTTCGTATATTATACCGTAGTCCTTGTCATATATCTCGGTGAATTCCCTAAGGCTTTCGTAGCTGTCGAAAAACAGATAATACTCCCGCTGACCGAAATAATAACATTTTTCATCGTATATCAAATCGTCCGTTACCAGACTGTTTATGAAAAACAGATTCGTATAGTTTTCGGGCACATAGCTCGCTTTATCTGCTATATTTGTGTCTATACTCCGCATATATTGCTTTTCAAAATCGTTAAGCCTGTCCATTACGCCGACGATACGCATATCCACCTGCCCCAAGCTATACATCTTAACGGGTATGGTGGTTCCGATAAGAGATTCCCAATTTCCCGGTGCAAGCCTTTCCGCCATTTCAGCGTAAAGAATAATATCGTATTTTTCTTCAAACCAGGTTCCTACCGCAAGTCTGTCTGACAGCCTGAACGTTTCTTTGTCAAAAGGCAGCAGGTAAAGTATGTTCTCGTATGTTTTATTAAACTCTTCATCTGCATAAGGTGCGTACGGTACGCTGCCGTTGTAATCCATCATTATATCTATTATTCCGTGCTGTCCCACAAGGGAAGTGAAGTATTCCGCATCCTTTGATTTTGTAAAAAATCGCAAAGCGTTTATTTTATATACGTGTTCTATGTTGGCGTTCAGCTTTCCTTGTGGCGTATCCGCCATCATACACATAAGCATGGCAAGGGTAAGAAACACAGTAAGCAGAATATCCGTCTTTTTTCCTCTGCGCTGGGAGGAAAACCAACCGGAAAGATATTTTAAAAGGTTCTTTTTCTTTTCGCCGCTTTTTATGGGGTAGGCGGGTACGGAATCGGTCTTTTCCTTCTTTTCCGCTTTGCGGGTGTGTTTTTCAAAGGTAATAATATTGTCCGCATATTTTTCCGCGGCGGTATCGTGGGATGCGCATATAACCAACGCGGTCTTGCTCAGTTCCTTTATACATTCAAAAACCTTTTCCTTGTTTTCGCCGTCCAGCGCGGCGGTGGGCTCGTCCAGAAACATAACGCTTTTTTTGGTAAGCAACGCCCGCGCCAGCGAAAGACGCTGTCTTTCCCCGCCGGATATTACCGTGGGCAAAAGGTCTTTTTGCGCCGTAAGTCCGAATTTTTCCAGCACTTGGTTTATTTTGTCTTCGTCGTCCAGCGCTACCTTAAGGTTATCCTTTACGGTAAGGTAATCTATAAAATACGGATCCTGGGTAATATAATCCATACCGCCCCCGAAGGTGTTGGGGTCAACACGGCTTATAAAATCCGTTTTTCCCACCGTTATCACACCGCTGTCAAAGGGTATCATACCCGAAAGCAGATTTATAAGGGTGGTCTTTCCGCTGCCGCTTTCGCCTAACAGCAGATAAAAGCCGCTTTCATCAAAGGTGTAATTAAAATTCTCAAGCACCGTAATATCGCCGTATGTTTTTGTTAAATCAACGCATTTTATCATATCAATACACAAAGCCGCGTGCCGCTTTTTGCGGTACGCGGCTTCCCTTTCTTTAAAAAATATGTGCTCGGCGTTTATTCAATTATATCGCTTATATCCTCGTCGCCGCTGGTATCGCCGTAGATATAGTCGGTATCGTACAGCGGGCTGAACTCGATATGGTCAATGCCCACGGGCAGTGAATGGGATGCGGACAGCACCGTTTCCGCGTCCTGTCTGTAAAGGGTGCAGACGCGGTTGTCTCCGTAGGTTATTTTAAGTCCGTTAATATACTCCAGCAATTCCACGGGAATGAGATAATCGCTTTCCTCAAACAGCACGGGGGAGGAAAGTCTGCAGGGCGCGTCGTTTACCCATATAGAGGAGGAATTGGAAAAGCATTTGATATAATCTCCCGTGTCGGGCAGGATGATAGCAACGCTGTCACCGTCCCCCGCGATGGACATGGGGCAAAGCTTTGTAAGTGTGGAGAAGGGAACGTACAGACCGTAGGAATTGTTGGCTTGAGCGGCGGACACCGTAAATATCTTGGTTTCGCCCATATAACCCTCTACGGAATACACCTTGTCACTTTCCGCAACGGAATTGAATGAAAGTATACCGTAGGCGGCAATAATCCCGATAACGCCCAGATACACTGCCATCATTACCGCAAAAACCGCAAGCGCCTTTTCCCGTCTTGCGCGCTTTTGCTGTATGGCTTTTACTCTGCGTGCGTCGCGGGCGGTCTTTTCTTCCTCGGTAAGCCATCTTTTCTTAACGGGCTCCGCGGAAGCGGGTTTCTTTTTGGTGAACACCTTTATCTTTTTGGGCTTGTTTACCTTTTCTGCCACGGATATACCTCCTTTCGTAAGGCTATTATATCACAATAAGTCGGCTTTTGGAAGTGGTTTTAACAAGAATTAATAAAAACACATAAAATGGCTTTGGGGAGGGAAGGTATATGCAAAGCAGATTTTCAGAAAACGCCCAAAGGGTTATCGAGCTTGCCGTAAAAACGGCTTCGGAAATGGGACACATATACGTAGGCACCGAGCATTTGCTGTACGCCTTGGCGGTATACGAAAAGGATACGGTGTTCCTCACCGCAGGGCAGGTCATGGAGGGTATCGACCGTATCACCGAGCGGGGAGAAAAGACCTTTCTTTCCGCCGAGGATATGACACCCGCCCTTAAAAAGGTGCTATCCCGCGCTTCGGAGCGGGCAAGCGGGGGCAGGGACGTGGAAAACACCGATATATTTATTTCGCTTCTGCTTTCGGATTGCGTTGCCACGCGGCTGCTTGAGGATATGGATATAGACACGGAGGATCTTAAACGGGCTTTGGAAAGGAAAAGACGTACTGATATGAGCGCAAAAAAGGATATACGCATATCCACACCCACTCTCGACCGTTATTCGGTGTCCCTTACTGACAAGGCGGCACGGGGCGAGATAGATCCCGTGGTGGGCAGGGAAAGGGAGGAGGAGCGCATAATACGCATACTTCTCCGCCGCCGCAAAAACAATCCCCTCCTCATCGGCGAGGCGGGTGTGGGCAAGACTGCCGTGGCGGAATCCATCGCCTTGCGTATTTCAAAAGGTGAGCTTCCCGAGGAGATGCTTTCCCGACGGATACTGTCCCTTGATATGGCGTCCTTGGTGGCGGGCACCAAATACCGCGGCGAATTTGAGGAAAAGCTCCGCGCCGTTATACGGGAAGCCACCGAGGATAAGGACGCCATACTTTTTATAGACGAGATCCACACCCTTGTGGGCGCAGGCGCGGCGGAGGGGGCGGTAGACGCTTCAAACATCCTCAAGCCCGCCCTTGCCCGAGGAGAGATACAGCTTATCGGCGCGACCACGCCCAAGGAGTTTAAAAAGAGCATTGAAAAAGATTCCGCACTTTCCCGCCGTTTTCAGCAGGTGTACGTGAACGAGCCTACGGTGGAGGAATGTAAAAGAGTGCTGTACGCCTTGAAGGGCAGGTACGAAAAGCATCACGGAGTGGTCATCACCCACGAGGCGGTAACCGCGGCGGCGGAATATTCACACCGTTATATTTCGGGCAGATATCTTCCCGATAAAGCTATCGACCTTATGGACGAAGCCGCCTCCGCCAAGCGTATGAGCGGCGGAAAGTCGGTTACCGACAGAGATATCGCCCTTCTCACAGAGGAGGTTTCGGGCGTGCCCGTAGATTTTATAACCGGCGGCGAATCGGGAACGGAGCATATCGAAAAGGTCCTGAGAGAGCGGATAATCGGTCAGGAAAAGGCGGTCGCTGCCATCGTTTCCGCCGTTCGCCGACGGGCGTCCCGCATATCCGATCCCTCCCGTCCCGCAGGGAGTATGCTCTTTTACGGCCCCCACGGCGTAGGCAAGACCGAATGTGCAAGAGCTCTGGCTTTTGCCCTCGGAGGAAGCGACAAATGCTTTATTTCCATAGATATGTCTCAATACACCGAGCAGCATTCGGTGTCCCGTCTTATCGGCGCACCTCCCGGCTATACGGGAAGCGGAGAGGGCGGATTGCTTACCGAGGCAGTCCGGCGCACACCCTTTTGCGTGGTGCTCTTTGACGGAGTGGAAAAGGCACACCCCGACGTAAAAAATCTGCTTCTTCAGATACTCGATCGCGGCACTCTTACCGATTCCGACGGGCTCACCGTCTCCTTTTCGGACGCTACCGTCATTCTCACCGCATCCCTTGACGGATGCTCTGCCACGGCGGGCTTTTCCGCAAATGGGGACAGAGACGGAATATCGGGCTTGCTGAGCGCAGAGCTTACCGACCGTATCGAGGACACCGTAAGGTTCGAGCCCCTTGACACCTCTTCTCTCGAGCGTATATGCGCCCAAAGGGTGCGTATCCTTTCGGACACGGCAAAAAGCCGTGGGATAGATATATCCCTTCCCGAGGACGCCATCGCCGCGGCGGTGGACCGCTGCGGAGGAAGCGCGAGAGCTCTGTGCCGTGCCGTTACGCGGCTCACTCAGGATGCGGTTTGGGAAAAACAGCACGAAAAAGTAAGAGAATATCAAAAAAGTACTTGACTTTTCCCGATTATATGCTATAATAAGTGCCTGTAAAGAAAAAAACTTTACAGGCGTTTATTTTATAACACAAAAGGGCGGGATATGGTATGACCGACAGAGAGCGTATATTGGTGCTGTTCGATTGCTATTCCCGCGTGCTTTCCTCACGTCAGAGAGACGCTTTGGATCTTTATTATAACGAGGATCTGTCTCTTGCGGAGATCGCGGAGCAAACGGGTATAACCCGTCAGGCGGTGCGTGATCTTATCAAGCACGGCGAGGAAAGGCTTTACGAGCTTGAAGAAGGTCTTCACGTATATGAAAGAGGGCAAAGGGTAAAAGCCGCGGCGGAAAAAATAATTTCCATCACCCGTTCCGACGAGGTACGCGCTGTTGCCGAAAGCCTGCTGGGAGAATAAAATGTTTCAAAGTCTTGTAGATAAAATGTCAAACGCTTTAAAGAAGTTCCGCAACAAGGGCAGACTTACCGAAGCCGACGTTAAGGCGGGCATGCGTGAAATAAAGCTCGCTTTGCTTGAGGCGGACGTAAACTTTAAAGTCGTTAAGGATTTCGTTGCAAAGGTATCCGAGCGTGCCGTGGGCGCAGACGTTATGCAAAGCCTCGTCCCCGCACAGCAGATAGTAAAAATAGTCAACGAGGAGCTTATCGCTCTTATGGGCGGAAGCAACTCAAAGCTTACCATATCCTCCGCACCTCCCACGGTAGTGCTTATGTGCGGTCTTCAGGGAAGCGGTAAGACCACCCACTGCGCCAAGCTTGCGCGTATGTACAAAAAGCAGGGCAAAAATCCCTTGCTTGTAGCCTGCGATATCTACCGTCCCGCCGCTATAGACCAGTTGAAGATAGTAGGCGAGCAAGCAGGCGTTCAGGTATTTGAGCGCGGCACGCAGGACCCCGTAAAGACTGCAAAAGAGGCTATGGTACACGCCCGTAAATACGGTCACGATATGGTTTTCGTGGATACGGCGGGCAGACTTCATATAGATGAAGTTCTTATGGCGGAATTAAAGCGTATCCGCGACGAGGTCAATCCCACCGAAACGCTCCTCGTAGTCGATGCTATGACCGGTCAGGACGCGGTAAACGTAGCCGAAAGCTTTAATAACCTGCTGGATATAACCGGCGTTATACTCACCAAGCTGGACGGCGACACCCGCGGCGGTGCGGCACTTTCCGTAAGATACGTTACGGGCAAGCCAATAAAGTTTATCGGTGTAGGAGAAAAGATCGATAATATTGAGCCCTTCCACCCCGACAGAATGGCGTCCCGTATCCTCGGTATGGGCGACGTGCTTTCCCTTATCGAAAAAGCAGAGCAGCAGTTTGACGAAAAGAAGGCGGCGGAGCTTGAAAAGAAGTTCCTCGAATCCTCCTTCACGTTGGACGATTACCTTGATCAGTTCAGACAGATCAAAAATATGGGCAGTATGGAGCAGCTCCTTGGTATGATGCCGGGAGTAAAGCCCTCACAGCTCAAGGATGCGAAAATTGACGAAAAGCAGATGGCGCACATGGAGGCGATAATCCTTTCCATGACACCCAAGGAGCGCGCCAAGCCGGATATAATAAACTCCTCACGCAAAAAGCGTATAGCCGCGGGAAGCGGCAGAACGGTTGAGGAGGTCAACCGCCTGCTCAAGCAGTACGAGCAGGTAAACAAGCTGATGAAGCAGATGGCAAAGCAGCAGACCGGCAAGGGAAGCAAAAAGATGCGCTTCGGCAACTTCGGATTTTAATAAACCCGTAGGGGCGATTCACGAATCGCCCGCATACTTAATGTTAAATAAAAAATAAAATTAAAATAAAAAAACAAACCTTTATGGAGGAAAAACATCATGGCAGTAAAAATCAGACTCAGAAGAATGGGCGCAAAGAAGGCCCCCTTTTACAGAGTAGTAGTAGCAGATTCCCGCTACCCCAGAAACGGTAGATTTATCGAAGAGATCGGTTACTACGATCCTATGAAGGAGCCTGCAGAGATCAAGATCGACGGCGACAAGGCTAAGGATTGGATCTCCAAGGGCGCACAGCCTACCGATACCGTAAGAGCCCTTCTCAAGAAAACCGGCGTACAGTAAGAAATTAATATTCGCGGGGACGGTACACCCGTCCCCCGAACAAATGCCGATTTTTTGAAAGGACGGTTTACAGATGAAGCAGATACTTGTTGATATCGCTTCCGCTATCGTGGAAAAGCCCGAAGAGGTTGCGGTATCCGAAAAAGTCAGCGGCGATACGGTCATACTGGAACTTTCCGTTGCCAAGTCCGATATGGGCAAGGTAATAGGCCGCGGCGGCAGGATCGCAAAGTGCATACGCGTTGTTATGCGTGCGGCTGCAGCCAAGGAAAACAAGCGCGTTATCGTAGATATTGTTGACTGATGAAAAGATTTCTCGAAGCAGGCAGGCTTAATTCCCCCCGCGGAATTAAGGGCGAGCTTAAATTCTCCTGCTGGTGTGACAGCCCCGATTATCTTGAGGGAGTGGAATATCTCTATCTCGATCCCAAGGGCGAAAAAAGATTAAAAATAGTTAATTACCGTCCCAATATTCCCTCCATCGTTTTCGAGGGATACGAGGACCGTACCGCCTGCGCGGTGCTTACCGGCAGAACGGTATATTTTGACCGTTACGACCCTGCTCTCCCCGGGGACGTAATTTATAACGACGATCTTATCGGGCTACCCGTTTACGACGCGGAGACCGAGGAGAATATCGGTACCCTTCAGCGTATCGACGAGACCATCGGCGGATTTTTATATTATATCGCAGGGGGAGAAAAGGAATATCTTATGCCCGCAGTGGACAGATATATAGTGTCCGTTGACCTTGAACGGGGCATACGCGTCCACGTGGACGAAGGACTCAGGATAGGAAGCTGATATTTTTGCATTACGAAGTTCTTACGCTGTTTCCCGAAATGCTGGATAATTATTTTAACACCAGCATTATCGGCAGAGCCCGCGCAAAGGGCATTTTCACACTTAATACAAACGATATCAGATCGTATACCAAAGATAAGCACCGCCGTGTGGACGATTCTCCCTACGGCGGCGGCTTTGGTCTTGTTATGGCCTGCCAACCTATCGTAGATTGCATCCGCGACGTTAAGAAGCGTCTTAACGGCACGGTGAGGACAATATATTTTTCGCCTCAGGGAAGCCTTTTTAACCAGCAGAAGGCGCGTGAGCTTTTGCAGTACGATAACCTCATTCTCCTTTGCGGACATTACGAGGGTATCGACGAGCGCGTTATCGAGTTGGAGATAGACGAGGAGATCTCTATCGGCGATTACGTTCTTACAGGCGGTGAAATTGCCGCCGAAATAGTGGTGGACGCCACCGCAAGAATGCTTGAGGGAGTCCTTAAGGACCCCGAATGCTACGAAAAAGAAAGCTTATCGGACGGATTGCTTGAATACCCCCAGTATACCCGTCCCAGAGTTTTTGAAGGACTTGAAGTGCCCGAGGTGCTTGTAAACGGCAACCACGCCGAGATAAAAAAATGGCAGGCGGAGCAATCCCTGCTTCGTACCCGCCGTAAGCGCCCCGACCTTTTAAAGTCGGAAAACGAGGAAGACAAGAAATGAAAGCACGCGGCAAAAACGGCTCGTATTTCTCACGGCTCATCGGCGGGAGCCGTATTTGGTCGCGCTTTTTTTCGGTAGACTCTGTTTCCTCTCACCGTGAAAACGGCTCTCTCCGCGAGGAGAATATGTTTTCGCAAAGCCTTCTGGGCTCACTTTACGGCACCGCTGCGCGCTTTGCCGCACGGGCGCGGACCTTTTGCGCCTCTTATGCAGAAAAAAGCAAAATATTCTCCGCTCTTTCCTCCTTTTTCAGAGGACTGATGGATACCTCCGTCAGCAGTGTCGGAGTATTTTTGTTTTTCACGGCTATGTATTCCGCCGCAATGTACGTCGTAAAGCTGTATGCGGGCAGACCTGCGGATACCTTTGATCTTATATATTCCGTAGTCATCGCCCTTATGGGAATTTTCCTTCTTCCCGTCCGCCGCAGTCTGCTGGGCTGTGTACGGCAGGGAATACTCACCTCGTATATTACCGAGGAGATGCTTGCAGTAAGCTCCTTTGCTCTGGATACGGAAAAGCAGGGAAAAAAGCACGTCGGTTGGGCGGTGCTCTTCGGCACCGTGGCGGGACTTGCGGGATTTCTGTTTTCACCGCTGGATATAGTGCTTTTCCTTCTTGCAGTTGCTCTCTGCGCGGTTGTAATATATTCACCGGAGGGCGGCTTGTATATCTCCGCGTTTTTGCTTCCCTTCGTGCCGTCGTACGTTTCCGCCTCGGTGGCTGTGCTGGCAGGTATAAGCTATCTGCTCAAGCTTCTTGTGGGCAAGCGTAATTTTTATCTCACTACGGCGGATATTTTCGTTTTCCTGTTCACCCTTGCTATGGGTGCGGCGGGAATCACCACTCCCTTTGGCTCCGAAAGCACTGCGGTCACCGTCCTTACGGTAGCCGTGTTATATATACTTTGCGTAAACCTTATGCGCAGCGGGGATCAGCTTTTCCGCCTTATGCGCGCTTTGAACAGCGGCGCTCTGATGCTTGCGCTGTGCTGTATCTTTTCCTTCTTTTTCCCTGATGAATTGGGCGCTTTCGGTGCCGCCGTCAGTGAAAAGATAAACTACGTCACAATGCTTCCGCTTCTTTTGCCCGCCTCCCTTTGCGTCACCTTTGTGCGCGGTGCGTTCTCGTCGGGACTTATTACCGTCTTTGCCATATATACGGCGGTGGCGCTCACCTTTTCCGAATGGCTGTATATCGCCGCCATCGTCATCACCGTGCTGTTCCTCGTTTCCTCCTTCCGCAAGCGCGTGGGTATAATCCTCGGCGGTGCACTTTCCGTGGGAGGGGTAATGGTACTCTTCGGAACGGGTATAATAAATGGAGAAATGCTTAACGTGACTCTCGGCTCTGCCGCAGAAACGGCAACCGCGTGGAAATACGCTCCGTGGGGCATAGGATTTGGTGAAAAGGCATTTAACTTCGCCTTCCGCAGCACGGGCTACGGAGACGCCGTACCCACCGACCTGTATTCGGCAATAACCGTTGCGGGCGGCGTGCTTTCACTTTTGCTGTTTGCGGTAATGCTCACCCTTCTTCTTCGCCGCGGAATGTCGGTAATGAAGGGCAAAACCGTTAAAATATTCAAATATCCCGCCGCGGCGGCGCTTTCCGCCGTCTGCGCCTTTGTGCTGTACGGATTTTTCGGCGGAACATGGGATTTGTTTGCAAATATACTGCTTTTCGCCGTTACGTGCGGATGTATGAGCTGTCTTCCCAGAGTTTATGAAAGAGAGGTAGGAGAGGAATATGAAATTAAGTAAAAAGGTATTCAATTCATTGGATGCGGTAATTATCGCCGTGTTTGTCCTGCTTTTCGTATTTCTGGCAGTAAAGAACATTTCCGAGGTAAACTGGGGCACCGAAAATATAACCGTTACTCTTGCGGCGGAAAAGGTGCCGGATAACGTTATTCCCGAAATAAAGGAAGGGGACAAGCTGTACACCGCCTCGGGCGAGCTTATCGGTACGGTAAAGCGCGTTTATATCACCCAAGCCACCGAAACCTATGCGGATACCCGCGTTGACAGCGGCAATCGCTGGCCGCTGGTCACCGTTGACGTGCCCGACCACAGCCGTATATCCCTTACTCTGGATATAGAAGCCGTGTCCGATTCCCGCGGTTATTCGGTAAACGGTGTAAGCATTAAGGTTAACCGAAAACTGGAATTTTATATTAATGGCTTTTCCGCCGATGGATATTTTACGTCTGTTTCGGAGGTGAAGGCAAATGAAAAATAAGCTTAAAAAGTTCAACGTTCTTGATTTTATTATAATTCTTCTGGTTGCCGTTATCATCGCAGGTGCATTCTTCCGCGGCGAGATAATCCGTCTCGTTTCGGGTGAGGAAACGGTCACTATGGAGATAACCTTTGAGACCGAGCCCCTTTCCACCCTTTATTACAGCTATTTCGTTGACGGTGATAATATTTATATTTCGGATACGGATAAGCTTTTGGGCAGTATGGGCGATCTTTCAAAAACGCTGGCACCCGTGCTGGTTCAGATGGACGACGGCAGCTACGAGGAGGATATCGAGCTTGAACGAAGCGTGGTATCGGGAACCCTCACGGTTGAGGGATATATGCGCGACGGAGTCTTCTCTCTTACCGACGGAACGGTTATCGCCGCAGGCGATAAGCTGACCGCAGAGGGCAGTCTTATAGCCTTCGAGATGACGGTGACGAGCGTTTCAAAGGCAGAAAATACGCAAAAGACACCCCTTTTGCCCTCAGAACAGTCGAATACCTCAAAATAATGCTTGACAACGGCAGGCAATTCAATTATAATTATAACATTACATTAGTCATTTTTAACGGAGGAAGATAAAATGCTTTCAAAGGAGATCACATTGGTAAACAGCGTGGGACTTCACGCACGCCCTGCCACTTTCTTTATACAGAAAGCAAACTCATACAGATGCTCCGTGTGGATAGAAAACAACTCCCGTCGCGCCAACGCAAAGAGCCTGCTGGGTGTTCTCTCCCTTGGCGTCCGCCAGGGCGATTCTGTCACACTCATTGCAGACGGAATGGATGAAAACGAGGCTATCGAGGGACTCTGCACCCTTATACTCAGCGGATTTGCAGATTAAAAAACTGTAAATAAAAACGTCATCTCAATGTTAAGGGGAGGGGCTTGCCCCTCCCGTTTTTGTTTTTTTTCGGTGATTATTTATGACCAAGGAACAGTTACTTGAAAAAGCCCGTCTTCTCCCCCCGACACCGGGCGTATATATAATGCGTAATACCGCGGGCAAGGTCATTTACGTAGGTAAATCAAAGGCGCTGTGCAACCGCGTCAGCTCCTATTTTGCCCAGACTCATACGGGTAAGACTGCCCGTATGGTGGCGTCCGTCCACGATTTTGAGGTGTACCACACCGCCACCGAATTAGAGGCGTTACTGCTTGAAAATTCGTTTATAAAGCAGTATATGCCAAGATACAATATAAAGCTTAAGGATTCCTCGGGATACCCTTATTTGAAAATAACCGACGAGGAATATCCCCGCCTTACCACAGTGTACAAGCGCGAGGACGACCGTTCCCGCTATTTCGGACCATTTTCGTCATACGTTGTGGCGCGTAATATTGCGGATACTGCCCGCCGTACCTTCGGCATACCCACCTGCAACCGTGTTTTCCCCCGCGATATCGGCAAAAGCAGACCTTGCCTCAACGCGCAGATAGGCTTGTGCGTTGCCCCCTGCTCGGGAAAGGTTACGGCGCAGGAGTATAAAGAGGTGTTTGCAAACGCATCCCGCTTTCTCGGCGGTGAATATACCTTCCTCATAAAAGAGCTTACCGAGAAAATGAATACGGCGGCGGAGGATATGTATTACGAGCGCGCCGCCAAATACCGCGACCAGATAAACGCGGTGAAAAAGCTTGGGGATAAACAGCATATCGTTGGCGCACCTGATTTTGACGGCGATTTTATCGGAGTTTACCGCGACGATCTCGGCTCTGCGGTAAATCTTTTCTTCGTCCGCCGCGGTGCCGTTGCAGACAGAGAGTGCCTTTATTTCGGCGCAGACGAAATTCTGGATTCGGGCACGCTGGTCTCCCTGCTTCAAAGATTATACACTCTGCGCGGCTACATTCCCGCGGATATTTATACCGCATTTGAAGTTGAAAAAGAGGATATCGACCTTTTCGAAGCGTGGGCAAAGGATTTTACGGGACTTAAGACCGTATTCCACGTGACCCGCCGAGGAGATAAAAAAATACTTGCGGAAATGGCGTCCACCAACGCAAAGGAATTACTGCTTCACAAGCGTAAAAGCGAGGAAAAGGACGTGGGCGTTCTTGCAAATCTTGCTTCCTTTTTGTGTCTCGAGACGGTGCCCGAGCGTATTGAGGCGTACGATATCTCCAATTCCGGCGAGGAATACACCACCGCGGGTATGACGGTGGTAATAAAGGGCAGATTTGCCAAAAAGCAGTACCGCACCTTTAATATCCGCGAACACGCCCAAAACGATTACGGCGCAACGGAGGAGGCTTTGTCCCGCCGCTTTTCCCACACCGAATGGGAATTGCCCGATCTTATTTTGATGGACGGCGGCGTACAGCACGTTGCCGTGGCAAAAAGGGTGCTTGCGGAAAAGGGACTTTCATACATTCCCGTTTTCGGTATGATAAAGGACGAGCACCACAAGACCCGCTCTCTTACCGACGGGGTAAACGAAATAGGTCTTACCACCAGACAGGATCTTTTCGTGTTCATATACCGTATTCAGGAGGAGGTCCATCGGTTTTCCCTTGACCGAATGGATAAAAAACGCCGAAAATCCGTAAGCACAAGCTCTCTCACCGCCATAAAGGGCGTTGGCGAAAAGACCGCCGCGGCAATTCTCGGCCACTTCGGCTCATTCAAGGCGGTAAAGCAGGCAACAAAAGAGGAACTGCTTAAGGTAAAGGGACTTAGCGAAAAAACAGCAGACAGCATTATCAGCTATTTTGAAGGAGATAAAAAATGAGAATTATTACCGGAAAAGCCAGAGGCGCACGCCTTAACACCCTCCCCGGCGAGGCAACCCGCCCCACCTCGGAAAAGGTAAAGGAGGCTATTTTTTCCGCAATACAGTTTGATATAGGCGACAGAAAGGTGCTCGACCTTTTCGGCGGCTCCGGTCAGCTCGCTCTTGAGGCACTTTCCAGAGGAGCGGAAAGCGCGGTTATCGTAGATTCCTCCCGCGCCGCAAGCGAGGTCATCCGCAACAACGCCGCAAAAACAAAGCTTATTGCCGATTGCCGTATCGTAACCGCAGATTGGAAGGATTACCTGCGTATGGCAAGCGGAAAGCAAAAGTTTTCTCTCGTCTTTCTGGACCCCCCTTATAAGGAAGGCTTTATCGACGAGGTGCTGAAGCGTATGTTTGCCTCCGATATTCTTGAGCAGGATTGCATAATCATCGCAGAATCCGCCTCCGACGGCGTTCCCGTCCCTCCCGACGGATGGGATTGTAAGGGATACCGCTACGGCTCCACCGCCGTCACGGTAATGAGAAGGGAATAAAAAAATGGCAAAGGCTATTTTGCCGGGCAGCTACGATCCCGCAACGGCAGGCCACATCGATATCATCCTGCGGGCAAAAGAGCTTTACGGCGACGTTACCGTGGGAATCCTCTTTAACCCCGATAAAGAGTACCTTTTTACTCCCGAGCAAAAGAAAGGGATATTGGAAAGATCCCTTTCCGGCACGGGTATACCCGTTATAATATGGGACGGTATGCTTTTCGAACTTTGCAACAGGGAAGGGTATACCCATATAGTAAAGGGAGTCCGCAGAGGAGATATGGAGTACGAGGAGGAAATGGCGCGCTTTAATTCCGCCCGCTGTGACGCCGTAACGGTAATGCTCCCCGCAAAGGAGGAGTATGAGTTTGTAAGCTCTACTTTGGTGCGTGAGTATCTTGCCGAGGGAAAGGATATTTCCTCCCTTTGCCCCGCGGCAGAAATAATAAAGGAATATTATGATAAAAATACAAAAATGTAGTCTTACCCATATCCGCGAGCCACTTATTTCCCCCTTCGGGTTCAAGGGCGGATATCTTACGGAATTATGGCAAAGCGTTGTAAAGATTCAGGCAGACGGAGTTACCGCCATTTCACCCTGCACCCAAAGCGTGCTGTGGTCGGACCCCAAGGTCTTTAACCTTTTCCCCGCAGAAAAAGGGGATAAAATAATGCTTTCGGTTACCGAAAAGGCTTGTGATATGCTTGAGGGAATGAGTTTTTCCTCTCCCGACGAGCTTATTCCGCAGATCTTGCCCGAGCTGAAAAAATACGCCTTTTCTCTTACGGGCTTTTCCGTAGCGGAAACCTTTTTGCTCAACGCCCTCGTGGGCGTGGATATTGCCCTTTGGTCGGTATATTGCAGGATAAAGGGAATAAAAACCTTTTCCCAAATGGTGCCCGACTACGCAAAGGGAGCAATGACCGCCCGCCACCAAAGACTTGCCCGCATACCTCTTGTGTCCTACGGCGTTTCCCTTACCGATGTAAAGCGTCTTGCGGACACGGGCACCGCGCTTATGAAGATAAAGATCGGCGCCCCCTCAGGCGAAATTGCGGGAAGCGAAGAGGATATGCGCATTATGGTGGAAAAGGATATCCGCCGTATTGCAGATATTCACGGCATAGTAAAGGACCACACGACACCGCTCACCGAAAACGGAAAAATAATGTATTATCTTGATGCCAACGGCAGATACGATACCGCTTCCCGCCTGGAGGCACTGCTTGAGGGGATAGAAGCGCTCGGCGCGTCCGACCGTATCGCCCTTATCGAAGAACCGTTCTCCGCGGAAAAGGAGATATACGTCGGTGATTATCCATATACCTTTAACGCAGACGAATCTGCCCATTCGGTGGAGGACGTGTGTCACCGCATCGCCTTGGGCTACAAGGCGGTGGCGTTAAAGCCTATTGCAAAAACTCTTTCCGTGTCCTTCGGTATGATCAAAGCCGCCCGCCAAAGCGGCTGCGGCGTGCTGTGCGCCGACCTTACGGTAAACCCCTTCCTTGCAGAATGGAACAAGCAGTTTGCCGCCCTTTCTCCTGCGCTTTCCACGATGAAGGTGGGCTGTATAGAGATAAACGGCGACGCGAACTACGTAAATTGGGCGCAGATGCGTGCTCTCGTTCCCGAAGGATACGCCGTTACTGAGGAAGCCAATGGCGCTTTTGAATTAAAAGATGAATTTTTTAGCAGTTTTCCCTGTCTTTTGGGCGAAAACGGCTACGATAAATATTTCAGAGAGGTATAAAAATGGAAAAAATAGCACTTATTATGGGCGAATCTGCCCGCAATCTGGTCATCAGTCCCCGTTCGATCAAGCGTATGGAATCTCTCGGTGAAGTAGTGTTTGGCGAGGGAAGCGACCGTGAATCCGTTAAAAAGGCTATCGCAGGCGCAACCATCGCCATAACCACTTGGGGTAATACCCAATTGGACGCGGACATTCTTTCCGTCTGTCCCGATCTTAAGCTTGTGTGCCACGCCGCAGGAAGCGTAAAGCCTATCGTTTGCGACGACCTTCGGAATAAGGGCGTGCGCGTTACCGCATCTGCCGCTATGCTTTCCATGGGCGTGTCCGAAACTGCTCTGGGCTTTACCATAGCCGCATCCAAAAATTTCTTTGCCCTTAACGAAAACCTGCACAACGGCGGCTGGGCAGAGGGTAAGGAGAACATCCGCGAATTGTACGAGCTTAATATCGGCGTTATCGGCGGCGGCTGGGCAGGCAGACATTACATAGAGCTTATGCAGGCCTTTGACGTGGATATTTTCCTTTACGATCCCTTCGTTACCGAGGAGCAGTGCGAAAAAATGGGCTGTAAAAAGGCTTCTTTGGAAGAGGTTTTGAAGGAATCGGATATTATTTCCATTCACGCACCCTCCATTCCCGAAACCAATAATATGTTCAACGCGGAAACTCTCGCCCTTATGAAGAAGGACGCAGTGCTTATCAACACCGCCCGCGGCAGTATTATAGACGAAAAGGCGCTTTACGAGCATATGAAGGCGGGCAACCTCAAGTACGCTTGCCTTGACGTGTTCGAGCCGGAGCCTCCCGCGGCAGACCATCCTCTCCGCTCCCTTCCCAACGTTATTATGACACCTCACCTTGCAGGTCTCGCCGCAAACGGACTCAAGAAGATCGGCAAGCACTGCTGTGAGGAGATAGAGAGATTCCTCAAGGGCGAAAAGATGATGTGCGAGGTCACCAAGGAACAGCTTGCCAGAATGGCGTAATGCCTTTTAAAAGAGTTCGGCGGTATAATTATTATTAAAAAACGGAGGCGGTTTTCATGCTGTGGTATATATGCTTTTACTCTGCGGCGGCAGTCCTTGCGATAGCGTTGTGCGCTATCGTGCTGATGAGCGTTACCGTACGGAAAAAGCGCAAAAGCGTAAACTCAATGCAGGTACTCTTTGCGGCTATCTTCGTTGCGGCGTTGCTTCTCGTGCTGCCCGCGTTTTTCGTCGCTTACGGGCAGGATCTGTTCGGCCCCGCAAAATCCTTTGTATACGCATTCCAAAAATCCCTGCAGGTATTTGCCACCAAGGACGTTTTCTCGGTGGTTTACGACAGCGTAGACAGCATCCCCGCCGATATCCGCCAAGGATATTACGCGTTTACTCTTGCTATCCAGTTTTTTGCCCCTCTTTTAACCTTCGGCTTTTTGCTTTCCTTTTTCAAAAACCTTTATTCCATCTGCAAATACACACTTTTGTTCTGGAAGGAGGTACACGTTTTTTCCGAGCTTAACGAAAAAACTCTCATACTCGGAGAAAGCATACTTGATTCTTCCTATGAAAAGCAGAAAAAACAAAAAAATATTTTCCGCTTTATAAAGGCGCGCTTGCTTGAGCCTATTATAATTTATACCGACGTTATCGAAAAAAAGAAAAGCGAGCGGTACGAGCAGGCGGAGCGCGCACGGAATATGGGAGCAATGCTCTTTAACAAGGATCTTACCTTCATCAATTTCGGCTTGCCCTTTTCCCGACGGGTGATCAAGTTTTACGTCATAAGCGACGATGAAAACGAAAAGGTACGCCATTCCGCCCATATAATAAAAGCATACGATAAGCCCGGTGTAAGTCTTTATCTGTTTTCCGACGATATCCGCAGTGAAAAGCTGTTGGCTTCCCAAAAAATAGAAAAAATGAAGGTACTGCGTATCAACGACGTACAGTCCCTCATTTATCACAATCTTTACGATCACGGCGAAAGACTTTTTGCCCACGCGGCAAAATATAACGAAAAAACCGTTTCCGCCGTCATTATCGGAATGGGACAGTACGGCACGGAAATGTTCAAGGCGCTTACTTGGTATTGCCAGATACCGGGATACGGTCTTAAAATAAACGTATTCGATATAGACAAAAGCACCTTGGAAAAGCTTACGGCGGCGTGCCCCGAGCTTATGGAAATGAACCGCAATACCGTCGAGGGCGAGGCTCATTACGATATAACCGTTCATTCGGGTGTTGACGTAAACACCTACGAATTTATAAAAAGAATGAAGGAAATAAAGGACGCCACCTACGTTTTCGTGGGACTTGGCGATGACGGCAGAAACATATCCGCCGCCGAAAAGGCAAGAAGCATATACGCAGGCATCTGCCCCGACAAAATGCCTGTTATCGAAACCAAGATATACAGCACCGATATCAGAAAGCAGATGGAATCCGACGGTAACGACCTTACTATGATCGGCGACCTTCAAAGCTTTTACTCGGTGGATACGGTTTTGAATTCACGGCTTGCCGATATGGGCTTTGAGGTCCACCTGCGCTACGCCGACCAAGCCGCCCTTAAGGAAGACGGCGGTATGCGCGCGGAATTGCGTAAATTCTGGTGCAGTGAATACAACTTCCGCTCCTCCGTTGCCAAGGCAATGCACGAGGACTTACGTGTACGCCTTACCGAAAAGGGACTTATGGATGCCGTTCCCGGTCAGCAAAAGAGCTGGAAGGACAGAACCGAGGCGGAACAGCTTGAGATAGGTAAGGTGGAGCACGTCCGCTGGAACGCATATATGCGCTCGGAGGGGTACGTGTGCGCCCCCAAAAACCACCTTGCAAAGCATCACCACAACCTCGTTTCCGTTTTCAAGCTGTCGGACGAGGATCTGCGCAAGGACGGTTGACCTTCGTTTCCTATCCGAAAACACAAAGGAGAGATAATAAATGTATACACCCAAGCCTATAGATACGAGCAAAATATCACTGCCCGAGGAGCTTTTACAGCTTACCGAGGAAATTGCCGAAAACGTCCACGATAACTGGTCCATAGGCCGCATTTCCGAGGGCTGGACCTACGGCGAACAGCGCGACGACGTAAAGAAGACCCACCCTTGTCTCGTGCCCTATTCCGACCTTTCCGACAGCGAAAAGTCATACGACCGCACCACCGCTCTCGAGACACTTAAGCTTATCGTAGCGTTGGGATACAGAATCGAAAAAGACTGATATAATCACCCCAAGAAGCCTTGCGGCTTCTTGGGGACCCCGATAATCAGAAAATCCGCAGTCGATTTGACTGCGGATTTTTATCCGAAATTATACTATTTCCTGTTCTATATCGTCGAAAATATCGGAATTGAAAAACTCGCGCAAAGAGATATTTAAACCGTCACAAAGCTTTTTAATGGAAACGATGCCGGGATTGTTGCTTCTATCGTTAAGCATACTGTATACGGTGGAAGGCGCAACACCGGAAATATTGGAAAGTGCGTTTACTGCTATCTTGCGCTGTTCGCAAAGCTGTAATATGCGCTTTGCCACCGCTTCTTTAGTGGTCACTGTGCGACCGCCTTTATAAAACCAAAAAGATCACCTGTTTATTTTCGGATTATCAGTGCGTTCAAGCAGGTAATCTACGGAAACATCAAAATAATCTGCTATTCGTATAAGCGTGGCATAATCCGCTTCTCTTTCGCCGGATTCATAGCGGCTTATGCTGTTTTGATTCATATTAAGATCCATAGCTAACTTGAGCTGTGAAACCTTCCGTTGCTTTCGTAATTCTTTTAACCGCATTGCCACCGTCTCCGATTGTTCTTGACAATATTATACCAATTTGGTATAATACAAATATCCCATTTCGGGATATTTCAAAAAACGGAGGATAATATGAAAAAGCTAATTGTTTTATTGTTGTCGGCGCTTCTCGTGCTTACAAGCTGCGGAGGGGGAGATGTATCCGAACTTTCGCAGGATACCGTATCTTACGGCGAGCAAAGTGAAGTAAGCGAATCCGAAGAAGTGAGCAAAGGAGTATCTGCGGAAGAAAGCGTGCCTGAAGAGGAAAGCGAGGTTTCCGCGGAGGATACAACTGTTCCTGAGGAAAGTGAAGTGTCCGTGCCTGATGAAACGTCAAAAGAATCTGAGGAGTACATTCCGGAGGAAACTTCAAAAGAATCTGATGTATCCGAGTCAGAAAAAACAGATGCCGCCGTTGACCAAGCATTAAAGCTTATCGAAGAGGGCAAAATAAAAGAGAGCTACGAGGTTTTGTACAAAAGCGGAACCGATGCGGCAAAGGAAATGCTGAAAGACTTCGTGGTGGTATACCGGAAGTGCGAAACCTACGACGATTTTTCTGAGCTCCAATCGTATGATGAATATTCTTATGATGAAAATGGTTTTTTGATTTATGAATATTCAAAAACATGGCACTCTGTTGAATATACGTATGTAAATGACGAGAACGGTAATCCTATTGTGTGTACCCAGAAAGATTGCGAAACGGGAGACGTTGAAACTTACGAAGCCGTAAACACATATGACATTAACGGACATTTAATAAAGATTGCGGTGGGTAACCATATCGAAGAGTACGAATATGATACTTATGGCAATGTTATACTTAAACGTACAAATAGAGACAGTATGGGGATTGGAAGACCTGATACCGAGTATTACAAATATGAATATAATGCGTTAGGTGATATTGTAAAAAAGTATTATTCTTTTATAAGTGAGCCGGAAACTGTAGATTACTATGAAGAACATTTTTATGATAATGAAGGTGTTTTGATGAAAACCGAATATTATCAAAACTTGGCTTTCGGACAAGCGGATAATTTCGTACACATCGAAACAGTCACTTATCATTATGATGAAAACGGCTTATTGATTAAAACTATTGATACTTATTTAGGCAACCCAACCGAAACTATGACCACCACATATTCCGATTATCTGTTTTTCTACCGTCCGCAGAAATAGCAAAACAAAACCCGCAGTTTTCAAAAACTGCGGGTTTTCGCTGTCATGGGGTTGGACTTTTCGGAGTCTCCAATAAACCGTTTTTAAACGAAATGATTTGTCTGTTACGGGCGCATCGTGATGCGCACCTACTGTTTTTAAAACTCAAAATATTTAACGCTCAGGGCGTCCATATAAACGTCGGCTTTTCCGTCCTTGAAGGTTATGTCGCCGTAAACGCCGTCGGGCACCTCTGCCGTAACGGAAGCCTTTCCGCCTTCCTTTGCGGCGTTGACCAGTATAAACAGCTTTTTGCCGTCTGCCTTTTTGCGTATACCGCCCATAACCGCCTTTTCCTCTACCAAGCCGTGAATTGCCTGCGAGCACTTTTCGGTGCGGAGTGAGGGAATATTCGTTTCAACCACGGGAGGACGGCAGGTCTCCGTGCCCACGTAGAAGTATTCGCCCAAGGCGTCTCTCGTTCTTACACAGCTTATATAGAAATCCTTATAAGGATTTGCGTTGAAATGTGCGGGAGATATCCAGCCAAGCTGCTCGCCGTAAACAAGGCTTTGGGCAATAAATATTCGGGCACCCGTCCAGTCCTCGTCCTTATCGGACTGATAGCTTCTGCCGAACATCGAAATATATTTTGAATATATTACGGGGAATGCAGGCACCTGCTCGTTTCTTATCCACAGCCAGGAGAGGTATCCGCCCATGTGGGATATAAAGGGGTCTGCGGTACATTCGGTGGTAAGCATGGCGTCCTCGGGAAGACCGCGGTACACTCTGTCAAGAAGCGCTCTGTATGAGCGGCACCACCACTGACCGCCTCCCGCCACGTGGGGATGCGTTCTGTCACAACAGGCGTAAGGCTGTGCCGCGGCGATCTGATCCATATACACGCCGTCAAAGCCCTCGTCGTTTATCAGTCTGCCCACGGTGTACGCCATTTTCTCCTGCCACAAGGCGGTGGAGGGGCACATAATGGAAAGGCATACCTTGCTTCCGTCCTCCTCCTTGGAGGAATAGGTTTCGGTAAAGCAAACGCCGTGTCTGTCCTTGGTGGCGTTGGGCTTTGCCACCGAGGTAAACTGAAAATCCTCTGCCTTTTTATCGCGGGTGTCCCAAAGTCTGCCGTTTATATAGGGCATAACCTTTACCCCTGCGGCTTTAAGCTTTTTCATACCCTCCTTGGCAACCTCACGTACGGGGAAGTAGTGGGGGTAATCGTTATCAAAGGGCGCGTTGTGCCACAGATAAAGGTGTACGGGGCTTGCCGTGCCCAAGGTCTTGGTCGCCTCGATAATATCGTCTGCAAAGGAAGCGTCCTCGTTTATATGCACAAGCCACCAGTGGGGCGCCTTTACGAACCACTCGGGATGTTTGCGGGAGGAGGAAAGGAACTCCGCTTCCTTTTCCGCCCAATCTCTGTATATAAGTGCGGCGTCGTACCAGTCGCCGTCGAAGAGCTGCCACACGCATTTTCCGCAAAGGGACTGGGAATTACAGCAAACGTCAATGTTGGTGAGAGTCTGTCCCGCCACCATGGACATATAATTTTCCCCTGCGTTCTTTTTAAAGCTGAATCTCTTGTATGCGGGCGCGGGGTCGTGAATACCGTAATATATACCTCTGCCGGTGCGTACGTTGTAAAACGCCATATACTGCATGGAAACGCCGTAGGAGGGGTAGTTCTGTCCGTTTTCCAGCCCTCTCTTTTTCTCGGTGGTATATACCTCGCCGCAGCCGTAGGGGTAGAACATACGCACGTTTTCGCCCGTGTCGAAGGACAGCATGGGGTGGTCGCATGCGGATACGGTGTATTGGGTATTTACGGAGCTTACCTGCGTCTGCCATTCAATACGGTTGTGGGTGCATACCGCGGTAAGGGTTACGGAAATACCGGGTATTTTTTTGTTGCCCGAAAGGATAATGATAGCACCCTCTTCGGTCTTCAGCGTTTCGACCTGCTTCCAATCCTTGTGGGAGGTAAGGGTTACCCAGCTTCCGTCGGAAAGGTTTTCCGCGTACAGACGGAACAGAGTGCACGCGTGGGTGAGAAGGTTCTTTTTGTTTTCCTTGTCGCGAATGGAGTACAGACGGACTCCGTCGCCCGTTTTTTCAATAGCCAATGCAAGATATCCTGCGGAAAATCTGAAAATACTGTTCATTGCTTTTCCTCCGTTTTGTTTTGTTATTCCGAAAGCAGTTGCTTTAAATGTCCGTATCTGTGGGATTTTTTATCGTTTTCCACCATTATCGAAACGCATCTCTGCTTTCCCACGAGGATAAGCAGTTTTTTTGCGCGGGTAACGGCGGTATAAAAGAGATTTCGCGTCATCAGCGGGTAAGGGCAGTCGTAAACGGGCATTAATACTACGGGGTATTCGTTACCCTGACTTTTGTGCACCGTCACCGCGAAGGCGTGCTCAAGCTCGTCAAGGAGTGCAAAATCGTATTCCGCCACGCGGTCGTCAAAGTTAATGACCATAGTTTCACTTTGTGTGTCTATGGATATTATCCGCCCCACGTCGCCGTTGAATATGCCTTGTCCCTTAATACCGTCCTTGTCCCATTCGATATCGTAGTTATTTTTTGTCTGCATTACCTTGTCCCCCTCGCGGAAGAGGACGTTTCCTATCTTCTTTTCCCGCTTTTTAAAGCTTTTTGGGTTTAACCCCTCCTGAAGCACCGCGTTAAGGACTTTTGTGCCAAGCTCTCCTTTTCGGGTGGGGGTAAGTATCTGTATATCCGAAAAGCTGTCAAGCGAATAGGTCTTGGGAAGCCTGTCCCTGCAAAGGGAAAGAAGAAGCTGCTGTACGTCCGTGTAATTTGAACGCTCCATAAAGAAGAAATCGTTGTCCTTTGCGTTAAGCACGGGCATATTACCCTTGTTTATATCGTGGGCGTTGGTTACTATAAGGCTTTGCTCTGCCTGACGGAATATGTGCTTCAGCCTTACCACGGGGAAGGCTTCGCTTTCGATAATGTCCTTTAAGCACTGTCCCGCGCCTACAGGGGGAAGCTGATCAACGTCACCGATAAGCACCAAGGTGCTTCCTCTTTTGACCGCCTTGAGTAGTGAAGAGAACAGCAGCAGGTCCACCATAGACATTTCGTCTATTATCACCACCGAAGCGGGGAGAGGGTTTCCCTCGTCTCTGCCGAATTTGGGACGGTGGGCAGTGTCAAACTCCGTTTCAAGCAACCTGTGTATCGTTTTTGCGTCCGCTCCGCTTGCTTCGCTCATACGCTTGGCGGCTCTGCCGGTGGGGGCGGCAAGACAAAAGGATATTTTAAGGGATAAAAGCAGTTCCGTAAGCGCCTTTATAACGGTGGTCTTACCGGTACCGGGTCCGCCGGTAATCACGGTAACACCGTTGGTAATTCCGCTTACTATCGCCTGCACCTGCTCGTCTGCGTAGGTGATGCCGTATTTTCCCTCAAGGTCCTTTATGGCGCTTTCCACACCCTCGTATCTTTCGGGGCGGGGAGTATCCCTTAAAAGTCTTAATTTCGCGTTTATATAGCTTTCCGCTTCTCTGTATTCGCGGAGATAAATATATTCCTCGTTAGCCCGTACAAGCTCGCCTCTTTCGCACATCCGCGCAATTGCGGTAGCCACCGACATTGGCTGTACGTTAAGCGCCTGCGCCGTTTTTGCAATAAGGTCCTTTTCGGGCAGACAGCAATGCCCGCCTGCGTATGCGGCGTTGGACAGCACGTATTCCGCGCCCGCCTCAATACGCTGGGGACTGTCTGCGGGAAATCCCAATTGCTGTGCCACCGTGTCCGCCTTTTCAAATCCAACACCCTCAATATCGGATATAAGTCTGTACGGGTCCTTTTCTATTATGGTCACTGCGGCGGCGCCGTATCTGCGGTATATGCGCGCGGACACGGAGGGACCGAAAAAGCGGGAGCAAAACATCATAACGCTCCGCATACCGAACTGCGCGGCGTAGCTTTCGGAAATCTCCTTTGCTCTGCGGGGAGAAATTCCCTTTATATCGCACAGCCATTTGGGGTTGTTTTCCATTACGTCAAAGGTGTCCGCGCCGAATGCTTCAACAATCCTCGCGGCGGTGACGGGACCTATACCCTTGACAGCCCCCGAAGAAAGGTATTTGTATATAGCCTCCGAATCGGTGGGAAGCTTTTTTTCAAAGTATTCGACCTTCAGCTGACGTCCGAAGGTGGCGTGGACCTGCCACACGCCCTGGGCTTTAATGCTTTCGCCTTCGTTGAGATAAGGCATTATTCCCACAAGGGTAACAAGCTCTCCTCCGCAGGCGCACTCGCATACGGTATATCCGTTGTCCTCGTTGGTAAAAACTATATTTTCCACAATTCCCTCAAGCGTTACCTGCTCCAAAGCTTATTTCACCCCTTTTTGTATATTTTTCCGTATTCCTCGGTAATATTTTTAATAATTTCTTCGCAGTCCGCGGCGGTACGGCATATAATAACCTTACTGCCCCGCAAGGATCCGGTATACAGCATTTCTCTTGCGGTCACGGCTGTGTCCGTCTCACGGGGAATATATATCTCTGTTATTTCGGTGCGCTTCTTTTCAAGTATGAAAGTAAGCAGAAGACACGCCGCCGTGCACGTAACGAAAGCAATGAATATTTCCATTAAGTATATCCTCCGTTAATTATAAAATAAACTATGTATCTTTTCAAGTAAAATTATTATATTTTACTTTACTTTTTTACTTTGAAATGTTACAATAAACTGAATAATAGTATGAGGAACGTTATGAGCAAAGTTACACTTATTCCCGACAAGATGTTTAATAATATATACGAAATAACTCCCGAGCTGCTCAAGCAGGACGGAATAACCACCGTTATCTTCGATCTGGACAATACCGTTGCGCCTTACAGCGTGGCGTACCCCACCGAAAAAATGGCACAGTATCTGTTTTCTCTGCGGGATAACGGCATAAACGTGGCGTTCGCATCCAACAACAACGGCAAGCGTATCGAAAAGTTCAACCGTCCTCTCGGCTTTTTCACCGTGTGCAAGGCAAAAAAGCCCTCCCGCCGCGCAGTACGCAGAATTATGCGTGAGTTCGGCGCCACCAAGGCGGAAACGCTGGTGGTAGGCGACCAGCTTTTTACAGACTGTCTTTGCGCCCACCGCGCAGGCATACGCGCCTATATCGTAAACCCCATCGACCCTCAGGACGAGGGCTGGTTCGTAAAGCTCAAGCGTTGGTTTGAAAAGCCCCATCTACGTTATTTTAAAAGGAGAAAAGCCTGATGAATGCATTATTCGGCCCCGGCGGCAACTGTGATGAATTTGCGAAAAGCGGCTTGAAGGGCACTCTTTTCGCGCCCCAATGGGTAAAGGCTTACGGTCTTGACGCATACGAATACGAGGCGGGCAGAGGTATACACACGTCTCCCGCAATGCTGGCGGAAATAGGCGATAACGCCCGTAGCCTCGGCGTGAAAATGTCATTTCATACACCGTATTTTATATCTCTTTCCTCGGTGGAGAGAGAAAAGCGTGTAAAAAGCGTGGGCTATATAATGGAATCTGCCGCCGCGTCACAGCTTTTGGGTGCGGAAACCATGGTGGTCCATTGCGGCTCCTGCGCCAAAATAAGCCGTGAAACGGCTATGGAATACGCCACCGAAACTCTGCTTATGGCAGACAAGGCGTTAAAGCAGGAGGGCTTTACCGTAAAGCTCGGTATAGAAACTATGGGCAAGATCAATCAGCTCGGCACTCTTGACGAGGTGCTTACTCTCTGCACTTTGTCGGATAATTTCGTGCCCGTGGTGGATTTCGGACATCTCAACGCAAGAACTCTTGGCAGTATAAAGGAAGACGGAGATTACGAATATATCTTTGATGAGATCACCCGCCGTCTCGGCAAGGAGTACGCACAAAACCTCCACTGCCATTTTTCAAAAATAGAGTATACGGGTATGGGCGAGAAAAAGCACCTCACCTTTGAGGATCCCCTTTACGGCCCCTCGCCTGAAAGTCTTGCGCAGGTCATCGCCCGCAAGGGACTGTCGCCCACTATTATATGCGAATCCGCGGGAACGCAGTCGGCGGATGCAAAATATCTTAAAGATCAGTATGAAAAAGCAAAAAATAATTAAGCTTTTAAAAAACGTTTTTCTTGCCCTCGTACTGCTGTGCGCCGTGGGAATACTGGTGCTTTCGGTATGTAATCTTACGGTTATATGGTCGTCGGAGGGAGAAATAAACCTTGAAGAAACTCCAAAATGCGACGCAATACTTATCCTCGGCGCAAAGGTCACGGGTGATACTCCCTCTGCCATTTTAAGGGACAGGCTGGATAAGGGCTGTGAACTGTACTTTGCGGGAGTGGCGGACCGTATAATTATGTCGGGCGACCACGGCAGAGTAAATTACGACGAGGTAAACGCAATGAAGGCGTACGCCGTCTCAAAGGGCGTGCCCGAGGAGCATATATTCACCGACCACGCAGGGTTTGATACCTACGATTCGGTCTACCGCGCAAAAAAGATATTTCTGTGCGAAAAAATCGTGGTGGTAACACAGCAGTTTCATATAAACCGCGCCGTCTTTCTCGCCTCATCGGTGGGACTTGAAGCATACGGCGTTACCTGCTCGGAGGAGGGCTACCGTCCCACCCGCTTCACCACCAACGTGCGCGAGCCGCTTGCAAGAGTAAAGGCAGTGGCAAACGCGGTATTCAAGCCAAAGCCGACTTATCTCGGCGAAAGTATTCCCATATACGGAGAAGCCTCCGCAAGCTGGGATTAAAGGAGAAAAAGGAAAAATGAAGTTTCATAAAATAACCGTACACGCAAATTCTCTCGGCGTGGAATTTATACAGGGCGTGCTTATCTCTGCGGAGGCGGAATGCTTTGAGATAGTGGACCCCACCGACCTTCAGGAATTGTTGGATACACAGTACGTCCCCTTCGATTACGTTGACGACGCACTGCTTGAAACCAAGGACGAGGAAGCAAAGGTGCGCGTGTACCTTGCGGATAACAGCCAAGGCAGAGAAAAAATGCAGGCTGTCCTTGACGGAATAGAGGCACTCCGCGGCGAAACGGAATTCGACCTCGGCTCTCTCAAAACCGAAATAAGCGAGACCGACGACAGCGAATGGGCGGATAACTGGAAGGAATTTTTTCATCCTCTGCCTATCGGCGAAAAGTTCGTGGTAAAGCCCACCTGGGAGGACTGGGAAGGGAAGGACAGAATAGTTCTTGAGATCGACCCCGAATCCTCCTTCGGAAGCGGTCAGCACGAAACCACCTCTCTGTGCCTCGAATCCCTTGAATATCTGCCTCTTGAAGGGGTAAGCGTTCTCGATATGGGCTGCGGCAGCGGTATTCTCGGTATCGGTGCACTTCTTCTGGGCGCGTCCGACGTGCTTGCTGTGGATATAGACAAAAACGCAGTTGATATCGCCGTAAAGAATGCGACTCTCAATAAGGTTGAAAACTTCACGGGTCTTTGCGGAAACACCCTTTCCGATAAGGACGTTTACGAAAAGGTCACATCCAAAAAGTACGGAATAATCCTTGCAAATATTGTTGCAGACGTTATTATCGCAATGGCGCCCACCTTCAAAAAGGTTTTGGAGGAAACGGGTACCCTTATCTGCAGCGGAATAATCTCCCCCCGCAAGGGCGAGGTTATACAAGCGCTTTTGGAAAACGGCTTTGCCCTTACGGGTATTAACGAAAAGAACGATTGGGTAGCAATAACATGTACCAAAGCATAGAGCAGGAAATGCGGGAGCTTGAAAAGGCTCTTGAATATCATTCCAAACGGTATTACGAGGATGATGACCCCGAAATATCCGATTACGAATACGACGCAATGTTTGACCGCCTTAAAAAGCTGGAGCAGGAGTATCCGCAGTATGCGTCTCCCGCTTCAATGACACATCGCGTAGGCGGTGCGGTGGCAGACAGATTTGAAAAGGTGCGTCATTCCGTTCCCATGGGCTCCCTTACCGACGTATTCTCGCCCGAAGAGGTGATCTCCTTTTGCGGAAAGGTAAAGGAAGCCTACCCTCAGGCGGATTTTGTGGTAGAGGCGAAGATCGACGGACTTTCCGTTTCCCTCACCTATGAAAAGGGAGTGTTCGTCCTCGGTGCCACCCGCGGTGACGGCGAATACGGCGAGGACGTTACCGCAAACCTTAAAACAGTACGCAATATTCCCCTTAAATTGGATATAGCCAACCCGCCCGAAACCCTCGTGGTACGCGGCGAGACCTATATGCCCAAGGCGGTGTTTGCTTCTCTCAATAAACAGCGCGAGGAGGAGGGGATACCCCTTTTCGCAAACCCCCGTAACGCGGCGGCGGGCTCGCTCCGTCAGCTTGACAGCCGTATATGCGCCTCCCGCAAGCTGGATATTTTCGTATTTAATCTGCAGGTTTCGTCGGATGACGTCCCTTCAACCCACAGAGAATGCCTTGATGCTCTTGAGGATATGGGCTTTACCGTTTCCCCCTTCCGAACGGTGTGTAACACCGCAGAGGAGGTAGGGGAGGTAATAAGGGAGATAGGCGAAAAACGTGCATCTCTGCCCTACGATATTGACGGTGCGGTGGTAAAGGTAAATTCCCTTGACCTTCGCGACCTTATGGGCGAGACTGTTTCGGTTCCCCGTTGGGCTGTGGCGTATAAATATCCCCCCGAAACCGCATCCACCGTACTCCGTGATATTATCATTCAGGTGGGCAGAACGGGCGTCCTTACCCCCAAGGCCATATTTGATACGGTCCGCCTTGCGGGCACCAACGTAACTCAGGCAACCCTTCATAATATAGATTATATTCGGGAAAAGGATATTCGTGTAGGCGATACGGTCTTCGTCCGTAAAGCGGGCGATATTATTCCCGAGGTTGTGGGCGTGGATATAAAATCCCGTCCCGAAAACACCCATCCCTTTGAAATGCCTTCTCTTTGTCCCGTGTGCGGAAGCAAAACGGAAAGAGAGGAGGGCTTCGCCGCAACCCGCTGTACAAACGCCCTTTGTCCCGCGCAGGTAAGACGCGCCCTTGAGCATTTCGTCTCCCGCGATGCGATGAATATAGAAACCGTGGGCAAAAGCGTTGCCGCCCTCCTTATAGATTCGGGTATGGTAAAGGATATCGCAGACCTTTACGTGCTGGAAAAGGATGCGGTTGCCGCCTTGGAGGGCTTGGGCGAAAAAAGCGCACTCAATATCCTTGATTCGGTGGAAAAATCAAAAAATGCAGGCCTTGCAAGGCTTATATACGCTCTCGGCATCCGCCATATCGGTGAAAAGGCAGGCGCAGTCCTCGCTTCCGAATTTGGAAATATGGATGCTCTTATGGCGGCGGACAAGGAAGCTCTTTGCGGGGTAAAGGATATAGGTCCCGAATCCGCAGAGGCGATAACCGAATTTTTCGCTTCCGGGAAAAACCGTGATATTATAGAACGGTTAAAGGCTTACGGCGTTTCCATGGAGGATAACAGCGTCAAAAACGGCGACGTGCTCAAGGGCAAGACCGTGGTAGTCACGGGCACGCTCGTCAGTATGAAGCGCTCGGAAATAGAGGAGCTTATCCGTTCCTACGGCGGAACCGCTTCGGGAAGCGTTTCCAAAAAGACCTCCCTCGTGGTGGCAGGCGCAGAGGCGGGCAGTAAAAAAGCAAAAGCGCAACAACTGGGAGTTCCCGTTATAACAGAAACAGAATTTTTAAAAATGCTTGATATAAAGGAGTAATTTTTATGAAAACAGCATATCCCGTTTATATGGAAGCCGACGTTGTCGTATGCGGCGGCGGTACTGCAGGTTCCTTTGCGGCTATAGCAGCTGCAGAGCAGGGCAAAAAGGTTTTGGTTATCGAGCAGTTCGGCTCCTTGGGCGGAACGGCTACCCTCGGCCTCGTAACCCCCGTAATGCATACCTATATGCGTACGAATCCCCAGTGCTCTTATATTCAGAAAAAGCTTGTGGAAAAGCAGCTCAAATACGCAAGCTGTAACGCTCAGGGCAATATGTTCGATCCTCTTGCTCTCCGTCTCGCTCTCGAGGAGCTGTGCGTTGAAGCGGGCGTAAAGCTCCTTTATCACACCTATATCGCAGGCGTGGAAAAGGAAGGCGATACCGTTACCGCCATCAGAATAGTAAACAAGGCAGGCGAGCAGCTCGTTAAGGGTAAGGTATTTATCGACGCTACCGGCGACGGTGACGTAAGCGTAATGGCAGGCGCAGGCTATACCAAGGGTAACCCCGAAACGGGTATCAACCAGCCTATGTCTCTCCGTTACATACTTGGCGGTATAGATATTCCCAAGGCAGGCGAATTTATGCGCTCAGAAGCGTTACGCACCGGTCTGGGCGGCGCTTCCTGTGATCCCGACCATCCTTATACCACCCTTTACGGCGGCGGCGTTGCATCCAAGCCCTGGGCACTTACCGAATGGTTTGACGCAGGCATAGCCTCCGGCGAGCTTGAGGAAATGGATAAGGCTTATTGGCAGGTATTCACCATTCCCGGCAGAAAGGACGGACTTGCCTTCAACTGCCCCGAATTCTTTGAAAATATCGACGCTACCAATCCCGACGATCTTACCATCTCCCAGCTTAAGGGTAAAAAGGCTATATTCCGTCAGCTTATGTACTACAGAAAGCATTTCCCCGGCTTTGAAAACGCTTACGTTGCAGAGATATCCGCATTGGTAGGTATAAGAGAAAGCCGCGAAATTCAGACCGAGTACGTTATATCAGCCGTTGACCTTTACGCGCAGAGAAAGTTTGACGATATGTTCTGTCAGTCCAACTATCCCATCGACGTACACGGCAAGGCGCACAACTGCTCCTTTGACGGTATCGAAAAGGACGAGGCACGTCCTTGGTACGATATTCCTTACCGTTCCATCGTAGTTAAGGGCGTGGATAACCTTCTCGTTGCGGGCAGATGCTTAGGTGCAGAATTTATAGTTCAGTCCTCTCTCCGCGTACAGCATTCCGTACGCTCCTCCGGTGAGGCAGCAGGTATCGCCGCTTGTATGGCTATCGACGCAGGCGTTCCCGCACGCGAGATAGACGGTAAAAAGGTGCGCGAAGCTATGATAAGCCTCGGCGCAGATTATCAGGATCTTGATTAATTAACCTTTAAGGGGAAAATATTTTGCTTATATACGATAGAGCAGGCAATATCGTACCTTCTACGAAAATGCCCGATAAATTAATGCGTTTTATGTACGGCAGAGCTTTGGGACGTCCCGTCCTGTGGCTTTCCGCTCGCCGAAATTCCTCCCGTTTGGTGGGCACTTATATGAACAGCCCTCTTTCACGGCGGAATGTAAAGGCGGCTGTGCGGGATTACGGCATAGACCTGAGCCAGTACGAAAAGCAGGAATTCAAAAGCTATAACGATTTCTTCACCCGTAAGATAAAGCCCTCCTGCAGACCTATTGATATGACTCCCGAGCATCTTATCGCTCCTTGCGACAGTAAGCTCCGCGCCTTTCCCATAAACGCGGCAAGGGATTATATCATAAAGGATGCCCCTTACACTGTCAGTGAGCTTTTGGGCGGCGACAGCGTGTGCGAGGAATATATAGGCGGACTTTGCCTTATCTTCCGTCTGTCCGTGGACGATTACCACAGGTACTGCTATATAGACAAGGGTACCCGCAGCGGATACCGCAAAATAAAGGGCGTGCTGTACACCGTTTCCCACGTGGACGGGCTGGGCAGAAATTATTTCAAGCGCAATTCCCGCGTGTATACCACCCTCCATACCGAAAACTTCGGTGACGTTATCCACGTAGAGGTGGGTGCAACGCTGGTGGGCAGAATACGCAACCGCGTTGCCACCGAATTTAACCGCGGTGACGAAAAGGGATATTTTGAATTCGGCGGGTCCACCATCGTGCTCCTTATCAAAAAGGGCGTGGTGGAATTGGACGAGGATATCGTCCGCAATTCTCAAAACGGAAACGAAACGCAGGTCAAGATCGGCTCTAAAATAGGCAAAAAAATCCCCCCACAAAACAACGCCAGATGATTTTGCGCGCTGACGTCAGCCATACCGTGGCGATATTTTGCGGGGACCCCGAAAAGATCTACCGAAGATTTCATAAAAACAAACAACAGCACCGTTTTTCACGGTGCTGTTTTAATTATCGGGGTCCCCGAGAAGCCGTAAGGCTTCTTGGGGTGATTATCGGGGTCCCCGAGAAGCCGTAAGGCTTCTTGGGGTGATTATCGGGGTGATTTATTTCTTTGCTATAGCTTTTGTTTCTTCTTCCGTCAGCTCGGAAAGCAGGAATTTATCTCCGTCGTAGCGGGAAATTTTGTTTTCGGGCAGTAATTTCAAAAACTCAAAGTAGTCCATTTCGCAAAGAGGGCTTTTTTCTCCCCGTATTCCGAGCATAACCACCCATTTTTCGCACTTCAGCGGTTCTCCTTTTTCGGGGTCGGTTACACCGAAGGGAACGGAGGGCTTATTTGGCAAAAGGGTGGGAATACCGCTCAGTACGATATATCTTCCGAAAACGCCGTTATCGCCCATATACAGGTCGGGACCAGGGCAATAAACGTCCATAGACTGCTTTTCGTGAAGCCACGTAGCGTAGCGTCCCGTGTCCGCCAAAAACGCTTCCGCTTCTTCCTTGCCCACGGCAAGGGGCCACATAGCGGAATACAGTGTCAAGGTGTCGAACTCGCCGTCAATAACCTGCTTTGCAAAGTGCTTTACGGTCCTGTCATTGAAGGATATCATTTCGTCAAGACCCGCCATAAAGTCCTTAAGGCTTGTTTTACTACCGTCATCAACGGTTTTTGCTCCCCAATATGTGGCAATTCTCTCGATAGCACCGTAAAAATCCTTTATTTCCTCGGTGGTGGAGGGCATGGGAAGCCGCAGATTTATGCTTTTCTTTTCGGCGGGATTCCATATAACGCTGAATCCTCTGCCGATACGCCTTGGATTATAAGCTAAAAATTCGGTTTCGCCGAGCTCGCCTATATTCAGTCGGTCGCTTTCAAAATTACCGTAATGCAGGCTGTCGCCGAGTATGACCTCAAGAGGCACGGTTTTATTTCCAAAGAGCTTTTGCTTTATCAATACGTCAATTGCCATTGTCGTTTCCTTTTTCTATGAATTTATAATACCGTAAAGTGCGTCCGTCTGCTCGGCAGTGGCTTCGGGCAAATGTCCGAATGGGAAGTAAATGCCCATATTTTCGTACTTTACGGTGCATATCTTGCGGAAGGGGAGCAATTCGACCTTGTCCACGATAGGATGCTTTTTTATTATCTCCCTCAGCTTGAACGCGTTTTCCTTTGTGTCGTTTACTGTGGGAATTATCACCTGACGCAACGTTACGGGAATATTTTTTTCCTGCAGATATTCCAGAAAAGCCTTTACTTTATCTATACCGCATCCCACGTTTTCGCGGTAGGATACGTCATCGGTATATTTATAGTCAAGGAGAACTCTGTCGGTTACTTCAAGTAATTTTTTAACCCGCTGGTTTAAAATACTTCCCGAGGTATCAAGGCAGGTGTTTATACCCTTTTCACGGCATTTTTCAAATATTTCCCTTGCAAACTCCGCCTGCAGTAACGGCTCCCCGCCTGAAAGGGTTATGCCCCCCTCCGTGCCGAAATATTCCTTGTACCGCACGGCTTTATCGGTTATTTCCTGCGCCGAATACTCTTTTCCGCCTTGCATATCCCACGTGTCGGGGTTGTGACAGCATTTGCACCGCAGATTACAGCCTTGGAAAAACACGACGAACCTCACACCGGGGCCGTCCACCGTGCCAAGGCTTTGTATGGAGTGAACTCTGCCCGTCATACGCTCTGGTGGAAGGTACGGCTTATAACCTCTCTCTGCTGCTCGCGGGAGAGCTTGTTGAAGTTAACGGCGTAGCCGGAAACGCGTATAGTCAGGTTGGGGTACGCCTCGGGGTCCTCGTAAGCCTTTATAAGGGTCTCGCGGTTAAGCACGTTTACGTTGATATGATGCGCCTTTTTTGCAAAATATCCGTCAAGTATGGAAACCAGATTGCTCTGTCTTTCCCCGTCGGTCTTGCCAAGTGCGTCGGGAGCAATTGAGAAGGTATTGGAAATACCGTCGCGGCAGTCCTCGTAACGGATCTTTGCCACGGAATTGAGGGATGCCAGCGCACCGTTTTCTTCGCGGTTGTGCATGGGATTTGCACCGGGCGCAAAGGGAGCGCCTGCTTTTCTTCCGTCGGGAGTGGCACCCGTATGCTTGCCGTACATTACGTTGGAGGTAATGGTGAGAACGGAAAGGGTGTGGGTAGCGTTTCTGTATGCGGGAGTTTTGCGCAATTCGGTTATTACCTTGTGGGTAATATCACGGGCGATAAGGTCAACACGGTCATCATCGTTGCCGTATTTGGGGAAATCTCCCTCGGTCTTGAAGTCTACTATATATCCCATCTCGTCCTTTATGGGGTGGACGGATGCGTGCTTTATCGCGCTGAGGGAATCTGCCACAACGGAAAGTCCCGCAACGCCGAATGCCATAAGACGCTGTACGTCGGTATCGTGTAACGCCATCTGTGTTTTTTCATAGGCGTATTTATCGTGCATATAGTGGATAAGGTTCATGGTGTTTACGTACAGCTTGCTGAGCCATTCAACGTAAATATGGTAACGCTCCATAACCTTGTCGTAATCAAGGGTGTCTGCGTCCATTACATCCATCTGAGGACCGATATGTATACCGCTGGTGGTATCAAATCCGCCATTTATGGCGATAAGAAGCAATTTTGCAAGGTTGCATCTTGCGCCGAAGAACTGCATCTGCTTGCCTACCTCCATTGCGGAAACACAGCAGGCGATGGCGTAATCGTCACCGTGGAGAGGGCGCATAACATCGTCGTTTTCGTACTGAATGGAATCGGTATCCGCGCTTACCTTAGCACAGAATTTTTTAAAGCCCTCGGGCAGTCTTGCAGACCAGAGCACCGTAAGGTTGGGCTCGGGTGAGGAGCCGAGAGTATAAAGGGTGTTGAGCATGCGGAAGGAGCTTTTGGTAACCAGCGTTCTTCCGTCGTTACCCATACCGCCAACCGCCTCGGTTATCCACATAGGATCTCCGCCGAAAAGCTCGTTGTATTCGGGGGTGCGCAGATGGCGTGCTATGCGAAGCTTTATAACGAAATCGTCTATAAGCTCCTGGGCGGTCTCCTCGGTAAGGATACCTCTTTCAATATCGCGCTCTATATAAATATCAAAAAAGCTGCTTACTCTGCCCAATGACATTGCGGCGCCGTTTTGCTCCTTTATTGCACCGAGATATGCAAAATAAGTCCACTGTACGGCTTCTTTTGCGTCCTTTGCGGGTGCGCTTATATCAAAGCCGTACATCGCCGCCATTTCCTTCATATAGCCGAGGAAGGCTATCTGCTGATAAAGCTCCTCGGAAAGACGTGCGCTGTCAACGGTGTAATCCTTTTCGGCAAGTGCTTTTTTGTCCTTTTGCTTTTCTTCAATGAGCTTGTCCACACCGTAGAGGGCAACTCTGCGGTAATCGCCGATAATACGTCCTCTGCCGTATGCGTCGGGCAAGCCCGTTATAATATGGCACTTGCGCGCCTTTCTCATTTCATCGGTATAAACGCGGAACACGCCGTCGTTGTGGGTGGTGCGGAACTTAAACTCGTCCTCCACCTTGTCGCTCAGTCTGTAACCGTATGCGGCGCAGGCTTGTCTTGCCATACGTATACCGCCGAAGGGGTTAACTCCCCGCTTCAAGGGGCTGTCGGTCTGCATACCGAATATAAGCTCGTTTTCCTTGTCAATATAACCGGGCGCATAGCTGGTAAGAGAGGATACGGTATCCGTGTCCACGTCAAGAACGCCGCCGCGCTGTCTTTCCAGACGGAAAAGCTCGTTTACCTTTTCCATAAGGGCGTTGGTGCGGGGCGTAGCCGATGCAAGGAAGGAGGCGTCGCCTGCGTATTCCTTGTAATTTTTCTGAATAAAATCCCGTACGTTGATCTCATCCTGCCATATACCGGAGTTAAAACCTAACCAATTTTCGTGTTGCATTTTCGTTTCCTTTCCACTGATCTTCGCCCTATAAACAAAAAAGGCAAAATCAGTTCTAAAAATGAATTGATTCTGCCCAGACGGTCGGCTTATATTATCCTTGCACTCCACAGCGGTAAATCCGCTTTCTTCCGTCAGTTATACAAGGTCCTTACGTGTATTATACATCAGATGAATAAAATTGTCAATCGGTTATTTTACTTTTTCCAGCTCCCAGGAGCCGATATACATATATTCTCCGTCCCTTTCCACGGCGTTTGTACCGAACAGAGGTATATCGCCAAGTCCGTAGCTTTCCGCAAGGAAGGTATCGTTGCAGGCTACGTCAAGAGTACCTTCGGAAAAGGCGTAGGTAAAGTCAACGTGCACTCCGTCAACGCTCACTCTTCCCGTGCCGTCGGCATAAAAATATACGGTAACATCCTCTCCGTTTTTCCACGCCGTATCGGAAAGAGAATCCTCCCCGTTTCCGCAAGAGCAGAGAAGTATTGATAAAAGCATTAAAATCGCCAAAAGCTTCGTTTTCATTTTCCTTGCCTCCTTACCCTTAAGTATTATGAAGCAAAGGGAGGAAAATGTCAATATAAAAGAAAAAAACAGAGTATTTTTGCTTTTTATACTTTACAACCCCCTTGGTTTTATGTTACAATATAATGCTAAAATATCCGTTTTGGGTGGTGAAAAAGGTATGATAAACAGATTTTTGGAAATTATTGAGGATTCCTCCCGTATCGTATTCTTCGGCGGTGCAGGTGTTTCCACGGAAAGCGGCATCCCCGATTTCCGCGGTGAGGGCGGTCTTTACGGCCTCGTGCCCGAGCAGATGATAAGCCACAGCTATTTTGTTTCTCATCCCGATAGATTTTATGAATTTTACCGCACCAAGATGATATATCCCGAGGCTCGCCCCAATAACGCCCACAAAGCGCTGGCGTACCTTGAGGAAAAGGGGAAAATGCTTTCCGTCATCACACAGAATATAGACGGACTTCATCAGCAGGCAGGCAGTAAGACCGTCCGTGAGCTTCACGGCTCGGTACACCGCAACTACTGTATGCGCTGTGGCAAGTTCTATGACGTAACGCATATACTTAACTCGGACACCGTGCCCGTCTGTGAGTGCGGCGGCACCGTCAAGCCCGACGTGGTCCTTTACGAGGAGCCTTTGGACAGCTCCATTCTCAACGCCGCCATCAGGGATATCAGCGAATGCGATACTCTCATCGTCGGAGGTACCTCTCTGGCGGTATATCCCGCCGCAGGACTTATAAACTATTTTTGCGGAAAATATCTGGTGCTTATAAATAAATCTCCCACTCCCGCAGACCGTATGGCAGACCTCGTTATACGGGAAAATATCGGGGAAGTAATGGGAAAGATCTTACAGGAGAAAAAGTAATGAAGAAAACGGTTCTGCTCCTTTTCGGAGGAGCTTCAAGCGAATACGCGGTGTCCTGCGTGTCAGCCGCCTGCGTTGCCGATAATATAAATAAAGAGCTTTATCAGGTCTGCCTTCTGGGCATCACTGCCGACGGAAAATGGTACCTTTACAGCGGCGATACCGACAGTATGCGTGACCTTTCATGGGTAAACAAGGAAGAATATCTCACCCCCGCGGTCATCTCTCCTTCAAAGACACATCAGGGCGTCCTTCTTGAGGACGGCACCGTTATTCACGTAGACGCGGTATTTCCCGTGCTTCACGGCAAAAACGGTGAGGATGGCACCATGCAGGGACTTCTCGCCCTTTCGGGTATTCCTTACGTTGGCTGTAACACATATTCCTCTGCCGTTTGTATGGATAAGGTCACTACCAAGATCCTTTGCGAAAAGGTGGGTATCCCCGTGGTTCCCTATGCATACTTCCGCAAAAACGGATTTGACGTGCAAAAAGCGGTTGAGGAATGTGAGCAAAAGCTTTCTTACCCCATGTTCGTAAAGCCCGCCAACGCAGGCTCCTCCGTAGGTATAACCAAGGCGAATAACCGTGATGAGCTTGTAAAGGGCTTTGAGGTTGCCTTTGATAACGATTATAAGGTGCTGGTTGAAACGGGAATTTCCTCCGCCCGTGAAATAGAGGTGGCAATGCTGGGCAATAAGGATGCCGTTGCCTCCGTCTGCGGAGAGATAGCACCCGGCGCCGATTTTTACGATTACGAAACCAAATACGTTTCGGATACCGCCAGCTATTACGTTCCCGCACGCATTTCGGATACTCTTTCCGATACCATCCGTGCCTGCGCGGAAAAAATATACCGCACCCTTGACTGTGCAGGTCTTTCCCGCGTGGACTTTTTCCTTGACGAAAACGACGTTTTGTACTTTAACGAAATAAACACCATTCCCGGCTTTACTCCCATCAGTATGTATCCCGGTCTTATGGGTAAATGCGGATATTCCTACTCCGCTCTTATCGAAAAGCTTATCGAAAACGCCTGCGAGGAAAAGCTATGATCGGTATATTTGATTCGGGACTTGGCGGACTTACCGCCGTCGAGGAATTGCGCAAGGCTATGCCCGAAGCCGATTTCGTTTATTTCGGCGATACCGCCCGTATTCCCTACGGCACCCGCACGGTAGAGACCATACGCGCCTACGCCTTGCAGGATTGCCGCTTCCTTATGTCACAGGGCGTTACCTCAATTCTCATTGCCTGCGGCACCGTGAGCACCAACGCGCTGGACGTTATCCGCTCCACCTTTCCCGTGCCCGTGGTGGGCGTGGTAGAGGGCGCGGCAAAAAAAGCGGCGGAGATCGCTTCAAAGGGAAAGGGAAGAGTATTGGTTCTCGGAACTCCCGCCACCGTAAAGAGCGGCGCCTTTGAAAAGGAACTGCGAAAAAACGGATGTGACGGCGTTATGAGTATTGCCTGCCCCATGTTCGTTCCCCTTGCGGAAAACGGTTACACCACCGTGAAGCATATTGCCGCAGTGGAAATTGCAAGAGAATATCTTGCACCGGCTGTGGATTTTTGCCCCGACGCAGTAATTCTGGGCTGTACCCATTATCCTCTGCTTTCGGAGGTAATTTCCCATTTCCTGCCCGACAGCGTCCTCGTATCCTCGGGAGCGGAGGCTGTGGCGGAATTAAAAAAGAGCTTAACGAGCCGCGGCGCTCTTTGCGGCGGCGGAAAGGGTAAATATTACGTGTCCGACGGTCTTGAGGGCTTTGCGGAAAGCGCCCGCCGCTTTTTGCAGACTCCCGTTACCGACGTGACCGCCATTGATATTAACAGCTATTAGTAAATTATGAAGATCCCCGTAACAGTAAGTATAAAGACCGAACGTAAAAGCCACGACCCCATGCATATCGAAAACCCCCGCACGGAGGTACGCACCGCTACGGTAAACGGCTACCTTTCCCGTACAAGAAAGGGACTGACCTGCGTGTTTTCCGAAGAAAACAGCGATACCGTCACCACCGTTTCCACCTTGGGAAAAAATATGGTTTCGGTAAATAAAATAGGCGATTTCAATTCTCTTATGGTCTTTGACCCCGAAAAGAGTTATTCCTGCGTGTACCACAACGGAAATATGCCCATGCAGCTTAAGGTAAGCACCAAATCATTGCGTAACGGACTTACGGCGCAGGGCGGAAAAATAGATATTGACTATACCGTGGAGATAGTCGGCAACCTTGCGGAGCATACGAAAATGTCCTTTTCCGTGCTTCCTCAAAGCGGACTGGTCTCCTGAAAAGAGGACGTAATGAGCGATAAAAGCCCCAAAAAGCTTCCCGCCAATATAATACCTGCCCTTTCGGGTGCCACCCGTGAGGAGCTTTCGGTTGCTCTGTACCTTTGCATAAAGGACGAGTATACTCTTTCCGAAGCTGCAAGAGACCTTGGCCTTACCGAGGAGGAGGTACGGTACGCCGTTTCCTTCTGGCGCGGCGCAGGCGCTTTGTTCGGCACCGAAAAGAAAGCGCCCCTCCCTCCCGAAAGCAGAGATCAGCGCTACGATGCGGACACCGTGGCTTCCTCTTTGGAAACTGACGACGGCTTCCGCACCGCCTGCGATTCTCTTCAGTCCCTTTACGGAAAAATGTTCACCCGCTTTGATTACGACAGTCTGCTGTATCTTTACGACCATTGCGGACTTACCGCCGAATATATGTGTACCCTCGCTTCCCATTGCGTAGGCAGGGGAAAGACCGCCTTGAAGTATTTTACCAAAACCGCTCAGGGCTTGGTTTCCGAGGGCGTGGATACATACGAAAAATTGGAAAAGCATCTTGAAAAGCGCAACAGAGCAGTTGACCGTATTTTCAGGCTCCGCACCCTTTGCGGCTTTGGCGACCGTGCCTTTACCGCCCGTGAGGAGGAATACGTAAACGATTGGTTTGCGGAAAAGGACCTTTCCTTTGACCTTGTAAAGCACGCCTATGAAATAATGATAAACTCCATCGGCGAGGTAAAATTAAGCTATATGAACAAGATCCTTTGCCGCTGGCACAAGGACGGGCTTCTCACCGTGGCTGACGTTGAGACGGCAAAAAAGAATACCGAAAAGCCCCAACAGCAAGGCGGGACAAGCTTTGACGACGACGAATTTTTCGCCGCCGCAGTTGCCCGCACCAAAAAGAAAAGGGAGGAACGTAAATGACAGTAAACGAGGCTATGCTGCAAAAGAACGCACAGCGCGAAAAGGCGCTTTCCGATGCGGCACGCAAAACCGAAGAGCTGGACGAAAAATATCCCGATATAGCGGAAATAGATAAAGAGCTTTCCTCCGTTTCCGCGCAGATAATTTCCGCGCTTTCCTCCGAAAACTGCTCGGAAAGAATAGAAAAAATAAAGGAAAGAAATCTTTTCCTGCAGGAAATGCGTAAGGAAAAGCTTATTTCCTACGGCATTTCTCCCCAATACGATACTCCCGTTTTTTCCTGCCCCCTTTGCTCGGACACGGGCTATGACGGAAAGACCTTCTGCTCCTGCGTAATAAAAGCGTGTGCCCGTGACGCGTACCTTTCCAGCGGTCTCGGCAAAGCGTTGCTTGACCAGACCTTCGAGAACTTTTCTCTTAAATATTACGGCGGCAAGGCAAGAGAGGATATGTCCGACGTACTTGACATCTGCCTCGATTACGCTTCCTCCTTCGGCAACGGCGCAAATCTGCTTTTCACCGGCGGTACGGGCTTGGGAAAAACTCACCTTTCCTCCGCTATCGCACAGAGAGTTATAGATAAGGGCTACACCGTGGTGTACGAATCCGCGCAGAACGTTTTTGATGATTTTGAGACGGTACGCTTCGGCAGGGGAACGGCGGATACCTCTAAGTATCTCAACTGCGATCTGCTGATAATGGACGATCTCGGCAGTGAATTTTCCACGCAGTACACCGCATCCGTGCTGTATCAGATCATAAATCAGCGTCTTATGAACGGAAGATCGGTTATTTTAAGCACGAATCTGGGCGCCAAGGAGCTAAGCAAGCGTTACGGAGAGCGTATATATTCCCGTCTTCTCGGCTCCTTTGATACCTGCGTTTTTGCGGGCAGCGATATTCGGCTTATAAAGCTTGGAGAATAAAATGAAAAAAATAAATATGTATACCGACGGCGCCTGCAGAGGTAATCCGGGACCCGGCGGATACGGAGTTATACTTGAGTATAACGGACACCGCAAATGCCTGTCCGGCGGCGAAGCGTCTACCACCAACAACCGTATGGAGCTTATGGCGGCTATCGTGGGAATGGAGGCGCTCAAGGAGGAGTGCGAGATCACTCTGTGCAGTGATTCCAAGTATCTTATAGACGCCATCGAAAAGGGCTGGCTGGAAAGCTGGCACGATAGGGGCTGGGTAAAGGCAGATAAAAAGCCGGTGCTCAATCCCGACCTTTGGCAGAAAATATATTCTCTTCTCCACAAGCACAAGGTACACACCGTCTGGATAAAGGGACACGACGGCCACCCCGAAAACGAGGAGTGCGACCGTATGGCAACCGCCGAGGCGGATAAATTCAAGGGGTGAAAATATGAAATATATATACGATCACGATATGCACATCCACTCCCGTCTTTCCCCCTGCTCGGGCGACGAGAATCAGACACCCCGCCGTATTCTTGATTACGCCTTGGCAAACGGGCTTACCACCGTCGCGGTTACCGACCATTTCTGGGACCCTTCGGTCGGGGAGTGCTCCAATTGGTACAAGCCTCTCAATATAGAGCATCTTTCAAAAAGCCTGCCCTTGCCGCAGGACGATAAGGTACGCTTCCTTTTCGGCTGTGAAACGGATATGGATATGAAGGGCAATATCGGTCTTGCCAAGGATAATTTTGACGTATTCGATTTCGTCATCGTTTCCACCACCCATTTCCATATGGAGGGCTTTACCGTCCCCGCGGGAATGACCAAGGAAGAGCGCAAGGAAAGATACGTCCGCAGATTTCATCAGCTTTTAAATTCGGATATCCCCTTTCATAAAACGGGCATAGCCCACCTTACCTGCAATCTTATCGACCGCTCCTCTCAAAAGGCGCATATAGAAACGGTTGATATGGTTTCGGATAACGAATTTTACGAAATTTTCTGCGGCGTAGCGCGTTCAGGCTTAGGCGTGGAATTGAATATTTACGTAAATTGGTATAACGGGGACGAGCTTTCCCGCGTGCTCCGTCCATATCGTATAGCAAAGGAATGCGGCTGTAAGTTTTATCTCGGCTCGGATTCCCACCACAACACCAACCTTTTAAACGCTCCCCAAAAGCTTACAAGCACTCTGGATGCGTTCCCGTTGGAGGAAAAGGATAAGTTTATAGTAAAATAAATACTACAGACCGAGGACTAACTCATTTGGATGCAGAAGAAATCTTTTACGAGCGGGAGCTGTAGTCAACTACAGCGAGCGAAGTAAAAGTTTCTACAAAAACGTATAATAATATTTTTGAAATCCGTGAGGATTTCTACTATAAAAGCAGACTTGAATCGATGTTGAAACAAGCCTGCTTTTCTTTATATATTATTGCGTTTTTGGTTCTGCGCCGAATGAGGATGTCCTATATTTCGAGCTGTCCCGATAAAAACATTGCTCCCGTTGATATTACTTGTTTCTCGGCCTCTGCGGGAGCGGAAAAGCCCTCGGTGCGGAAGGACATTACTCCGCCTACCACGGTGCCGTCCGCCACCACGGGGCAAAAATGGGATATGCTTCCTTCGCCCGTTTCGGTTATGGATGCGCTTCCGTTTTCCGCCGTGTAGCATTTGCGGGAATCCATCAGCTCGGACAGTGTGCGGGATACGTTTTTGCCAAGCACCGCCCGCTTGTCCTTGCCTGCCGCCGCCGTCACGGTGTCGCGGTCGCATACCGCCACGTTAACTCCCGCCGCGCGGGACGCCGCCTCCGCAAACATAGCAGCACTCTCCCCCACTCCACCTATGGGGGAGTATTTTTTAAATACCACTTCGTTTTCCCGCCCCGTAAATATCTCAAGCATTTCGCCTTCTCTTATCTTCATCGTACGCCGAATTTCTTTGGGAATAACAACTCTGCCCAAATCGTCAATTCTCCGCACAATTCCCGTCGCTTTCATATATAAAATCTCCTTGTTTTTACAGTTGTGGTGTTAGTATTTGTAAAATCAAGGTGAATTATACAAGCGGTTTGCGTTTGAAATTTTTATTTGCATTGGTGGAAAAACTGTGTTATACTGTTTTCAGTAAGCTCTGGCAAGCCGCTGTGTGCGGCGGAAAGGACTAAAAAATGGCAAAATTATATTTCAAATACGGCGCGATGGGCTCATCCAAATCCGCAAGCGTGCTTATTACCAAATTCAATTACGAGGAACGCGGTATGGGCGTGTGGCTGATAAAGCCATCACTTGATACGCGCGACGGTGTGGGCACCGTCAAAAGCCGCATCGGTCTGGAGGCGGACGGATACGCAGTCACGCCCGAAGCCGACATTTTTGCCGAATTCGTTTCCCGCAAGGATATACACGTAATTATTGCCGATGAATGTCAGTTTTTCACCGCGGCGCAGGTGGATCAGCTCCGCCGTATAGTGGACGAATTTGATATCCCCGTTCTTTGCTTCGGCTTACGCACGGATTTTCTTACTCATCTCTTTGAGGGAAGCCGACGCCTTTTCGAGGTGGCGGATTCTATCAGCGAGATCAAAACCATTTGCTCTTGCGGAAACAAGGCTATCGTCAACGCCCGCATAGACGGAGAGGGCAACGTCCTCACCGACGGCGGACAGATCATGATCGGCGGCAACGATTCGTATATCGCTATGTGCCATAGCTGCTGGAAACGGGCAATAGAAAAGGATTGATCTATGAAGTACGTATTTCACGAATATCCCGAAAAAATACGCCGAGAGTTCGCAAAGCGCTTCGTGATGACTTGGGATGAGTTTCACGCCATCCATCCCCAATACTACGATATTACTTGGTATGAAAACGCATTTTTGTGGGATATAATGAGCCCCGAGCTTCCCAAAATATCCTTTAAAAGCGCATTGGAAAAACTGCGCCGTCTCAACTGCGACGTTATCGTTATGTCCGAAAAAATCGGCGGAAATTATTTCGGCAGAGGATTGGCTTGCGACGGTGAATATGTGGACGAGTTCGTTATTTGCTGTAATTCCGCCTCTCTTGCAGACGTTGTCGAAAGAGATTGGCTCGGCGCGTTTGAGGCAGACCTTGAGGAGCGCGCATTTACGCCCGTCCTCCCGCCCGAAATATACGTTTTCGATGAGGATATGAATTGGTTTGTCGCCTTCACCCACGAATTTGACGAGGTGTCGGAGGACGTAATGGTAAATGCCAAAACCCGTCTTTGCATCGCTTACGGATTTTAATATTAAAAACCAAGCGGAGTGAATTTTCACTCCGCTTTTGCGTACAATGGTAATTTACTTTTTGATTTGTATATGGTATTATTAACTATAATAACAAAAGTTATGGGAGGGCGCTATGAAATATTTTATCAGTCATTCCTCAAAGGACAAGTCAGCGGTAGAAAAGCTCGTGGAGATCATGTCGCAGTATGAGCCCGATTCGGTAAACCGCGAAAATCTTTTTTGCTCATCTATACCTGAAAACGGTTCGGACTTCAAGGAAGAATTGATATTCAATATAAACGAGAATATCTCCAAGGCGGAGAACATCATTCTGGTCATTACCGAAAGCTACCTGCGCAGCACTTATTGCTTTTATGAAATGAGCATTGCACGATACCTGAAGGCGGCAGACCGGAAGATAATTCTCATAGTGTCAAACGAATCCATAGCCTCCCGTATCGACGATATTTTCCCCTCCAAGGCGTTTTTGCATATTAACGCCGAAACGGAGATCGCTTCGGAAACACTTGCCGCTTCTCTTGGGTTTAAAACCGATTTCAAACCGTTTTTCTCTTCTTTGACGGGCGTAAAAGCGCCTGCGGTGCCGTATATCGGAATGCCGCGTGACGCTTACGCACTTAAATATAAATTCATTGAAGAGTACGGTGTTGAAAAAATCGGGTTCGATTATCCCTCAACTCCGGACGAGGTTGAGAAAAAGCTTCAAAATGCGCGGGAGATATACTTTGTTTCCACTACGGGCAGCGGCTTTTTGAAGACTTACAAAGATATTCTGACCTCTTGCGTTGCAAGAGGAAGCGACCTTCGCCTGGTAATCGGCGATAAAGGTTCCGCCTTCAGCTCAGACGTTGCGGAAATAGAGGCTTTTGACGGTGATTCCGTTCGCAGTCAGTTAAAGAAAAACAACGAGTTGCGTATTGAAAGCGAATTTTTGGCTACCTTTCAATATCTTAACGAAATATACGTATCTTCCCGTAACCAAGCCTCGGCGGGCAAGATATACTGCGGGTCAAGCTATACCTTGATTCGCCAGACCGCCTTTATCGCGCGGAACAAGGACGGCTCCTTGTGGGGTTGGATCACCTGCACCATGCCTCCCGTAAGAAGCGCCGACAAGACTCCTTCCGTGGTTTTTGAGGGAGATCTTAACAATACTCTTGTAAACGACGTGTGGAAGTATGCTTCGTCTTTGTTTTCCTTGTCAAAGCATAAGGGCAGCGTCGTGGAGATCGACGGCACCACTCCTCCCGAAAGGCTTGATTCGAGCGATATGGGCAAAGGATTTTCCGAAACGCTGGAAAGATACGAGTCGTATTGGCGGGAACGCTATAAAGCGGCGCAGGACTATATGGAAACGAAGAACGATTTGTTTGACGGCGTGCTCATAGAGGTTGCCGCTCAGCATCCTCTTAAAAACTGTAGAGTGCCTAACAAAGAGTTTGAGGCAAGATTAAACCGCGCGATAGAGCTTTACAACAAGTATACCGCCGACGGAGAAGAGGTTTCCGTTTACGTGCCGGGCAGCCGCCATACCTTCAACGGAGTTGCGGACGAGGTGTCATTAAGCGATGCAGGCAGGGAATATCTTGTTGGAAAGGGAATCCCCAAAGAGCGTATTTTTGGTGATGACGCCAATTTGCAGTACAAAGGCGTCCACGGCGTGTATAATTCGGCAGACGAGTGCTTCGTTGCTTCGGAGATATTTAAAAACGGACAGTTTGGACGGCTTGTGTCCGTGTGCTCTCCCAATCAGATAATGCGCAAGTCGATGCTGTACGTTGAGTTTGGATGTATTCCTCTCTGCTACGGAGTTACTACCGAAAAAATGTACCACAAAAACGTCGTTAACGAAATTTTCGGTTCTCTCAACCGCGTGCTGTACACAGACCATTCCTGGCAGGACGAAAACAGCGATTGGTTCAAATATTTTCGCGAGACCCGAAGACCGAAATCGGAAGATGAATAACAGCATAAAAACCAAGCGGAGTGAATTTTCACTCCGCTTTTATTATCGGGGTCCCCAAGAAGCCGCAAGGCTTCTTGGGGTGATTATCGGGGTCCCCAAGAAGCCGCAAGGCTTCTTGGGGTGATTTCTTTATATAACGACCGTGTTGAAGGAGCGGGGGGAAAGTACGATGCTTTCTCCGCCCACGGTTACGGTCTTTTCAAATTCAAAGGGGTTTACTATCACTGCCGCGATGGTTCCGTCGGGGTTTCTGAAGGCGGTGGTGTTGGAGCTCATTTCTCCCGTTACCTCAAGAAGGACCGCGCCCTTTTTAACGAAGTGGGAAAAATGCTTCATCATATAAAACTCGGGGTTATATACCGCTTTGCCGTCCTTTACGGATATAAGTGAGTTTTGCTTCCAACCCCACGTGCTGGTGGCGCCGCTTTTAAGTGCCATATTCCAATATACGTTTGCCCGTGCGCCGTTGTGGGTGTAATGGTGAATGAGATGGCACAGATACATTGCGTAATCCCAGGAGTTCTCACCGTCACCGCACTGACATTCGCTTTGAATGATATCAAGGTCGGGGAAGTCCTCCTTCGCCTGCATAACGGCGTATTTTCCGTTCCACTGGAACGCCGCTCCCTTTACGCACTTTCTTAATTTTTCGTTTTGCATAAGATATCCCAGATATTCGCCGTGCAAGCCGAATTCGCTGTAGGGGTCGGGACCGTTACAGGTGCCGTAATACAGGTCGGCAAGTCCTTCTATCTTGTCTGCCAGACAGCACATAAAGCTTTCCAGCTCCTTGGGGTCAAATACGCAGGAAGGGAACTTCTGGTCCGCGAAAATCTCGTTTTGCGGGCAGACTGCGGCTATTTTAATATTCTCCTTGGCGTATTCCTCCAAAAATCTTCTGAAGTAAACGGCGTACGCCTTAAGATTTTCCTTCGTCTGCACCAGCCTGCCGTAGTTGTACGCCTTGGGAAACTTCATCCACGTGGGCGGACTCCACGGTGAGGCAAAAAAGCGTATTTCGGGGGAGCGCTCCTGCGCCTTTTTGACGGCGGGGATAATATATTTTCTGTCTCTGTCTATGGAAAAATGCTCCATAGCGTAGTCGCCTTCGGTTTCGTTGTAGCTGTACCAGCTTTCCGCAAAATCGTTTGCACCGATGGAAAGACGGCAGTATTCAAAGGCGCACCCATCCTCGGAGAAAAGCTCGTCAAAGGCTTTTTCGCGCTCGTTTTCCTCCATTTCAAGAAGTGCCGCCGCGCATATCTCGCTTATACAGCAGCCCCAGCCGAACAAGGGCTTGCCTTTTTCTTTTCCTATTATTATTTCCGTTCCCTTTTGGGATGATGTCACGGTGTTTTTTATCCATTTATTCTTTTCGTCAGAGCTGATAACGTACATAACGGTCTCCTTAAACATACGGATTTACGACATTATATCACAAAGCGGCGTGAAAAGTAAAGCGGTTTGCGTTTTTGCCATAATGATATATTATAGGTGCGGGATACGTTGCTTATATGTGTAAAACGTTGAAAAAACTGTTTTTTGAAAAGTGCTATTGACTTTCACTTTTGAATGTGTTATTATCGTCTAAGATCGAAATAAGTGGTGGAGTCTGTCACCGACGGGGACCGGATCATTGGTTTCCGACGGTTTATCTCGATTAACGGACAGGTCATTTTTTGACCTGCGCCCGTAGGTATATGAGACAGAGCCGCTTACCAAGCGGCTTGTTTTTTGCGTAAAAACCGTTTTATATATCAACAAGGCGTTAGTAACGTGATGCGGCAGAACCCGAGCTTTACACAAAAAAGTTCAGGTTTTGCCGCATTTTGTTATATTAAAATTGCTTTCGGGGTGTTTGGACGGACGTGTCGCTTTTTCGAAAAATAATACTTTTCGGAGGGTTGTTATGACACCTACCTTAACAATGTTTTACCTCGTGTCCGTAGTTGTATCCGCTATTGCATTTGCTTTTGCGGCATACCTCTATTTCTGGGTTAAACGCCAGCCGCAGGAAAACAAAAGAATCACAGAAGTCGCCGGCCTCATTCGCGACGGCGCAAACACCTTTATGCGCAGAGAATACAAGATCCTTGCTATCTTTGCCGCAGTTATCGCAGTACTCATCGTAGTATTCCTTCCCACTCCCATCTGGCAAGCAGGCGAAAACTGGTGGAAGAACGTAGCTATGGCTATTTCTTACGTCGGCGGTACCGTGCTTTCCGCTATTGCAGGTAAGCTCGGTCTCGTAGTTGCTTCTCTTTCCAACGGCAGATCTGCCGAAGCTGCAAAGAAGGGTATCAAGCCCGCATTCCTTATCGGCTTCCGCGGCGGTTCCGTAATGGGTCTGCTGGTAGTTGGCTTCGCTGTTCTCGGCGTTGCCGCAGTTCTTGCTATCGTTAAAGAAGCTTCCATTCTTCTCGGCTTCTCCTTCGGTGCTTCCTCTCTCGCTCTGTTTGCAAAAGCAGGCGGCGGTATCTTCACCAAGACTGCTGACGTTGCAGCTGACCTTACCGGTAAGGTTGAGCTTGGCATCGCAGAGGACGATCCCCGTAACCCCGCAGTTATCGCAGATAACGTTGGTGACAACGTAGGCGACGTTGCAGGTATGGGCGCTGACCTTTTCGACTCTAACGTAGCGGCTCTTACCTCCGCTCTCGTTATTGCACAGTCTCTTACCGGCGGCGACGATAAGAGCGTTATCATGGTTCTTTGCTATGCTGCTCTCGGTCTTCTCGCTTCTATCATCGGTATTGCTACCGCTCGTATCACCAAGAACGGTACTCCTACCGGCGCACTTAACTCTTCTACTTACGTTACTTCCGCTGTATTTATGGCTCTCACTGCAGGCGCAACCGCTCTCTTCGGTTTCTCCTGGCACATCTGGGGCTGTGCTACCATAGGTCTCGTTGTCGGCGTTATCATCGGTCTTGCTACCGACTACTTCACTGACGATACCAAGCCTATCGTTAAGAAGGTTGCTCACGCTTCCAAGAGCGGCCCCGCATTCACCGTTCTTTCCGGCGTATCCTACGGCTTCATCTCTGCGCTTCCCGCAATGATCGGTATCGCTATCTCCGCTCTCGCAGCTTACAAAATCTGCGGCACCGAAGCTCTTATCGAGCAGTACGGCGCAAACTATCCTCTCTTCGGTATTTCCATGGCAGCAGTGGGTATGCTTTCCATCGTTGCTATGATCATCTCTAACGACGCATACGGTCCTATCGTTGATAACGCTCGCGGTCTCGCAGAAATGGGCGGCTTGGGCGAAGAGGCTATCCGCGTAGCTGACGAGCTTGACTCCGCAGGTAACACCGTTAAGGCAGTTACCAAGGGCTTCTCCATCGGCGCAGCAGGTCTTACCGTTATTTCCTTGCTCGGTACCTTTATGTCTGAGGCTAACGCTGCAGGCGCAAACATCACCGGCTTTGATATAATGGATCCTACCGTATTCTTCGGTATTCTCGTTGGTGCGGCAGTTCCCGCAGTATTCTCCGCAATGCTCATCCTCGGCGTTGACAAGAACGCGCAGAAGATGGTTGCAGAAATTCACCGTCAGTTCAACTCCATCCCCGGCCTTAAGGAAGGCAAGGAAGGCGTTGTTCCCGAATACGACAAGTGTATCGACGTTGCTACAACCGGCGCTCTCCGTGAGCTTATTCCCGCAGGTCTCGTTGCCATCCTCGCTACCATCGCAGTTGGTTTCATCGGCGGTCCTACCGCTATCGGCGGCTTCCTTCTCGGTAACATCGTTTCCGGTCTGCTTCTCTCCCTCTTTATGTCCAACGCAGGCGGTCTGTGGGACAACTCCAAGAAGTACGTTGAAGCAGGTAACGAAGGCGGCAAGGGCAGTGAGGCTCACAAGGCAGCAGTTATCGGTGACACTGTAGGTGACCCCTTCAAGGATACCGCAGGTCCTTCTATCAACACTCAGATCACTGTCGTATCCCTCGTTGCATCTCTCCTTTCTTCTGCATTCGTTGCATTCTCCTTCTTTGGCTGATACCAAGTGGAAATAATAAAAACGGCTTTCATAAGAAAGCCGTTTTTTGTTGTTTTGGGTGTCTTCTGCGACGAATGAACGCGCCGTTACGGTGTGCGGGCTAATACTGCTTTTACAACCTGCTGTACTCCCGCCTCGCGCAATATATCCGCACATTCGTCCAGCGTTGCGCCGGTGGTGGTCACGTCGTCCACCAGAAGTACGCGGCGGTAATTTTTTGCGTTTTCGGAGGCGTAGAATATATTTTTTACGTTTTTTCTTCTTTGAGTCGCGTCCAGAAGCTTTTGGTCAGTCCTCTTTTCGCTTTTGCGCTTCAGCAGAGTACAAAGGGGTATTCCCAATCCCTCGGCAACCCCTGCGGCTATAAGATATCCTTGGTCACCGCCGTAGGAACGCACGTTTTTTGGCTTTCGTGGTACGTAGGTCACGCAATCAAAGCCCACGCTCTTTTCGCGTTTTACCTTTTCCGCAAGCAGCTTCCCGAAGAATTTGGCGACGCGCTTGTCGGGATTTCGCTTTAATCCGAGAATTGCTCTCTTTTCCTCGGGCGTGTGGTAATAAAACAAAAATACTGCGTTTCCGCTTTTTTCGCAGGAGCAGCTTTTACGTCTGCTTCCGCATTGAGGGCAATCCTTTACCAGCGAAACCTGAAACTCCTTTACGCATTTAGCGCAAAAGGGCATACGGCTGTCCGCCGCTCTGTCACCGCAGATACAGCAAAAGGGCGCGAAGAACAGGTCTGCAAGCCTATTCGGGTGCTTTTTTGCTTTTGGTACGGCGTACTCTTTCATGCACACTCCAACCGTCCTTTCCGCTCCGCTCCAGCGCGCCGAAAAGACGTGTCTTAAGGTGTCTGTCCTTTTTGGACATCTCGTCAAGCATCACCTTCGTGTCCTCTCTGCGGGTAGTGCCGTCTGCAGGGCAGTATTTGGGGGATACCTCAATTTTATTTTTGTTTATAAATCCAATGATCTCTTTTTCGGGGCAGTATATCAGGGGCCGTATTACGGTCACACCGATGCGGTCAAGGTAGGTGACGGGTGAAAAACAGCCGAATATGCCTTCTATAAACAAATTCATCATCAGCGTTTCCACCGTATCGTCAAAGTGATGTCCCAACGCCACCTTGTTGCAGTTAAGCTCCACGGCGGCGGTGTTCAAGGCACCGCGTCGCATATTGGCGCACAGGGAGCAGGGGAACTTTTCCTTCCTTATATTAAATACTACCTCGTATATGTCCGTGGGGATAATGTGATGCTCAATTTCA
>JAGAKP010000065.1 GCA_017625615.1 Clostridia bacterium
GAATGATGCGGGATCAAAATCAAATTGATCAAAAACAGATCGATCTTTTTTTGTCCGATCGTTATTTGCGGGTCGGCTTTCCGGAGGACTTTAATAAATATTCTTATATTATAAACTGTTAATTATATTCCTTGCTATTATCTATCCTTCTTTCTATCCTCAAAAAAGCAAAGAAAAAACTCCCGTGGGAAAGGCTGGTTCTCATAAGGATGTTTACTTGTCAGTCATAAATTGATACGCAGTAAACAAATAATTAACCCCAACAGATTTGCAACAAAATCTGTCGGGGTTTTATCATGTTCCGTAACGTATTGCCTTCCACTCGTTCCAAAAGGCGATATAACCGTTTCGATCAAATTCATCTTCGGGTAATTTTTTATCTGCAGCGGCATTATAAAATGCTTCTACTTGGTCTACAAATGCAAAGACGGTTGTTTTATATTCTTCAAATAAGATTTCCGTTCTTTCCCCTGTTTCTGTAACTAAAACAACATTGCCGTTTTCGTGCAAAACCGACCAATCAACTCCGTTAGGGCAACCGCAAATATCAACTTTTGAAAGTTCTTCATTTGCTATCATAAAAAAGCCACAGCAAGGAAGCATCTGATTACTCTCATGTATTTTATGATCTTCCTTCAATGATTTCAGCAAATACAATGCGGTGGAACTGATTGTTGCGTCATCATATTCCAAAATTTCATGTCCGATGATCGCTTTTGCGTTTCCGTGAAGACACAGATCCTCGGTGGGATCTATCCCTTCCTTCCAATGAAGATTGTAAGCAGTAATAGAAAACATATATAACCTCCGTTATCGCCAGTTTCGCCTTTGTATTACAAAGGCATTGGGCAAAGCCCATACCCCTACAATGTTGAATATATTATATCACAAATCGGCAGAGAAAGCAATCTCTCTGCCGAAAATGATGTGTCGCGGACCGTCGAGGACGCCGGTCCCTACAATTTTGTAAACATCCTTATGAGAACGCTCCTAAAACGTGAGGTGTTTTGGTTTGTATCAGCTTCCGCTGGGGATATAAGGTCTTATTGCGCCGGCTACGTTTACGATAGGCATTGTCTGCAGCCATATTTTACCGGGACCCGTAAGTACGGTATGGAACAGTCCCTCACCGCCGAAGAGCATATTCTTTACGCCCTGAACACGCTGAATATCCATAGTCACGGTAGAATCAAACGCCGCTACGTTGCCCGTGTCAACGATCATTTTTTCTCCTGCCTTAAGCTCGTATTCCACAAGGTCGCCGTCTATCTCGATAAATGCCATTCCGTTGCCCGAAAGCTTTTGCATAATAAAGCCTTCGCCGCCGAAAAATCCCGCGCCGAGCTTTTTGTTGAAGTGAACGGAAAGATTTACGCCCACTTCGGATGCGAGAAAGGCGCTTTTCTGTGCGACAAGCGTGCGGTTGGGGGATATCTCAACGGGTACTATCATACCGGGGAAGCTTGAACCGAAGGTGATGGTAGCATCTCCCTGAGCCGTGTATATGTTCTGGAAAATACTTTCGCCGGTAAAGGCCTTGGAAAACATTTTTCCCACACCGCCGCCGCTTGTTTCCATTTTTATATTGGGTGTCATCCACACCATGGATCCCTTTTCGGTTATCATCTTTTCGCCGCCTTCAAGCTGACAGACGACGATGGGGAAAGAACCGCCCTTTATTTCATATTTCATATTTTTCCCTCCTTGGATGTGATAAATTAATTATATACCTTTTTTCGACTTAAGTCTATATTTATTTTACGAATTTTTCTATTTCTTCCGCGGTAATAAGTATCTGCTCCTTGGGTGTTATCTTCGGGTCCCCGTCACCGCTTTGCTTGCCGTACATACCGAAATATGCGTGACATCCGCCGTCGATAACCACCTCCGTAAAATCATCGGGCAGGTTTTTCTTGTTGGAGGCGTATTTTTCTCTGTTCAGCACGTTGTCCTCGCTTCCGTATACCGAAAGCACCTTTATATCCCCACCCGAAAGGTCCGCAGTGGAATATGAGCCCAAAAGTATAAGTCCTTCGAATTCATCGGCGTTTTTTTCAAGATAAGCCGCCGCCATGGAACCGCCGAGAGAATGTCCGCCTATATACCAATTTTCTATTTCGGGATATTTTTCCTTTATTCCGTCTGCGGCGTTTACGTCCAATACCGCAAGGTTAAAGGGCATTTGAACGAGCACGCACAGAATATCTTTTTCCGCGCAGGCGCGCATCAGGGGAACGTACGAGGTGTACTCCACCTTTCCGCCGGGATAAAAGATAAAGGCGGCTTTGGGGTCTTTTGGCTCAAATGCAATGCTGCCGTCGGGAAAGCTCGTCTGGGTTATATCCTCGGCAACGGAAAAAGCGTTTATTCCTTGTATGTCCGCGCGGTAATAATCGTTAACGTATATTCCGCAGGCGGAAATTATCAGCAGGAAAACCGCCAAAACCGACGTTATCCATATAAATATTTTTCTTTTCTTTTTATCCTTTAAAAAGCTCATTTTTTCTTCGCCTTTCTGTATTCGGTGGGGAGAATACCGTACGTGTCCTTAAAGGCAGAGGTAAACCTGCTTTGGCTTTCGTATCCCACTGCGGACGCAATTACGGATATACTTTCATTTCCCTCGGCAAGCATTTTTGAAGCCATATCCATTTTATGCTCCTTTATATGGGCGGCGACGGAATTTCCGTATACCGCCTTGAAGGCTTGCTTTAAGGTGGTGGTGTTCATCAGAAACCGCTTTGATAATTCCTCAATGGTTATCTTTTCTGAAATATGCTCCACAAGATATTCGTGTACGCGGTGGATTACCTCCTCCTGCGTACCGGTGTAATCGACTATTCCTTCGGGACAGGCGACCTCCATTACCTGCTCCACAATTTTGTGCAGCAGCTCGCTTTCCTCGGTGTCTGCCGTTTTGTAGTAGACCTCCTTGCCGTCCCTTCTGCTCACCACCAGACCGCAGTCCTTTAAGGGACGCAAATGGTGGGATACCGCAGGACTTGACATATTCATTAACGCCGCAATATTTATAACGCATTCCTCTCTGTGTGAAAGTAACCAGAATATGCGTATTCGGGTGGTGTCACCCAATTGCTTGAATATTTCCGATGCCATGTTAAAACGGGATATTTTGGATAACTCCTCATATAAATGATTAATATTTCTGCTTTTCCCGTGCTGATGGGGCAGTGTAAACTCCGCCATATATTCCTCCTTTTTATCCTCTTTGGAAACCTTGTTCGCCTTTTCGGAAATGAATGTATAAAACCGCTTGCATTTTGCTCCTTTGGTTATTATACTACCGTTGTAACAATTAAGCAAGTGCTTAATTGTAAAAATACGTAAAAGGAAGATTTTTATATGAAGAAAACCTACGGCATAGAGGTGGATTGCGCCAACTGCGCACTTCTTATGGAAAAGGCGGCGGGCAAGATCGAGGGCGTTACCTCCGCAACGGTAAATTTTATGACACAGAAAATAATAATAGACTTTGCCGACGGCGCAGAGGTTAAAAAGGTTATGAAGGACGTCCTGAAGGCTTGCAAAAAGGTCGAGCCCGATTGCGAAATCGATTTTTAGTATATGAACAAAAAACAGAAAAAGATGCTTGCAAGAATACTCCTGTCGGCAGTATTGCTCATAGCCTTGCTTTTCATTCCCGTCAGCGGCGTTTTAAGGCTGTGTCTGTATCTGGGCGTGTATCTCATCATCGGATACGACATATTAAAAAAGGCTGTAAAGGGTATTTTCAACGGCAGAGTATTTGATGAAAACTTTCTTATGGCAATAGCCACAGTCGGCGCCTTCGTTTTGGCAATATATACCAAAAGCGGCGATTATACCGAGGGAATAGCGGTAATGCTATTTTATCAGGTGGGCGAGCTTTTCCAAAGCTGTGCCGTGCGTAAAAGCAGAAAAAGCATATCCGCTTTAATGGATATCCGCCCCGATTACGCAAACCTCAAAAGAGACGGTGAGATCGAAGCTGTTTTACCCGACGAGGTTGGGGTAGGGGATATCATAGTGGTTCAGCCCGGTGAAAAGGTCCCCTTGGACGGTGTGGTGGTAAATGGAAGCTCCACCCTCAACACATCCGCTCTCACGGGTGAAAGCATCCCCCGCGATATTTCGGAGGGAGATGAGATAATCAGCGGTTGTATAAATATGACGGGCGTTATCGAGGTTCGCGTTACCAAGGAATTCGGCGAATCCACCGTTTCAAAAATCCTTGATCTGGTTGAAAACGCCTCCTCCCGCAAGTCCCGCTCCGAAGCCTTTATCTCCCGCTTTGCGTCCGTTTATACGCCTATAGTTTGTGTAAGCGCGCTGGCGCTTGCGGTATTGCCTCCCCTCGTGAGGATATTCGCCTTGTCCCTTTCGGGTCAGTGGGAAACTTGGATATACCGCGCCTTGACCTTTCTCGTGGTAAGCTGTCCCTGCGCTCTCGTTATAAGTATACCCTTAAGCTTTTTTGCGGGTATCGGCGGAGCAAGCAGGGAAGGGGTGCTTGTAAAAGGCTCAAACTTTCTTGAAGCGCTTTCAAAAACCGATACCTTGGTCTTTGATAAAACGGGCACTCTCACCGAGGGCGTTTTCGAGGTAACGGATATCCGTTGCGAAAGCACCGATGCCTCCACGCTTTTGGAGTACGCCGCCTTGGCGGAATGTGCCTCATCCCATCCCATAAGCAAAAGCCTCATAAAGGCATACGGCAAGGATATTGACCGCAGCCGCGTTACGGACATTACCGAAATAAGCGGAAAGGGCGTCACCGCCTGCGTTGACGGCGTTTTGGTTGCCGCAGGCAACGTAAAGCTTATGGAAAAAATGGATATTCCCTTCACGCCCTCTTCTTCTGCGGGAACCGTCGTCCACGTGGCGGCGGACGGAGCGTATCTCGGCTATATCCTTATTTCAGATAAAATAAAGCCCCGTGCCAAAAAAGCGGTGGCGGAGCTTAAAAAGCAGGGTATTAAAAAGACGGTTATGCTTACCGGCGACGTGGAAAGCGCCGCAAAGCAGGTGTCTGCAGAGCTGGGAATAGACGAGCTTCACGCAGGCTTACTGCCCGCAGACAAGGTTGCGGCGGTAGAGGATATCATCGCGGAAGCAAGATCGGGAAAAGTCGCCTTCGTGGGTGACGGCATAAACGATGCTCCCGTTCTCACCCGCGCGGATATCGGCATCGCTATGGGCGCCATGGGCTCGGATGCGGCTATCGAAGCCGCCGACGTGGTGCTTATGGACGACGATCCCATGCAGATAGTAAAGGCGATAGGCATTTCCCGCAAGTGCTTACGGATAGTGTATCAGAATATAACCTTTGCTTTGGTAATAAAGTTTACCTGCCTTCTTCTTTCCGCATTTGGCATTGCAAATATGTGGCTTGCCATCTTCGCCGACGTGGGCGTAATGATAATAGCCGTCCTTAACGCAATGCGCGCACTCAAAGTAAAAGGAATATAAAAGCATATCCCCTTGAAACTTACTTGTTTCAAGGGGATATTTTTGTGTTAAGCTTTTTTGATCTTATATCCGAAAATGCTTCCGACGGACGCGATTTCCGATCTGATTACGGCGGCAAAGGGTCTGAAGTCGCCTTCGTAATTATGAGCATACAGGTATTCCGGAACCGCCGTGCCGTTTATTATATATAGCTGATCTTCCTTGTATTGTTCTGTAATATAGACCGACCATTCCCCGCGCTGCATTAAATACAGCATGTTAATGCAAACGTCATCGTTATATATAAAATATGCGTTTAACGGACCGTAAAAAAAGAATTTTCCGTTTCTGTCCACAGCGTTGCCCAGATCGGTTTTTGCAAAACAAAATCCGTATTCCTCAAAAAGGGGCGCAAACGCGCTCTTTATACCGTCCTCGAATTTGTCGCGGGGTTCGTTATTCTTTTGAGGTTTACCTTTACGCAGAAGGCATTTGAACAGAAGCCATTTGAACATTTACATCTTCCTTTAGTAGGTTACTTGTTTCTGAATACGCCTATCTTAAGCTTTTCAAGCTGGACGTCTGTGCAGGAATCTGCGCAGAAGAATGCAACTCCCTTTGCGCCCGCCTTGCGGCACTGCTCGACCTGCTTGGTGGATTCGATAACGGGAAGATGGCTGTACATAGGGGAAATACCCGAAATGTTGGGAGCCTCTCCGTAATTTTTAACCATATAACCAACCTCGTTGCCAACGTCCTCGGCATCGTTGAGATACGCCATGGGATAGATCGCATCAAGCCAGCCCTGCTTTACCCAGTACTGCCAATTCTGGCACTTAAGGTTTACCGCCTCGATGGGGTCGCCGAATACTGCGGTGGAAAGCTCGATATATCTTCCGTTTTCGCGGTATTCAAGTATCATTTCTCTTACCGATTCAACGTAAGAGGATATCTTTTCGGCGCGCCAAGAGAGAAACTTTTTCCATTCCTCGCTGTCGGTCGACTCGATGCCGTCGATATCAATGCCGGTGTCGGCAAGGAACATTTCCTTGGTCTGCTCTTCAAAGCCTGCGGAGCGGTCAACTCCTCTTATAACAGGGTAACGGATATAATCAAGCTGTAATCCGTCGAAATCGTAATTGTCAAGTATTTCCTTGCAAAGGGAGAGAAGCAATTGTCTTACCTCGGGCAGTGCGGGGTTGAGAAAATAGAAGGTATCGTATGCATCGTGGAGCAGACCGCCGTCCTTTCTTTTCGCCATCCATTCGGGGTGCACCTCTGCCATAGGACAGCCGTGTCCCTCAACGCCGTAAAAGAAATCCTCAAACCAGCAGTGTATCTTTATGCCCTTCTGCTTGCAGATGCGTATGTAGCATTCGATAACGTCAAATCCGTTTTCATAGCCCTTGCGTATGGGAAGAAAATCGTGTACGCACTTTTGCGCGTTGGCGTATCCCTCGTAGTTGGTTTCTATCAGTATAAGGTTAAAGCCTGCATCCTCAAGCTTTTCAACGGTGGCAAGCACCTCCGCCTCGCTCTTTTCGTGGGGACGGTGCCATACCGCACGCACCTCTCCCGCAACGCTTTTTGCGGTGTAGTAATAGGCTTCCTCGGTAAGAGCGGCAACACGGTCGTATTCGCCCTTTTCGGCGGCGCTTTTCGCTTCGCAAAGCAGCTTTTCGGTATTTGCTTTGTCATATTCCTCGTTGTTGCTTTCCCGCTCCTTTATTCTGTCGATAATGGTCTGTATACGTGCGTCGGCGTTTATCCTCAACGCTTCTTCGTCGGTCTCGGCGGAAAAAGCGCCGTCTTCAATAACCGCTTTTGCGCCTATGCAAAGAGTCTCCGCAATAAATCTTGCGGCTTTTCCGTGGCCGGATACTACGTAACCGCCTGCGGGAACGGTGTTGTTGTTTTTGCCCATACGTATAACTCTGCCGTTTACCACGCACGCCTCAACACCGTAATTATTTGTGCCGGTGCTTCCCTCACGGTCGTATATTACAAGCTCGTCTGCGCCTCTTGCTTTATTAAATCCTGATATAGGGTAGGTCTTCATATCAAAACTATCCTTTCGGTAAAATATATTTTTATTCTAACATAAATACGTTAAATGTCAATAAATCTTGCGTTTATTCAAGTCCGCCGTTTTCTATATATTCAGCCAGCAGGTCACGGGCAAAGAGATCGTAATCGTATTCCTCAATAACCGTAAGCCTGTTGGGCGCGTAGTATGCGGTGTAGGTATCCACGATAATGTAATAGGTGGCGTTGGAATCAATATTTTTCTTTACTTCCGCGCCGTAATCTCCGTATGCGATATAGTAATCGCCGTTTTGGGTCTCGAAGAATTTGCTCTTCAGATCCTTTCCCTTTACCGAGCAAAGAGTGAGTCTGTTGTCAAATGGGAAGAGTGATTGCAGATCCGAATACATTACGTCTCCCGTGTACAGATTGTAGGGGCTTCTTACGGACATAAATCCGCCGCCCAGCACTATATCGTATTGGTCGCCCCACTCCGAAAGACCGAACTCGTAGTAAAGGTCTGCCACCAATTGCTTCATATAGCTTCCGCTTCTGTATGCGGAGTTGTAGCCCACTATTTCAAGTGCGGGGGAGATAAGCTCATCGTATTTTTCAAGCAGCTCCTCTACGATGGGGTCCTCGTCAAGGTCTATGTATTCGTCGTGGTCAATAAGCTCTGCCTTAACGTCGTGCTCCATGGTAACGGTGTTTATGGCAACCTCTGCGTGTGAAATACCGCCCTTGTTGTCGCCTCTGTTTTGCAGATGGTATACGCCGTGCTCGTCAAGGAGCAGATATCCCTGATGCGTGTGTCCCTCAAAAACCAGGTCAACGTATCCGTCGGAGAGGGAGGTATCGTAATAGGACGATAACTGATAGGACGCCACCTTCTGCACGGAGCCGTAGTTGGATTTTCCGTATCCGTCGTGAATAACGTATACTATGAAATCCGCGCCCTCTTCTTCCTTCAGACGCTTGCTTTCCGCCTTTACCAGCGCGGTAAGCTGTGCGCCCACCTTAAAGTATACGTCCTCGCTTTTGTCCGTGGCGATGGAGGAATAGCAATCACCTATAGCGCCGATAATTCCTATCTGCACCCCGTCCGCGTCCACTACCGTGGAGGGAACGCAGTAGTCGGCAAGCTCGTTCGTATCTCTGTCGTAAATATTTATTGCAATAAAGGGGAATTCAGCCGCGTTGCTGTTGGTCTGTATGTATTCTTCGCCCCAATCGTATTCGTGGTTGCCGATAGCCATTGCGGCAAAGCCGAGACTGCTCATCCAATCCGTAAGTATAAGTCCCTTGGTCATATTGGATTCGGCACTTCCCTGATACGTGTCACCTGCGGAAAGGAAGATGGAATTGGGGTTATCCTTCCGTGCGTTTTTAAGGTAGGTGGTAAGCTCATCCACACCGGGGTGGCTGTCTGCGTTGGCAAACTTTCCGTGCAGGTCGTTTATAGCGTAAAAATCGAAGTATACTATTACCGATCCCTTGCAGATATCGCAAAGGGTATCCTTGTTTGCGTCGGCGTGCTTTTTGCACTCGGTGCCGCCTTCACTGCTTTCGTTTTTGCTTTCCTCTTGGGGAAGGGAGGTGTCGCTTTCTTCCCCTTCTGCGGCGCTTTCCTCGTCGCTTTCCTCGGGGGTGTAATCGCTTTCAACCGTTAACAGCCTCGTAACGCGGACGGAAGCCTTTTCGGTAACGGTGTTGAAGGCTAATTCTGCGTAAGAAACTCCGATATCTTCACCGTGGGAATTCTGTATATGGTAAACTCCGTGCTCGTCGCGGAGTCTGTAGGAGCATTCGGTGCCGCCTTCAATGACCAGATCAACGTATCCGTTAGAGAGAGAAATATCGTAATAGGAGGATATCTCACCGCCGGAAACGTTTTTCACCTGCTCGGAATCAGCCTTGTATCCGCCGTGGATAAGGTATATTATCATATCCGCGCCGTCACGCTTCAGCTCTTCCGCTTCCGCCTTTACCAGCGCGGTAAGCTCGTGTCCCGTTTTAAGGTACAATTCGTCGGACACTGCGTCTGCTTCTGCTACTGCGCCGATAATGCCCATCTTGAAGCCGTCCACCTCCACCACGATGGAGGGCACGCAAAATGATGCGATGGAATCGGTGCTTTTTTCGTATACGTTTATTGCCGTAAGAGGCAGGGAACCGTTATCCGCAACGGATTTCAGCTCTTCCGCGCCCGTTTCAAGCTCGTCTTCTCCCAAGGTAAGCCCGTCAAAGCCTATGGAAGCGATCCTTTGCGCCCATTCACCGTCCGTCCACATATTACCCGCAGACAGTATAAGGCTTCCGCGGTCGGTCTTCTGCACGTCGTTGAGATAGGCTGCCAAGCTGTCGTTCAGATAGGGCTTTTCCGCCATACCGCTTACTGCGTAAAGGTCAACGTATACGAATACCGATTTAAAGCAGATATCGCAAACTCCGTCTCCCATATCGTCCACGTGGCGGTCACAGCCCGTTTTAACGTCAGTACAGCCGCCCAGCGCGAGGGTAAGTATCAGCAAGCACAGCACGAAATATTTGAAGGTTTTTTTAGTATAGACCATATTAAAAGCGTTCCTTAAACGAAGTTGATTTACATAATTATACCACCTTGTCAAGGATATGGCAAGTCTTTTAAAAAAACGATGTTTTTTTATATTTTTTTTGCGTATCCGCTTGCCTTTTCATACCCTTTTGTGGTATTATAATAGTGTTTAAAATGCTATATTAATGCCCGTATAAAACAGAAAGAGAAATATGTATGAACAGAAGCTTTCGCCTTTCAACTGCGTTGGACGTTGACGATCTGCTTATGGAATGCGTGCCCTACGCTATCCGTCTGGCGAATGAAAAATATAAATTCGACCCGCCCATAACCATTCACGAGGTAAACCGTTGGGGCAGGACAGGCACCCGTACCGACGTTATATTCGAGTTTATGGATAAGCCCGAATTTTTCGAAAATCAGCCCGTTATCAAGGGCGCCCGCGAATTCGTGCAAAAGCTGTCACAAATGACGGAGGTATTCGTTTCCACCGCCGTGTGGCCCGAGTATATGACACTCAGATTTCAGCGTATCCTGAAGGAATTTCCCGAAATCCCCAAGGACCATATCCTTATGGGCTCCCGCAAGGACCTGATCGACGTGGATATCCTTTTTGACGACGGTATGCACAACGTGCTTAACTCCAACGCGGCGTACCCCGTTTTGATGCGCCGCCCCTGGAACGCGGAGGCGACGGGAATTATGTCCGTCAACAGCTACGATGAGTTTTTAAAGCTTGTGGAAATAATCGCAAGCGGATACAGCGCCGTCAGAGAGCAGTATACCCTTGAGAAAAACGGTGTCGTCGTGCTGGTGGGTCCCTCGGGAAGCGGTAAAAACGAAATAGCGGACGAGCTTTTAAGGCAGGTACCCTCCTTTGAAAAGCTTGTAAGCTATACCACCGATAAGACCGTTACCGGCAGACCCGACGGAAGATATCATTATCTGTCCGAGGACGAGTTCAGAGCGGCATCGGATAAAAACGAATTTTTCGAAACCACCACTTACGCGCACCATTCCTACGGCTCCCGCAAGGCAGACGTGGAAAAGATACTTGCCGAGGACAAAAACGTGCTTACGGTTATGGATATCTGCGGTGCAATGGCGTTAAAAACACATTTTCCTAACGTTATAACCATTTACGTGAAAAGAGACAGAAAAGAGCTTATTACAGCTATACTCAATAAAGAGTGTACCACGGAGGACAAGGCAAACAGACTGCTTTCCATATCGGGAGAAGGACGTAATCAGCAGATATGCGATTACACCGTAAGATTTGAGGATTGCGGTACTGCGGTGGAGAATATCCGCAAAAAGCTTTGTGTCTGATATTACCTACGGAGAACGAAATGAATATAAGCATTCAGAAGGCAAGCATAGGAAAAAGAATTATCGCTTCTATTTTTGACGGGATACTGTTAAGCATCCTTGCGGTAGCTCTGGCAACTCTGCTTTCACTTGCCTTTGGTTACGACGGATATATGGATACCGTCAACGGTGCATACGCTCAGTACGAGCAGGAATACGGAATTAAATTCAATATCACCGCCGAGGAATACGAAAAATTAAGCGACGAGCAAAAGGCAAAGTACGAGGAGGCAAACAAAGCCCTTTCCGAAAACCAAGAGGTCGTGTACGCATACAATATGCTTATAAGTCTCACAATGCTCGTTCTCACCTTCAGCATCCTCCTTTCGGTGGTGGCGGTCGAGTTTGCAGTTCCCCTTATGCTCGGCAACGGACAGACCTTGGGCAAAAAGATATTCGGAATTGCGGTCATCCACAACGAGACCATAAAGGCAAGCAACGTACAGCTCTTTATCCGCGCGGTGCTGGGCAAATTCGCACTTGAATTAATGATCCCTCTCAGCATCGTCATTATGATATTCTTCGGCACCATCGGCGTCATAAGTATACCGATACTGCTTATTTTGCTGGTGGTACAGCTCATCTGCTTTTTCACCTCCCATACCAACGCCCTTCTTCACGATACTCTCGCGGGGACCGTGGCGGTGGACCTTGCCAGCCAGCGGATATTTGAAGACCGCGAAAAGCTTTTGGAGTATAAAAAAGCACTCCACGCAGAAGAGGTTGCCAAAAGTACCTATTAAAAACGCTAATAAAAATAAAAAACATATATTTTTCTTTTGAAAGGGAATAGCTATGAAGGTTGTATTGGAAAACCTAACCAAAATTTTCCCCAGCCGCGATAAAAAAGCGGGCAAAGAGGTTGTAGCCGTTAATAATTTCAACTTTGAAATTCCCGACGGACAGCTCGTAGGCCTGCTCGGTCCTTCCGGTTGCGGAAAGAGTACTACGCTGTATATGATCAGCGGCTTGCAGAAGCCCACGGGCGGTAAGATCTATTTCGGAGATGACGACGTTACCGAGCTTTCCACCGAAAACAGAGGTATCGGACTCGTGTTCCAGAACTACGCTCTTTACCCTCATATGACAGTACAGCAGAACATTCTGTTTCCGTTGCAGAATCTTAAGGGCAAGGATAAGCTTTCCAAGCAGGAAATGCTTGACCGCGCATTGGAGGCTGCAAAGCTCGTTCAGATCGACGAGCTTATGGACCGTAAGCCAAGTGAGCTTTCCGGCGGTCAGCAGCAGCGTGTTGCAATCGCCCGCGCTCTCGTAAAGATGCCCAGAGTACTTCTTCTTGACGAGCCTCTTTCCAATCTGGACGCACGTCTCCGTCTGCAGACCCGCGAGGAGATCCGCCGTATCCAGAAGGAGACCGGTATCACCACCGTATTCGTTACCCACGATCAGGAGGAGGCAATGTCCATCTCCGACGTTATCGTAGTAATGAAGGCAGGCGTGGTACAGCAGATCGGCAAGCCTCAGGAGGTTTACGACGATCCCAAGAATCTGTTCGTTGCCAAGTTCCTCGGAACTCCTCCCATCAACGTGCTTGAGGGCAAGGTTGCCGGCGGTAAGGTCTATATCGGCGATTCCGCTGTTATGGACGTTAACGGCGTCGAAGATCAGGAGGTTTACATCGGTATCCGTCCCGAGGGTATCGAGCCCAACGAAAACGGCGTATTCGAGTGCAAGCTCAATAACGTCGAGGTTATGGGACGCGATGCAAGCGTCGTTTCCACTCATCCTTCCGCAATTTCTACCGTTATCCGCGCTATCATCAGCTCCGATATAAGAGTAGATACCTCCAAGGAAACCGTTAAGTATAACATAAAGCCTCATAAATTCTTCATTTTCAACAAGGAAACCGAAGAAAGAGTATATTTTGAGGTGAAGTAAAATGGTAGATAGTAAAAACCAATGGAAAGCGTGGCTGTATCTTTCGCCTGCCATTGTTTTGCTGCTCGTGTTCACCGTATGGCCCATCTTCAATACCCTCCGTATGGCGTTTCTTGACGGATACGGAAATATGGCGGCTATCGGCGGACAGACCTTCCAGTTTGGTATAAACAACTTTCTGAAGGTCGTACAGTACAAGGAATTTTTACAGTGTCTGCAGAATACCGCACTTCTGTGCGTTACCACTGTTCCCATTTCTACTACATTGGCATTGCTTATCGCGGTTGCGCTTAACTCCATCAAACCCCTGCAGAAAACTCTGCAGACCATATTCTTCCTGCCTTACGTTACCAATTCCATAGCCATCGGTATGGTTTTCGCCGCAATGTTCAACATCGTCGGCTTAAAGCAGGGCAACTCCGTGGCAGATACCTGGGGTATCATAAACAACGTTATTCAGTTCTTCGGCGGCGAGCCCGTCAACTGGATAAACGCAGGCTCCTCCTATATTGCCAACATTACGGTTATGATCGTATACATAGTCTGGAATGCGCTCCCCTTCAAGATACTTATTCTTCTCGGCGGACTTCAGAGCATAAACAAGCAGTATTATGACGCCGCTAAGGTAGACGGCACTCCCAAGGGAAGAGTTCTTACCCGTATTACCATTCCCTTGCTTTCCCCCATGCTTGCCTACGTTATCATCACGGGCTTTATCGGCGGATTCAAGGAATATTCAAGTATCGTCGGTATCTTCGGCGAAAAAATGGGCCCTGCAGACGATGCGGGCAGACTTAACACCATGGTCGGATTTGTTTACGACGCTTTGGAGCGTGACCGTCAGGGACGCGCCAGCGCGGCGGCTCTCATCTTGTTTGCGATAATACTTGTTGTTACCATTATCAACAATAAGTTTATCAAAAAGCATGTCCATTATTAGGAGGTGCCGTAATGTCAAAGACCAACGCAAACAACGTTATGCAGGCAAGGGATATTCAGAAGGTATCCGTAGGTCAGAAGATCGGAAAGGTGCTTTCAAAAACCCTTACTTACGCATTCCTGCTTATTATGGCGCTTATCGTCCTTTTCCCCTTTTATTGGATGATAATCTCCTCTCTCAAAACTCTTGCCGAATACCGTCAGGCAGTGCCTACCTTCTGGCCCCGTCAGATAATGTTCAGCAACTACGTAGAAGCCTTTACCACCGCACATCTGGGAGATCTGTTCCTTAACACCCTTTACGTAGGCTTGGTTTCCACCGTGCTCAGCCTCGTAATAACGGTTCTTTCGGCATTTGCCTTTGCCCGTCTTGAGTTCAAGGGAAAAGAAACTCTCTTCGGCGCGCTTCTCGCTACTATGATGATCCCCGGTGAGCTTTTCACCATCACCAACTATATCACCATCAACCAGTTAGGCTGGATGCACACCTTTACGGCACTTATCGTTCCGTTCCTGGTAAGTGTATTCTATATCTATCTGTTACGTCAGAACTTTATGCAGATACCCAACGAGCTGTACCTCGCCGCAAAGGTGGACGGTACGTCGGATATCAAGTATCTGTGGAAGGTAATGATCCCTCTGGCACTTCCCACTCTTATTTCCATTACCATTCTTAAGATGATGGGCGCTTGGAACTCCTATATATGGCCCAAGCTGGTTGCCAACGACGATGCTCACCAGATGATAACCAACGGTCTGCGCAATGCGTTTACCGATACGTCCGGTCAGGCAAACTACCCCGTTCAGATGGCGGCGGTAGCAATCGTTTCCGCACCTCTGTTCCTCGTTTTCCTCTGCTTGCGCAAGTACATTATGTCGGGCGTAAGCCGCAGCGGTATCAAGGGATAAAGGCAAAATAAGTTTTATATTTTTAAAAAAATATATTGAAAAACCGAAAGGAAGAAAACAGCTATGCAAAAAAGAATCATAGCACTTATGCTGACCTTGGTTATGGCTCTGGGCGTACTCGCTCTTACCGGCTGTAACGCAAAGAACACTAAGGACGCATTCGTCGTTCCCGAAACCGGCTTCAACCCCGATGAAGAAGTCAACATCACCTTCACCCATACCATGGGTGCAAAGCTGCAGGAGGTTCTCAACACCTACATTGCAGAGTTCAACAAGATCTACCCCAATATCCACATTACCCATCAGTCCGCAGGCGGCTGGGGCGATATTAACGGTCAGATCAACACCGAGATCGCAGGCGGCACTCAGCCCAACATCGCTTACTGCTATCCCGACCATGTTGCTATGTACAATATAGCAAAATCCGTTGTTACCCTTGATAACCTCATCGCAAGTGAGCTCGTTATCCCCGGCACCAACGAGGTTCTCGGCCTTACCGAAGCACAGCGAAACGACTTTATCGAAAGCTACTACAACGAAGGTCTCGCTTACGGCGACGGTCTTATGTACACTATGCCTCTCAACAAGTCTACCGAGGTTCTGTACTACGATAAGACCTTCTTTAACGAAAACAACCTTTCCGTTCCCACCACTTGGGATGAGCTTTGGGATACCTGCGAAAAGATTCTCGCTATCGATCCCGATTGCTATCCTCTCGGCTATGACGCAGAGGACAACTGGTTCATCACTCTTTGCGAGCAGATGGAAAGCGGCTACACCAGCGCTGCAAACGGCGGTGAATACCTCTTTAATAACGATACCAACAAGGCATTCGTAAAAGAGCTCCGTGAATACTACCAGAAGGGTTACTTCACCACTCAGGAGCTTTACGGCAGCTACACCTCCAACCTTTTCGTTGAAACCACCGATACCCGCTGCTATATGTGCGTAGGCTCCTCCGGCGGTGCATCTTATCAGATGTCCAACAACGATACCGCAGACGGATCCTTTGCTTTCGAGGTAGGCGTTGCTCCCATTCCCCAGTATAACGCAGAAAACCGCAAGGTTATTTCTCAGGGACCCAGCCTCTGCATCCTTCAGGGCGAAAGCACTACCGATCAGCAGGTTCTCGCTTCCTGGCTGTTCGTTAAGTTCCTCTGCACCAACGTAGATTTCCAGGCAGAGTTCTCTATGGCTTCCGGCTATATGCCCGTTCTCAAGTCCGTTACCGAAAACGAAAACTACGCTGCATGGCTTGCAAAGGGCAACGGTTACGAATATCTCGTAGCAAAGTGCGTTCAGGTCGGTATTGACGGCCGTGACGATTACTTCGTATCTCCCGCATTCAACGGCTCCTCCACCGCTCGTGTTCAGGTTGGCGCACTCCTTCTTAAGTGCCTCAGCGGCGAAGCAAGCACCGAGGAAGAGATCAACAACTTGATCAACACCGCCTTCAGCGATGCTATCGATGAATGTGAATATTAATATACGGTATGAACACGAATAAAAAGCTTTTATCGTTTATTATAGTTCTGTTGGTTCTGGCGGCTTGCTTTGCAGGCTGTCAGACCGACGGCGACGTTTCCACTCCCGCAAACACACCCGCACCCTTTGTGGACTACGTCGAAAAAACCACGCTCAATATGCAGACCGGCACCAAAAAGCAGGAGGTTACCGTCAAGAGCTATATCGACGGTGACACCACTCACTTTTACGTTCCCGAAAGCATCAGCCCCGACGGAGTTCTCAAAGCCCGTTATATGAGCGTAAACACCCCCGAATCTACGGGAAAAATCGAAGAATGGGGCAAAAAAGCCTCCACCTTCACAAAAGAAAAGCTTATGAGCGCCACTTCCATCATAATCGAGTCCAACGACACCAACTGGAACGTGGACTCCACAGGTGAAAGACATCTGGTCTGGGTATGGTACAAGCCTCAGGGCTCGGACGCATACCGCTGCCTCAATCTTGAGCTTATACAGAACGGCTTGTCCATTGCTTGCGGTACCGTAAACGATCTTTACGGCGATGCGGCTACCAAGGCGTTCCAGCAGGCAAAGGCACATAAGCTGCACGTTTTCTCAGGCGAAAAGGACCCCGATTTCTTTTACGGCGACGCTTACGAAATAGACCTTATGGAGCTTCGTACCAATATCGAAACCTACGATAACGCAAAGGTCGCCTTCGAGGGTGTCGTTACCTATAACAACAATAACTCCGTCTACGTTGAAAGCTACGATGCTTCCACCGATATGTACTACGGTATCTCCGTTTACTACGGCTACGAAACCGGCGAAATGCTCAACATCCTTAAGGTTGGCAATCTCGTCAGAGTCGTTGGTACCGTTACCTATTACGAAACGGGCGGAACGTGGCAGGTTTCCGGCTTAAGCTACCGTGAATTCAAGCCCGATGATCCCGGCAACACCGTTATGGTCAGCTCGGGACACAAGGCCGCAAACGTAGAAACTGCGGCAGATCTCTTTGCAAACGGCAAGGTTACCGTGGATATCGAATCCGACGAAGCAACCGATTCCAAAGAGTTTGATTACGCTTATCTTGCAATGAACACCTCTATCAGTATGAAAAACCTCACCGTTGTTGACGTGTACACCACCCACAACGGCGGCAATTCCGACGGCGCAATGACACTTACCTGCGAGGTTGACGGAATTACCGTGGACGTACGTACCATCGTTCTTTACGATGCCGAGGGTAACCTCATAACCGAATCCGCTTATGCGGGTAAGACGATTGACGTTATCGGTATCGTAGATTATTTTGACGGCGACTATCAGATAAAGGTATTTTCTGCTGACGAGATCACAGTACATTAAAAGGACGAAAGGATTTAAGACATGAAAAAATTTATTTCTGTAATGCTTTGTCTTGTAATGGCGCTGTCATGGCTGGTAGGTTGTACGGAAGACGTACCCGAAACCAACGACCTTGTTAACGCAAAAGAGTATCTGATCAATATGTATCAGACCGGCGACAAGGACGAGCCCATGGCAATGCTTATGGACAAGAACGTATTGTCCGTAGTAACCGTTGACGGCGTTAAGTATAACGTTGAGTGGACCGTTACCGTTACCGAAGGCGCATCCGATTCCGTTAAGGTAGTTGCGTCTGACGAAGCAAACCACGTAAAGATCGACGTTCCCGATCTTCCCGATACCGACATTCTCTTTACCGCAACCGCAACCGTTAAGGATGCAGAGGGTAACACCGAATCCGCTTCCTTCCGCTACAAGATCGCAGGTCTTAACATTTCCGCAGGTCCCAGCGCAGAAGAGATCCTTGATATGGCTTATGCTCTTGAGCAGGGCGCATCTCTTGATCAGCAGTACACCCTTACCGGTGTCATCACCTCCGTTGATACTCCTTACGATGCAGGCTACAAGAACGTTACCGTAACCATCGTTATCGGCGATTTTGACGATAAGCCCATCAAGTGCTACCGTCTTACCGGCAACGGTGCAGATAACCTCGCAGTTGGCGATACCATCACCGTAACCGGTATGCTTACCAACTACAAGGGCACCATCGAATTTGACGCAGGCTGCGTTCTCAACACCGTAGTTAAGGGCGAGGGCAACGAAAATCCCTCCGAAGAATCCGACGTTTCCGTTCCCGAAGGCGAGGTTTCCAACGATGAAACCTCCAAGGAGCCCGAAAACAATCCTTCTACTCAGAAGACTCCCGCCCAGATCATCGACGAGGCTTATGCTCTTGCAGAAAACACCTCTCTCAACTATACCGCTACCCTTACCGGTAAGGTCATCTCCGTTGACGATGCATACAGCGAAGAGTTCAAGAACATCACCGTTACCATTCAGGTTGAAGGCAAGGCAGATAAGCCCATTAAGTGCTACCGCCTCAAGGGTCAGGACGTTGACAGAATCGCAAAGGGCGATACCATCACCGTAACCGGTACTCTTAAGAACCACTACGGCACCGTTGAATTTGACCTCGGCTGTACTATGGTTAACCGTATAGCAGGCGGCAATGCTCCCACCACCCAGCTTACCGATCCCGCACAGATCATGAACTTCGCTTACAGCCTTCAGGCAGGCGAAAAGATGGAATACGACGTAACTCTCGAGGGCGTTGTAACCAAGGTTTCTTCTCCTTACGATCCTGCCTATAAGAATATCAGCGTATATATCGCTGTTAAGGGCTCCGATAAGGAACTCCTTCTGTACCGTATGAAGGGCGACGAGGCTGATAAGCTCGTTAAGGACGATACCATCACCGTAACCGGCAGAATTATCAACTATAACGGCACTATCGAAATGGAAGCAGGCTGCACGATGCGTAAGCGCGTTTCCGGCGGCGGCGTAGTTCAGACCGCTCCTTCCGATCCCAAGGAGATCGTAAAGCAGGCATTCGAGCTTGCTCCCGGCGATTCTCTCCCCTACAAGGCAACTCTTACCGGTACCATTACCGAAATCAACACCGAATACAGCGAGCAGTACGGCAACATCACCGTTACTATCGTAGTTGAAGGCTGTGAGGATAACCCCCTCAAGTGCTACCGTATGAAGGGTGAAGGCGCAGCTGATCTTAAGGTTGGCGACGTTATCACCGTTTCCGGTACTATCAAGAACTATCAGCATTCCTCCGGAGATACCGAAGTTGAATTCGATTCCGGCTGTACTTTCGTTAAATAAAAAAATAAAAACAAGGAGAACAAATTATGAAAAAGAGATTTTCTCTCGTACTCGCGTTGTGCATGGTACTTTCTCTCTTTGCAACCTTCGTGCTTCCCGCTTCCGCTGAAGAAGCACCCTTCGCAGACGGCGACGACGTAAAGATCTATTGCCCCTCCGAAGAGCTTGCAATCTCTGCAGAAACCGACGAATATAACGGCAAGTACAGACTTGCAGGCACCGATCTTGCAAACGCAGCAGTTTTCACCGTTGAAGTTACCGATGACGGTATTTACTTCATTTGCGACGGTAAGTATCTCACTTCCGGCGCAACCGGAAGCAACCTCACTCTTGAGGCAACCGCATCCGACTACAGCCTTTGGGCACTTGAAGAAGCAGACGGCGGCTGGTATATCAAGAACCTGAAAGCTGCTTACACGGACAAAAATGGCAATTCAAAGCCTCAGTACATCGAATACTACTATGCATTCACTACTTACAGCCTCGATACCTCCAAGGCAGGCATTTATACCTACACCTTTGACGTACAGGAAAAGGCAGAGGAAAAGACCGCTGCTAACCTTACTACCGATATCGGTATCATGTACAGCGGTGTTCCCGGTAAGTACGAAGGCGTTACCACCCTTATCACCACTCCCGGCACCTACAGCTTCACTTGGGACAAAGCAGCGATGTTTGAGCAGGTAGAAGGTAACGTATACAAGGTTGTTCAGGTTGTAGGCGGATCTCAGACTGCAGTAAACCTCACCATTGCAGACGGTCAGTTCATCGTATCTGCAAACGCAGGTAACGACTGGCCCTACCTTACTCAGGGTACCGGCTGGTGGACCGGCGGTTCCGACAACAACGGCGTTCCCTATGATGAATGCCCCAACTTCTGCACCGCACACATCGGCGCATGGTTTGCTACCGTTTCCGCTCTGGAAGCAGGCGCTCTTTATGAGGTAGTAGGTATCGACCTTGCAAACCCCGTTGTTGACGCTAACTACGTTGTAGATTTCGACGCAGATCCCACCTACAGCTACACCAAGGCAGACTACGTAACCTATTCTTATCTTACTCCCGCATCCGCTTCTTCCGACGAGGAGGAAGATTCCTACAAGGAACGTCTCACCTACGTTGACGGCGTTAACGTTGGTACTATCCAGCAGCGCGGCGAACAGTGGGATGACAAACCTGCATCCGATTTCTGGTACGGTGTCGTTGATTACGGTGAATACGTACAGATCACCGTTGCTGTAGATGACAGAGCAATTATCGAAGACGATACCATGCTTCGCGTATGGGTTGACGCAGATCCTTCCGATAACGCTCGCACCACCCTTATTGACGTTAAGATCAAAAACGGCGTTGCTTACGCTTCCCGTGTTGACGGCGGCTATGACGATGCATTCAAGGTAGCCAACGTTGAGTATCACGATGACGTTCTGTTCGGCGTAGAGTTTGATAAAGCAGCTCTCGGTATCGACGGCGAATACGGCTTGGTTGTAACCTTGAGCGAAACCGGTCGTACCACCATGCACAGCATCAAGTATGATAACATAACCGGCGAAGGTCAGACCTATGCGCCTTGGAACACCACCGAATTCTATGAAATCTTCGGCGGCGACGGCGAAGTTGACACCACTCTCACCATCGAGGAAGCTATCGCTCTCGGCGAATCCATGGAGCATGATACTTATACCGACGTTAAGTATTACGTAACCGGCGTTATCGAATCCGTATACAATACCCAGTACGGCAATATGTATCTTGTAGACGATGATGGCAACCGCCTTACTATCTACGGTACCTATTCCGCAAACGGCGAGCTTCGTTACGACGCTATGGAGGTTAAACCCGACAAGGGTGATACCGTTACCATTTACGGTGTGATCGGTCAGTACAACGGCACCGCTCAGATCAAGAACGGCTGGATCGTTAACCACATTCCCAGCGAAGACGGTGACGACGAAGAAACTTCCGATCCCGAAGCAGATTCCACCCTCACCATCGAGGAAGCGATCGCGCTCGGCGCATCCAAGACTCATAACGTTTACACTGCCAACAAGTACTACGTAACCGGCGTTATTACCGAGATCTACAACGAAGAGTACGGTAATATGAAGATCACCGACGATGCAGGTAATATCCTCACAGTTTACGGCACCTATTCCGCAGACGGCGAAGTACGCTTCGATTCTATGGAAACCAAGCCCGTAGTTGGCGACGTAGTTACCGTATACGGTGTTATCGGTCAGTACAACAACGTTCCTCAGATGAAGAACGGCTGGATCACCGCTATCAACCCCGAGGGTGAAGGCACCACTCCCGATATGGGCGACGCAAGCATCGCAGTTGTAGCAGTGGTTATGATCGTTGCTATGGCAGGCGTGGTAGTAGTAGCATACCGCCGTCGCCGCGCTTAATCGGCTCGTCTAAATAACACAGACCGAAAAACGCGAATAAATGAATAAAGTATGGCGAGAGTGAAAACTTCATCTCTCGCCATTTCTTTTGTCTTTTTAATGTAGAAATCCGTCTGTAACGGATTTCTTTTAATTTTTTAAAAGCGTTTTTCTATAAATTTTCGCTTCGCTGGCTGTA
>JAGAKP010000008.1 GCA_017625615.1 Clostridia bacterium
CAAGCGAGGAGAAGATGGTAGTAAGCGTCCTGCCGCCGTCATGCGAAAGCAAACCGGGGACGTTCTCCAAGAGTAGAAATGAAGGCCGTTTCTCTGCAATGATTCGGGCAATTTCAAAGAAGACAGTACCTCTTGTATCTTGGAATCCGAGTCTTCGCCCTGCAACAGAGAAACTTTGACAAGGAAATCCGGCACAGAGAAGGTCAAAGTCGGGCAGTTCCTTTGGGTCGATTTTTCGAAGGTCACCATAATTCAAACCTCCTTCTTTTCCGTATATGGCCGCATACGCTTTTGAAGCGTGGGGGTCTATTTCGGCGTGTCCAACACACTCATAATGACCTGTCGCCATCAAGCCGGAATGGAAACCTCCGATTCCTGAACATAAATCAATAAATTGGATAGCCATATGGCATCCGGGCTTTACTTATTTTTTCGTTTCACCTCGCAATCTACATAGACTGCTCTTGAAGTGCTTGTTCCTGAGCTTGCTCACGAAGTTCCTCATCGATTTCTTCTTGAGTCAATCTTCGGAATTCGTCTTCGCCGGGAACAAGTCCAAGGCCTCGTCCGTTATCCCACTTCATATGAATAGTTCCCATATCGTCAACATGTTCTACTGTTCCTCGGGTGCCGCTTTCAACAGGGTGATGCGGATCATTCATACTTAATAGCATAAGTCGAGTGCCGGGTGGGTAGGCTTCCTTATATCTTTGAGCCTGTCGATGTTGTCTTTCCCAATCATTCATTTCATTTTACCTCCATATTGAATATTTCCTCGGGAGACCAATTGATGGTGAAATTTACACTTTCGATGTTATCGCAACGAGAAAGGAAGGTATCATCCATTTCTATTCTTTTCATGAAGTAAGCAACTTCCTCGGGAGTGGCTCGGTGTGTTTCTTCCTCTCCATAAAGGTATGCTTCCGCATGAATTGCGACTTTGGTTTCCTCACCAATGTCTTCCATAAATCTGTCGAAGGCAGTCCAGCCTTCAAGGTCTTCGTATTCCCTTGGGATTCCACTAACAAGGAAATCAACCTCTTGATCTTTTGCGGTCACTCTTACCGCAGAGAATAGCAAGGCCATATATATCACCATCTCCTTTCTACTGCATAGTCATTTCGGGGGCAGGGCTATCCTCACCAAGCATCGTTGTGAGCGTGGTTCTTCGGGCAATTGCAGCCTCGTATTTTTCGTAATCTTCTTTTGAGACCTTTTCGCCGTAGTCCAAAGCAATCTCTGTTCCTTCGATGATCGGTGCAAGTTTTTCAAGCTCTGCACGAATCTCCTGTTCGGAGGGACACACCTCAATGCTTGACTGATTGAACATAGAGAGACTGTAATACTCTCTTGCCCAATTAGGATGCAAATCCAAGAATGCTTCATTGGATGCATTGATACCGAGATTTGGATTACCGTATGCATCTTCTGTGTCATAGACCATCTCAATGCTACCGTCATCCATTAGGATTTTCATACCTGCTTTGATTTCCTTGCCGTTCTTGTCAAAATACTGCATGGGGCAATTCTCCTTTCCAAAATATTTACTCATCCTCATTTGATAGAGGAGGGAGTGCGTAATTAAATATTTGAAGACACAAACATTTAACAAATAAAAAAACAAAAAAGGGGCAGACTCTGCGAAAAAATTCGCAAAATCTGCCCCTTAATCGATCTGATTTTAGTTCAAGTCCCCCCACTCAAACGAAAATGGAGGATGATATCTTTTATTTTTCATTGCAATTTTGAATACGAAAAAACCCAGAAACCGTGATGGTTACTGGGTTTTTCGCGCTGATATCTTTTTTGTCAGCACATTATGGTTGCGGAGGCAGGATTTGAACCTACGACCTCCGGGTTATGAGCCCGACGAGCTACCGGACTGCTCTACTCCGCGATATATAGTGGTGCCGCTGACCGGGGTCGAACCGGTACGGGATATAATCCCACGAGATTTTAAGTCTCGGGCGTCTGCCGATTCCGCCACACCGGCTTGTCAGCTCAATTATAATACCACATAAACTGTATAAAGTCAACCCCAAAACACAAAAAAGTGCCGAAAAACTTTCGGCACCTTTTGACAAATTACTTTTTACGCTTTGTTCTTTTTCTTTGAAAAATAATCCCACAGCTTGTTTACCGACCAGATGCTGAACACCGCAAAGGCGCTTCCCAATAAAATTCCGCCGATGATATCGGTAGGATAATGGACGTATAGATACATACGTGAAAAGGCGATGAGGCATGCTATCACCATGGCGGGTATGCCGATATACTTTTTCTCCCGCAGAAGCAATACCACTGCCCCCTCAAAGGAAGCGAGGGTATGTCCGGACGGGAAAGAGAAATCGTGAGGTTTTTCGATAAGTAATTCTACGGCGGTGTTATACTCGTAAGGACGGATTCGCGCCACCACGGGCTTTAAGAACGAATTGCCGATGAGCAGACCGCAGATAAGTGCTACACCCATCATAAGTCCCGTTTTGCGCGTTTTTTTGAAAAACAGCATTACCGCCGCTATGGCGATCCAAAACCAGCCTGCGTCACCAAGGGAGGTTATAAAGGGCATAACCCCATCGAGAAAGCCGCAGTGAATATGCTCTGCTATCCAATCAAGGACAGAAAGGTCTGTTTGTGTAATAAAATCCATAAGGTATTCCTCCTTTAAAGAGCATTTTAATACATTTTTCCACTGTTGTCAATGGCGATTGACAATCCGACCGAACAGTGATATAATCTCACAGACAGGAGACAAAGAAAATGGAAGAATTACTTAAACAATTGTGTACTACCCTGCTGGAAATTGCAAAAACGGCGGGAATGAGAATAATATTCGCGCTTATCCTGCTTGTAGTGGGACTGCAGCTTGCAAAGTTTATTTCAAAGCGAATGAAAAAGATGAAAGGACTTCAGCGCATTGATAAAAACGTGGCGTCATTTTTGAGCAGCCTTGTTTCTATCGGGCTGAAGGCTTGCGTGCTTATCGGATGCCTGCTTATTCTGGGTGTGCCTGCGGCTTCCTTCGTTACTGCTATTGCGTCCTGCGGATTGGCTATCGGTCTTGCTTTGCAGGGATCTTTGAGTAATTTTGCGGGCGGACTTATGCTGCTTATATTCAAGCCCTTTCAGATCGGCGATTTTATCGAGGGCGCGGGATATTCGGGCACCGTTGAGGATATTACCATACTGTACACCCACATCGTTACTCCCGATAACCTGAAGGTTTCACTGCCCAACGGAAAGTTATCCGACGATGCGGTGGTAAACTACACGGCGTTGGGATACCGCAGGGCGGATATTTCCGTAAACGTGCCCTACGAAAGCGATATGACCCTTATACGAAAGCTCCTTTTGCAGGTGGTTGAAAGCAACCCCTACAGACGTGAAAATGATCCTATAACCGTAGAAATAATCGGATACGCCGATAGCGCGGTGACCATGTGCGTGCGCTACTATGCCGATAACGACAATTTCTGGACGGCGGTATTTAAAACGAGGCAGGATATTCTGGATATCTTTGCGGAAAACGGTATTTCCATTCCTTATAACAGAATAGATATCGGAAAAGTTAAATGAAGATATTTTATATTTGATGTATTGAGGCATGTATGTTTATGTTAACGCGCGACGACTTCATAAAAGCACGCAGTTATATTTATAATAAGGGTACCGATATTGACCGCGCTTGGTTTAGATACAATTTCGAAGATGCTAGCGAAACCGAGTTTTTGCGTGTGTTAAGCAGGCATCAACACAAAAATGGCGGTTTTGGTGGTCTATATCACGAATTTGCATATCAAGGTCCGTGCCTTAAAAGCACTGAAATAGCAATTCAATACATTTTTGGATTAAAGCATAGGCCGTCTGCGGATTTGCCAATTATTAGGAACACTATCAAATATCTGTTGGATACATACTTGGCAGGTCGTGGCAGTTGGGGCGAAGTTGTTGTTCCAGAGGTTAACGAAAGCGCACATTGTTATTGGTCGAGGTGGAGAGGCGAAGATATTTCTCCTATTGAGAATGAAGACGAGCGCATACAAAAATACGATGCAAACGAAAAGGCTTGTTTCGCCGCTTTTATTTCTTATTATTCCGAGATTGTTCCCACCGAACTTTGCGAAGAAATACTGAAATATCCCGTTCAACATATTTTGCGTTATTATGATAAGAATTCTTCTGAATACAATGTCGCATTGTTTGATAAGGATTGTCCATATCCTTTTGAATACTTGACAGCATTTGTCGCATGGTTAAAAGATAAAGACCTTGTGAAAAAGCTGTCGGATATTCTTTGTCAAAATCCAACCGCTTTTATGGAGCTTGATTTTGAACGTTCTGACATAGATTATGTTCATTTACCTTGCGATTGGGCGGTTAAATCACCTAATAGTATTTTATATCCTACGGTAAAGGATTTGGTTGATAAATCTTTAGATTATCGCCTCAAACAGCAAAGCGCCGACGGCAAATGGCCGCTTGGCTGGTCGTTTGGAAATGATGCGGATATGCAAAAGTTGCAATTAAAGTACGAAACTTATATGACACTTGAAATGCTTGTAAAGTTAAAGAATTTCGGAAGAATTGAGGTTTAATTTTATGACATCCAAAGAAATATTTGCTGAATTTTATCCGATTATAGTTGATGAAAATATTATTCTGCGTCAAGTAAAGCCGGAGCAGGACTGCGAAAAATATTTTGAGATTTACAGCGATGCCGATGCTATGAAGTATTATTTAGGATACGGCAAACCGCCTGCAAACCTTGAACAAGTTAAGAAAATTATTCAAAACCAAATCAATGCTTTTGAGAAATACCGCGAGTATAACTGGACTATTGCAGATCGCAATACCGACGAGGTTTTAGGTAGAATCCTGTTAAGCGATTTTCAAAACAATAATACTGCCGCAAATATCGGATATTTTCTTGACCGCAAGTATTGGAACAAAGGTATTATGACGGCTTGCACAGAAGCTGTTGTAAAGTTTGGATTTGAACAGTTAAAGCTTGAACGCATCTTCACATCCGTAGAGCCGAATAATATCGCGTCCCAACGAGTTCTCGAAAAGAACGGTTTTACAAAAGAAGGTCATCTGCGCCATTGTTTCCCATTGAACAATGGATTGCACGATTGCGTTATTTACGGAAAACTTTATACGGACTAAATTTGTTTAAGGAGTACATACATAAATGAAAAATATCTCTGTATGCGGAATTGACTGCGCTAAGTGTCCTTTTATGCTCGACGAAAAATGCGAGGGTTGCAGAATCGTTGCGCCTCAAGGTAAGTGTGTTTGGGGCGGTACTTGCGATACTCACGATTGTGCTGTTAACCAAGGACTTAACCATTGCGGACAATGCAAGAGTTTCCCCTGTGAGCAGCTTATAAACATTGGTAAAAGTGAAAATCCGGATGGTAACGGCATAGAGCTTCAAAACCTCAGAGAGTTGTTGGAAGAAGGAAAATAAAATGAATAACATTACAAAAGTTGTCGTATCGGGTTTATGCACTGGTTGTCGCGCTTGTAACTGTGAGCATATTGTGTTTGTGAAGAATGATAACGGATTTCCATCTCCCGTTGTCGATAAAAATTGTACGAACTGTGGTGAGTGCTTAAAACAATGTATATATTTTGATGAAAATGACGATTGATAATAATGGTGCAACTATGGACATAAAAATCATTTCTCTCCGTATGGAGCGTCAATGCTTGGTCGGCAGAGCTGACGAAAGTGAATACGTAAACCTTTACCGTGATATGCAGCCCGGTCAGAACGTTTATTGGAACGGATTCGGTGAGCCGCCTACGCTTTCTTTCCGTGCCGATTTTGACGACATTGAGTTTAACCGAGGCAGGCAATATGACCGTTTGCTGATAAAGGGCAGATTCGGCGGAGGAAATCTCGGTTGGATAATGCCTGAAGACATGGAACTATTCGCCGCTCTTTACAAAAAACCGTTAAAAAGTCCGACGTTGACACAATTGCAGTTGCTCGAATTGATACGATCTATCGGACCTTTGAATATTCAGCAAATGAAAGAGGAGACGGGACTGCTTGTTAAAGATATAACACCTGCATTGCACCGTCTGCAGGAAGCTTTCTTAATATACGAAGATCAGTATGACGGGGATTGGGACCGAGGCTGGTACAGGTTCGATGAGATATTTCCAAACATAAACATTGAGAAATATACCCGACACGAAGCGTTGAAAATAGTTGTACAAAGATTCGCTTACCGTTTGGTGCAGTTTGACAGTGCAATGGCAAAATCATTTTACAAACTGCCCGAAAAAGAAATCAAGGTTGCTATAAGCGATTTGGTGGCAGAAGGCGTTTTGGTGGCATCAGATAACGGCTTTATGCTCAAAACCGACGCGGAAGTGCTCGAAAGCTATGAGCCCAGAGAAATGCACTTTGTTTATGCACTTCACAGAAACGATTTTCTTTATAAATCTCACGAACACATTTTAAAAGACTACGCAAAACGCCTTACTGATGGTCTTGAATACGATCACGAGCCGTTGCAGTATCTCCTTATTGACGGAGAATTTCACGGCGCATCTGTCGGACATTTCCGCAACGGGCCATACGATCTCAACGACATAGTTTGCGATCTGCCTGATGCAGAGGAACGCAAAGCCGATATAATACAAGCTGTTATGAACGTAAATTTCGGAAAAGTACCCGAAAGGTTTATGGGAAATAAAATATAAAACTATGCAATCACCCCGCGAAGCCTTACGGCTTCGTGGGGACCCCGACAAAAATGCGCTGTTGAGAAAATCAACAGCGCATTTGTTATCAGGGGATCGTTTATTATTTGGATTTGGGTGCGGAGACGAAATCTATAAACCGCTTGAAGGAATCCATATCCGAAAATACGGAGCAATCCGCAAGCACGTTTTTGAACACGTATCCGATCTCGCGGCGGATGACGGAATCTATATTGCCCTCATCCACGGAAACGCGACGGAGTATCTCCTCTGCCCATTCTGCGTGAGAAACGGTGAGTGCATCGCCACGCAGGTCACCGCCCGAAAGGATCAAAGACTTCAGGCGAGCCATTTCCTTTTCAAGACGTGCGGGAAGGACCGCAAGCCCCATTACCTCGATAAGACCGATATTTTCCTTTTTGATATGGTGATACTCGGGTCTGGGATGATGTATGCCCATGGGACGCTCGGGCGAAATCTGATTATTCCTCAGCACGAGGTCGAGGCGGTACATATTATGGTCAAGATGAGCGATGGGGGTTATTGTGTTATGTAAACCATTTTCGTCCTGTGCGTAGATGTTATCGTCAGGATCGCAATACTCACGCCATTTTTCCAGGATACGGCAAGCGAGAGCCGTTATACGGGAACGGTCGGAGGAGCGGAGGCGGATTACCGACATAGGCCATTTAAGCACTGAGCAGGTGACGCCGCTGTAACGGGGTACGGTAAAATCGTACTCAGATTCCGCACGGTCCATAGGGAACGTATAATGACCGCCCTGAAAATGCTCGTGGGAAAGAATACTGCCGCCGACGATGGGAAGATCTGCGTTGGAGCCCACGAAATAGTGAGGAAATCTTTCCGTAAAATCGAACATACGCTCGAAAACGCCGTTGTCGATGGTCATAGGCTTATGCTCGGCGCTGATGACGATGCAATGCTCGGGATAATAGGAATAAGGGGAATACTGCATCATCCACTTTTCCCCCGCCAATTCAAGGGGAATTAATCTTAAATTCTGTCTTGCGGGATGGCGCATGTTGCCTGCAAAGCCTTCGTTTTCGACGCAAAGGAGGCAAGCGGGATATTTGCTTTTGCCGAAATCTGCGGCTGCCGCGGCTATATCCTTGGGATCCTTTTCGGGCTTTGAAAGGTTTACGGTGATATCCAACGCGCCGTACTCGGTGTTGGTGATCCACTTTTTATCCTTGGCTATACGCTCCTTACGGATATAATTCACGTCACAACAGAAATCATAAAACCAGTCCGTAGCGACACGGGGAGAAACCTCGTACTTACGATCAAACTCCCAGATAACGTCATAAGGGCGAGGAGTAAGAATACCCATTACGCGGGTATCAAAAAGGTCGCGGCGGGTAACGGTATCCTCGGATATGAGTCCCGTTTCGCAAGCGTAATCACACACGCCTTTGAGTATTTCGTGTATTTCGGGACGGTTTTCCACGGGAACGGGCTTGTATCCGTCCAAGCCGAAGAGGTCAACGAGTTGATTGATTATGTAAACTTCGTCACATTCGGCAATAAGCTTCTTTTCCAGAGCGTAATCGACAAGACAAGACAAATAATAGTTTATCATATACTTAATTTTGCGGGGGTGTTTATACCCCCGCACCTTTGATTTTATTTAGTTTTGTGGGGTGTCTATTTCGGGGTCCCCGCAAAAGCGTTTTTCACAAGATACACTTTTGTCTTCGAGGGCGATTCGTGAATCGCCCCTACATACCTGAAAAACCTTTTGTGGGGTATCTTTATTACGCCCAGTGCATTGTGGAGGGCTTGGGATCGCGGATGATGATATCCGAAAGGAATTTAACCGCCTTTTCAAGTCCTTCGTTGTTGGTCATATAGCTGTCCTCGTGCTCGATGGAGATGATTCCGTCGTAGCCGGAAAGCTTGAGCTCGGAGATCAGCTTACGCCAATATTCCTCGCTGTTGCCGTAGCCCACTGCACGGAATACCCAAGAGCGGTGCAATTCATCGCCGTAATGCTTGGTGTCAAGCACGCCGTTTACAGCGGTGTTGTACTTATCTATGCAGGTATCCTTTGCGTGGAAGTGATATATGGCACCGGAGAGCGCGCGTACAGCCGCAACGGGATCCACACCCTGCCAGATAAGGTGGGAAGGATCGAAGTTTGCGCCGATGATATCGCCAACCGCGTTGCGGAGGCGGAGAAGAGTTTCGGGATTGTATACGCAAAAGCCGGGATGCATTTCAAAAGCGATGTGCTTAAGTCCGTGTGCCTTACAGAACTCTGCCTCTTCCTTCCAATAAGGAATGAGAACCTCGTTCCACTGATAATCCAGAACCTCAAGATAATCCTCGGGCCAAGCGCAGGTTACCCAGTTGGGGTTTTTGGATTCGGGGCAATCACCGGGACAGCCGGAGAAGGTTACGACGGTATCAACGCCCAGCTTTTCAGCAAGCAGAACCGCATCGCGGAAGTCGCTTCTCCAGGCAGCCGCCTTTTCCTTGTTGGGATGTACGGGGTTGCCGTGAGCGGAAAGAGTCTTTATGGGCATACCGAATTCTTCGATGGTAGCCTTGAACTCTGCAAGAGCCTTTTCATCGTTTAAAAGCACCTGAGGGTTGCAATGTGCCTTGCCGGGGTAGCCGCCGCAGCCAAGCTCAAGAGATTCTACGCCGATGGAGCGGAGATAGGCAAGAGCATCGCGAAGGGACATACTGCCCAGAAGGTTTGTAAGTACGCCAAGTGTCATAGCGGTAAAAACTCCTTATTTTTCTTCGTTGAAGTAATAGGGCTTGCCGGACTTTGCGGATTCATAGATACCCTCGAGTATCTGGGATACGCAGTAAGCCTGCTCGGGAAGAACTACGGGATCGTGATCGTTTACAACTGCGTCGATCCAGAGAGCTGCTTCCATATCGGAGGGAGAGCCGTTGCCAACGCCTTCATAGAAGTCTGCGCCGCCTGCTTTAAGGTCGGGCTTGAGGCAATATCTTCTGCCCTGACGGATACCGTTGATGCGAACGCCGTCGTTCATATCGATACCTGCCTTGGTACCGCAGAGAGTGGTGCAGGCTTCGCGGGGATCGAGAATGTTAAGTGCCCAAGAGGATTCGAGAAGTACGGTTGCGCCGTCTTCCATTACGATAAAGCCAAATGCTGCATCTTCAACGGTGAACTTTTCGGGATCCCATTCGCCCCAAGCGTTGCCGGAGGGAACTTCCTTCTTAAGCTTTTCGTATGTAGTACCTACACAGAACTTGGGCTTGTAGTTGTTCATAGACCAAAGAGTAAGGTCAAGTGCGTGAGTACCGATATCGATGAGAGGACCGCCGCCCTGCTCATACTCGTTAAGGAATACGCCCCAGGTGGGAACCTCACGGCGACGGAGAGCAGTTGCCTTTGCGTAGTAGATATCGCCGAGGTTGCCTGCATCGCACTCGTTCTTTATGAACTGTACTTCGGGACGGAAACGGTTCTGATAACCGATAGAAAGCTTTTTGCCGGTGCGCTTTGCGGCATCGACCATCTTCTTTGCTTCTGCAGCGTTGATAGCCATGGGCTTTTCACACATAACGTGCTTGCCGGATTCAAGTGCATCTATAGTGATGAAACTGTGGCTTCTGTTGGGAGTACAAACGTGAACTACCTCGATGGATTCATCCTTGAGGAGCTCCTTGTAATCCTCGTATACCTTTGCGTCGGGAGTGCCGAAGGTCTTTGCAGCCTTTTCAGCCTTTTCTACGATAATATCGCAGAAAGCAACAAGCTGTACGTTGGGAAGCTTGTGAAGAGAAGGAAGGTGCTTCTGATTTGCGATACCGCCGCAGCCGATAACGCCAACTTTTACGATTCTGTCTGCCATAGTTTTGTATTCTCCTTAAAAAGTTTTTTGGTGTTTTTTATTTTACCTCGCGGTAATATTTGTAATATGCCATAACCGTACGCTCTCTGTCAACGGTACGGTCGTATCCCGTGATAACAACGCCATCAAGGGACAAAAGCTCCCATATAGTGAGAGTATCGATTTCTCCGCAAAAGACGGTGTCGCTTCCCGTGATGATCTCCAAAAGTCCGTCCTTCACGACGAAAAAACCGCTTTTGCCGATAATGGTATCCGTATAATCTTCGTTGCGCTCAAGGACGCATTTTATAAGCTTATCGCTTATACGGTTTGCCATATAACGCTTGAATTCAACGCTTGACGTATCCTTCGGCGGTTTGTTTTTTCGTGAAAAAAGTCCCATATCATCAGTCCTCTATAAAAAGAAGCTCTTTCATCATTTTAATGGTGTAGGCAATTCCCTTTTCGCCAAGCTCGCCCTGCCAGGTTTCGGAGTGAGGCTCAATAGACATTACGCCGTTGTAGCCGTGCTTGCGCATAATGGAAACGAGAAGTCCCCAGTTGATGGAATCCATACCTGCGGGGGGATCGTCAAATCTGCCGCCGCCTATATCAACGGTACCCTTTACGTGCATATGGTAAAAGCGTTTACCGTACTTAATAGCCTCGTCCTGCCAATTTCTTCCGCCGATAACGGTGTGGGAAGGGTCAAACTTTATACCGAGAGCGGGAAGATGGTCGTGAATAATATCCCATTCGTGAGGCTTGTTGGTATAAGCGTTCCAATTGCAGTTATAAGTACATATCTTCACGTCATCGCCTGCATAATCCATAAGGGATTTGAAGTAGTTAATGGTAGAAGTGATATTAGTGTAATAAGAAAGTCCGTCAACGTAGTTGCAACCGGTAACGTATACGGGACAGCCTACCTTGCGGCAAAAATCGATAAGCAGAAATTCATCCTTCTGCTCCTTTTCGTTTATGCTTCCGTCTTCGTTGATTCTGAATCTTCCCCAACGTCCTACGGACGCAACCTTTACGCCCGTTTCCTTGCAGGCGTCAATAACGTCCTGCGCGTCAAGACTGTATATCTCATCGCCGTTAAGGCAGAACTCGACGTTGTTGAGTCCCAGACTTTTTACCCAACGGACGCCTTCACTGTTAGGATGATAGGAAATAATACCAAGCTCGATCATTTTTTCTTAATATCCTCCTCTGTTTCGCGCACGATAAATATCGGGCGCTTTTTGGTTTCCAGATAAGTTCGGGAAAGATATTTTCCCAGAATTCCGATACAAAAGAGCTGCAGACCGCCAACGAAAAGTATGACGCACAGCATTGACGCCCATCCGTTTGCGGAGGGCACTCCGCACAAAGCGCGGATGATAACGATGAGTATTCCGATAATTGAAAGAATACAAAGAGCAAATCCCGAGAAAGAGGATATATCAAGAGGTACGGTGGAGAAATTGTAAATACACTCAAAGGAATACTTAAGCAATTTCCAGAAGGACCACTTGGTTTGTCCCGCTACGCGCTCGATATTATCGTACTCAAGCCATTTTGTCTTAAAGCCTACCCAGCAGAATATGCCCTTGGTAAAGCGGTTGTACTCCGTCATGGAAATGATAGAGTCCACCATACGGCGGCGCATAAGACGGAAATCTCTTGCACCCTCGACAAGCTCGGTATCGCTTATCTTGCTCATTATCTTGTAAAACACACGGGCGCAGAAGGAGCGCACGGGCGGTTCGCCGTCTCTGGTCTTGCGGCGGGTCGCAACGCTGTCGTACTCGCCGTGACGGACAGCCTCGTACATTTCGGGCAGTAATGAAGGCGGGTCCTGAAGGTCCGCATCCATTATAGCCACGTAATCGCCCTTGGCAGCGCTGAGTCCCGCATACATTGCCGCTTCCTTGCCGAAATTACGGGAAAAGGAAAGATAGCGCACGCGGGGATCGTTTGCCGCAAGGATACGAAGTTTTTCAACAGTGTCGTCCTTGGAGCCGTCATCAACGCAGATTATCTCAAGGTCTGCGTCAAGGCTCTTTGCGACGGTTGCTATTTCTTTATAAAAATACGGAAGCGCCTCGCTCTCGTTATAGCAAGGAACGACAACCGATATAAGGTCTTTTTTCTTTACTGACACGTTCAAAACCTCCTCACGTACATAATACCACCCAAGCGTTGTTTTGTCAATTTTATTTTCCTAATTTTTGGGGGTTACTATTGATTTTATTTTACCCGTATGCTAAACTGATATTACTATATTAATATATACGGAGTAAATTATGTCCAACTTTGCTTCTCTCCGCACGGAGAGCACCAACCAACAGACGAAGGATATAGACAAGCTCGATGCGCTCGGTATTGCCAAGGCTATAAACGAGCAGGACAAGACCGTAGCGGAGGCAGTTGAACAGGCGCTCCTACAGGTAGCTGAAGGTATTGAGCTGTATGCGGATATACTAAAAAAGGGCGGAAGAGTTTTTTACGTCGGTGCAGGCACCTCGGGCAGGCTCGGTGTGCTTGACGCAAGCGAATGTCCGCCTACCTACGGCGTTTCCGCAGAAACGGTGCAAGGGATAATAGCCGGCGGCAAGGACGCGGCCTTCGATTCCATAGAGGACGCAGAGGACGATCCCGAATCTATAGTAAGACAGCTTAAAGCAAAGGACTTTAACGAAAAGGATCTTTGTATCGGTCTGTCTGCCAGCGGTTCCGCTATGTGCGTGCAGGGCGCAATGAAGTACGCCCGCAGTATAGGCGCAAGGACCATGTGCGTTTCCTGCAATGCAGACAGTGCGCTTATTCCCCTCTCCGACGTAGCTATTATCGCCGTCGTGGGTGCGGAGGTCATAAACGGATCCACCCGTATGAAGGCGGGCACGGCACAGAAAATGATACTGAATATGCTTTCTACCGGCGGTATGATACGCACCGGCAGAGTAAGAGGAAACTATATGGCGTATATGGTCCCCTCCAACAAAAAGCTCGTTGACCGTGCAATACGCATCATCTGCAGTGAAACGGGCTGTGAAAGCGAAACGGCGAAGGAATATCTTGAAAAGCACGAGTATTCCATTGCGGACGCTATTGACGATATAAATTCAATTAAATAAAATATTTTTCAGGAGGCAAACCATGAAAAGAACACTTTCATTTCTTCTGGCTTTGTTGATGACGGTAGCTATGGTAACGGTAATTCCCGTGACCGAGGCTGCGGCTGCAACCGTTATCACCAATGCTTCCCCCGCAATAACGGGTAACGCAGGCGCAAATATCGACCTGACCTCGTTTTCCGTTGAATTGAGCGACGGCACCGTATTAAGCTCCCCCACCTGGACCTATGACGGAAAGACCGTAACGACCGTCAAGTTCGATACCAAGGGCGTTTATAAGCTCACCGCCGCACAGAACGGCAAGAGCCGTACGGTATACGCCGTTATTAAAAACGCTTCCGACACCGAATACGTTCTGTACGAAAACGGCTTTAACGCCGCTTCCGACATACAGGGTCTGCAGAAGACCGCCAACGGAACCGTTTCCGTAAAGGACGGCAAGCTGGTTATGGATACCACCGGCAAGAGCAACACCATATTGCTTATGCCCGATTGGCTTAAGGATTTCGGTAACTACAATATCGAAACCTCCGCAGCTATGATATCCTCCACCGACGCAAGCAGATGGTTCTCTATCTGCTACCGCTACACCGCTCCTTACTATATGCACATGTGCGTAAGAAAGAGTATGGCAAACTCCGGCGGTGAAAAGACCACCGGCGGCGTTGAATGCGTCGGCTACGACGGAACCTGGCGTTATCTCCGCTCTGCGGGATACGATCAGAATATGGAATACGGCACCTTCTACAAGTTCGGTGTTTCCGTATTTGACAAGACAGTTCAGTACACCGTTGACAACAGCGTGGTTATACATATCGACGATATGACCACATACGGATACAACCTCAAAACTATGGGCGGTATCGGTCTGCAGGGCAACAGCTCCGTAATGCACTTTGATTATATCAAGGTGACCGTTGCTACCGAAGCCGCAAAGAAGCCCGAGGTAAAGGATCCTCTTATTGCAGTAAACCATCCCGACACCAACCTGCTCAATGCAGTTACCAATATCGCCACCGTTAAGGAGGCTGACCTTGACAAGGTGCTTTCCGCAAAGGTTGCGCCCAATTCCGTATTGGTAGAGCTTAACGGCGTTACCTCCGCAAAGCTTGACCAGCTTTATTCCAAGTGCTCCGCAAAGGGTGTTATCCCCGGCGTATATATTTCCAACGAAGCAGAAGGTCTTACCGTTTTCGAATGGTGCGCCAAGAATGATTTCTGGGATATAACCATCGCATCCGAAAACGGCGCGGCTCTTAAGGCCGTACGCAACAAGAAGCCCGTGCTCCGCACCGTGCTTTGCTTTAAGGATATCAGCGGAAAGACTGCACAGCAGCTGCGCGAAACCGTAAGAAAGTACGCTGTAAACGCTGTTATCATTCCCGCTTCTCAGGCGGCAAAGGCTAAGGTTGCCGCATTGCAGGAGCTCCACGTAACCGTATGGCCCAAGGACACCGGCATTAGCAAGATCGACGCTGCCTGGATGATCTCCTCCGGCGCAAACGGTATCGTTTCCGATAATCACGAGCTGGTTCACAGCGTGATGAAGGAGGTTTACGGAAAGAATACTCTTACCAAGACGCCTTCTATTATCGGACACAGAGGTAACCCTTCTCAGGCGCCCGAAAACTCCATTGAAGGCTATATCACCGCCGCAAAGAACGGTGCTACCGAGGTAGAGACCGACATTTATCTCACCAAGGACGGCGAGATAATCATAATGCACGACAGCACCCTTAACCGTACCACCAACTACAAGGGCAACAAGTCTGTTACTCAGATGACCTTGGCAGAGATACGCGAATACAGACTTCTCAACAAGAACGGCACCGTTTCCGACGCTCCCGTTCCCACGCTGAAGGAAATGTTCGAAGCACTCAAAAATTACGATATTTACTACGTAGTTGAGCTTAAGAGCGGCGACGAGAATATGGTTGAACCTCTCTACAAGCTTATCAAGGAATACAAGGTTCAGGACAGAGTAAATATAATCTCCTTCTCCGGACCCGTACTCAAAAAGACCTACGACGTTGATCCCATTATTTCCGCAGGTTATCTTTCCGGTTCGCTTTCCGTCGGCGCTTCCGATATGAAGGCGCTCCGCATCAATGCTTTTGAGCTTATCAAGGGCGCGCAGGTCTACAACGCAACCGTTAATATCAACTACGGCAATATCAGCAAGCAGTTCTACCAGATCCTCAATGACCGCGGCGTTACTCTTTGGCCCTGGACCTTCAACTCCGGAAGCTCTAACGCCTTCTACAACGCCTTCCTTTGGGGTGTTGACGGTCTGACCACAGACGATGCCCAGCTTACCAAAAACACCGTTATGGACTTTAACGTAAATCTGAACGGCACCGTAAACGTTAAGCCCGGAAGCAGCGTTTCCGTACAGGCAGAAACCCTCACCTACGGAGGCGCCACCGCTGACGTAACCAAGTCAGTTACCGTAACCTGGCTTACCGATGCAAACGGAGTTACCGTTGATACGGCAAGCGGAACTATTAAGGCAGGCGACAAGGAAGGCACCGCAGCGTTTATGCTCAGCTATTCCACAAAGCTTCCCAACGGCAAGGCTTACGTGCTTTATTCACAGCCCATAACCGTTAACGTTACCAAGGATGCAAGCACCGACGTTTCCACAGAGGATCCCGAGGTTTCAGTTGAACCCGACGTTTCCGTTGAGCCCGACGTATCCGTTGAACCCGATGTATCCGAAACTCCCGATGATTCCGATCCCTCCACCGAGCCCGAAACCTCCGATAACAGCAAGGCTCCCGAAGCGGGATCCGAGGCAGATACTTCCATTTCCGATACCTCTAAGGATTCGGATAACGAAAAGGGCGGCAACAACGCCGTATGGATAATAATCGCCTGTGTTGCGGCAGCGGCAGTTATCGCAGTAGTGGTGATCGTAGTTATCCGCAAAAAGAAAGCATAAAATAGCGTGAATACAAAAAAGCTCCGAGAAATCGGAGCTTTTTTAATGAGAAACGAGTAAACCACCCCTAAAATCCTACGGATTTTTGGGGACCCCGGAACGAGGAACGAGGAATGAGAAATGAGAAATTTCGGTAAAAATCCGCGAAGGCGGATTTTGTTTTTTATATTATAACGGAAGGGGGCAAGCCCCTTCCCTACATACACGCCAAAAGTTTTGCGAAAGCAATGGCTATAATAACTAAAAGTCTGATGGAACGCGGCGATGTTAAAACGCTGTAGAAAACGTCTTTCGGGCGTGTGGAGCTGTACATAGGTACTGCCCACCGACCGAAAGCGTTTAGAAACGCAAATAAAAAGAAACCCGTTTTTCACGGGTTTCTACCTTATAAGTAAACAAAAATGCGAGAGATTAACTAAAACCTCTCGCATTTATTATTACGTTTTAAACGTTTTTGCGTTTCGATCTACAGTGTTTTAACGAGCCGAATTAGGCGCGCTTCTTGATTACTACTGCAGTACCGATAAGTGCTACAACTGCAAGTGCTGCGATTGCGTAGATGCCTGCGTCGCCGAGGTCATCGTCAGTTTCGCCGCCGCCTTCGCCGTCTTCAACAACTCTTTCGCCGAGCTGGATGCCTGCAACGTCGCAAACTGCGTCGTTATCTTCATACCAATCGCTGTAGGGGAAGTTGGAGTTAACTGCGTCTTCGGGAACGGGAACTGCGGGATAAAGCATCTGGATGTTGTCGATGTTATCGCCTTCAGTAGTCTTGTGGCCTGCGTTGAAGAAGAAGTTGAAGCCTTCTTCGCCGTAGAACTCCGCAAGATCAACGCTGAACTCGAAGTAGGTCTTGCCGTTAACTTCCTTCATAGCGCCGGCGATGGAGGAGTTTTCGATGTTGGAAGCGTTGTTTACCTTTTCTGCGGTGGGGAAGTTTTCCTTAGCTACGAGAACAACTTCGCCGTTCTTCATATAGATATCATAGAAGTGAGTGTATGCGATGCAAGCGGGATCTTCGTTGTGGATCCAGAGTCTGAACTTGGTTCCGCGTCCGCTGTCATCTACTTCAACGATGGGGCAATCATAAATTGCTGCAACGTAAAGCTTGGTTTCGTCAGCTCTCATCTGGAACTTATAAGTAAAGTTCTGAGAAGCTGCAACCTTAAGGTTACCAATGCCGCCCTGGAAGGTACCGTTGTCCTTGGTAACAACAGTCCAGCCGTCTTCGAGCCAGCCGGTATCATTGAGGTCACCGTCAACTGTGATGGTCTCTACGATAACTTCGGGTTCGTCGTCGTCGGAAACTATGGTCTCAACTGCTTCGTAAACTTCGATTTCGTTAAGGAATGCGAAGGTGCCGCCGAGCTTGAACTCTACCTTTACGTAGCGTGCTTCGCCGGTAACATTAGCTTCGGTCCAGTATGCAGTATCTTCTCCGGTCTGGGTAGCAAGAGAAGCTGCTTCGGTGAAGGTTTCGCCGTCATTGGAGAGGTAAACCTTAACGGATTCGGGAATGGAGATACCGGAAGAATCCTTGTTAACGAGGTTTGCTCTTACGGAGTAAATGGACTTAGCCTCGCCGAGGTCGATAACTGCAAAACCAACCTTATCGGGAGCGTTGATAACGGTCTGGTCTTCGCCATGGCAGTAGAAGCCAAACCACTCGTCGTTATTATAGGACAGATCAGCCTTAGCTACACCGTCGGTAAGTTTTGCGTAGTAAGAAGCACGCTCGCCGCAACCGGAAAGTGTATAGGTCTTGTTGAGAGCGATGTTTTCGCCCTTGGTGATAACAACCTTGCCGCCTTCTTCAGCGGGAGCGTTGATGGTAAGGGAAACGTTTTCAAGTGCGCCGGAAGTTGCTGCGAGAGTAGCAAAATCGGAGCCGTTTACAGTGAGCTTATCGCCAACAACGATTTCCTTAACAACAGCTGCATCGTCTGCATTGCCGGCAACTTCGGTGGAAGAATAACCGGTGTTACAGAGAACAACGAGCTTGCCTTCGCCGAGAGTCCAGTTTTCGTAGGGCTTGCCGTCACCGTCGCCGGGAATGTCGATTTCGGTAACAACGTATGCTTCAGCAGCTGCATCCCATTCAGCAAGGATCACGTACCACCAGGTGAAGTAGTTACCGCCGAAGCGTTCGCCAACCTTAGCGTTAGCGTCAGCTGCTGCAGCAAGAAGAATTTCACCTGCGGAGGATGCGGTGGGAGTATACTGAGTGCTGTTGTAGTCCTTTTCGGTCCAATCGTAGTGATTAGCACGGTCGAGATTGAGAACCTTAACTTCTACGGTCTCTTCAACTTCGGTGCCCCAAACTTCGAGTTCGTCAATAAAGAGCCAGTATCCGCCATGTTCCATTGCAATACGAACGTAACGCGCTTCTACTGCGGTTTCAAGAGCCACTTCAACCCAACCCTGAGTTTTGGTATCTGCTGCTGCAGTAACTGCAGTTTTACCTACTTCGGTATAAGTCTCGCCATCATCAGAAACGAGGAGAGCAACGCTCTTAGGAGCAACTATACCGCTATAGTCGGAACCGAGATAAACGTGAACACGAGCGCTTTCGATGCTGCACGCCTTGCCGAGGTCAACGGTAGGAATTGCAACACCATTGGGAGAGTTGGGGGTTACAGTGGATTCAGAGTTATACCAATATCCAAACCACTGACCTGTAGTCCACTTAATACCATTCGCGAAATCTTCGCTTGCGTCTACAACACCGTCGGTAAGATCGGTATCGATCCAAAGCTCGGTAATGTCAGTACCCATGTTTTCTTGATTTGCAACATCAAGACCTGCTGCAAGGTTTACTGCTTCTTCTGCGGAAGCAGAAACTACAAACGTTGCAAACAGAGAAAGCACGATACACATTGTGAGTACAAGAGATAATGCCTTTTTCATTTGTTTTTCTCCTTTAAGAATTATTTTCACATCTCCAAAAATTGAAGATATTTTTATGTAATTATCATACACCATAAAGCGAGTTTTGTCAACCGTTTTGTTAACAGAAAGGATATAAAATATTCTTTTTTTGTTTACTGTAAACAATTAAGATTGACAATCCGATTTCAATATATTATAATGTATTTTGCCGTTGAATGGGCAAATGCACCATATCCCCTTGCGGATTCGGCAAATACTGTTTTTAAATTAAAATACATACAGACAAAGAGGAGTACACACTATGAAAATTACCGTTTGTATCGGTTCTTCCTGCCATCTTAAGGGATCCCGTCAGGTTGTTGAAAGATTACAGGAGCTGGTTGAAGTAAACGCTCTGGACGAAAAGGTCGATCTCGTGGGCACGTTCTGCCTTGGCAACTGTCAGGCCGGCGTTTCCGTTATGGTAGACGAAACTCTCTTCTCCGTTTCCCCCGAAACCGTTGACGAGTTCTTTGAAACCAACGTAAAATCAAAGGTTTAAAGCATCATGGTGGTTCAGATATGTGTCGGAAGCTCCTGTCACATTAAGGGATCGCAGGATATCGTCGAATTGCTTCAAGCCGCTATAGAAGAGCATAACCTGGAGGATGAAATTACCCTTGCAGGCAGCTTTTGCGTGGGAAAATGCAACCGTATCGGCGTGACCGTGCAGGTTGACGATGAAGTGATCGTTGGTGTGACGAAAGAGAACTTCAAGGAATTTTTTAACGACAACATACTTTCCAAGATCAGATAAAGGAGAGTGCCGGTATGCCTAATTGTCTTACATTAAAGAAAACCAACTGTAAAAACTGTTATAAATGTATACGCAACTGTCCCGTTAAGGCTATACGCTTTTCGGGAAATCAGGCGCACATTATCGGAAACGAATGCATCTTGTGCGGGCAGTGCTTCGTAGTATGTCCCCAAAACGCAAAGGAAATAGTTAACGAGACCGAAAAGGTCAAGGTTCTGCTTCAGACGGGCGAGCCCGTATACGCAAGCATAGCTCCCTCCTTTGCCGCCAACTACAACGGCGTGGGAATTGCGGCTATGGAAAAAGCGCTGAAGGCACTGGGATTTGCAGGCGCAGAGGAAACAGCCATCGGTGCGACTATGGTCAAAAACGAATACGAGCGCATACTTAACGAGGAAAACAGAGATATTCTTATTTCCTCTTGCTGTCATTCCATAAATCTGCTTATACAGAAATACTTTCCTTCCACTCTTTGTTATCTTGCGGACGTGGTTTCACCTATGCAGGCGCACTGCAACGATATAAAACGCCGCTTTCCCAACGCCCACACCGTATTTATAGGCCCCTGCGTTTCAAAAAAGGACGAAGCCGAGCATTACAAGGGTATAGTTGATGCGGTCCTCACCTTCGAAGAGCTTACGAATTGGCTTGAGGCTGAAAATATAGTTCTTGAAAAAGAGACGGACGACAACAATAACAGCCGTGCGCGCTTCTTCCCCACAACGGGCGGCATTCTCAAGACTATGGCACAGGACAATCCCAAGTATACCTATATTGCGCTTGACGGTGTCGAAAACTGCATGAACGCGCTGAGAGATATCGAAAGCGGAAAGATACACAACTGCTTTATCGAAATGTCCGCTTGCGTGGGAAGCTGTATCGGCGGTCCCGTTATGGAAAAATACCGTCAGTCCCCCGTAAAGGATTATATTGCTATATCCGATTACGCGGGAAAGAACGATTTCCCCGTTGAACAACCGGATTTTATTTCCATGCGCAAAAACTTCCTGCATATAGAGCGCGAGCTTCAGCCCCCCTCCGAAAGCGAAATATACGCTATACTCCGTCAGATGGGCAAGTTCAAGCCCTCCGACGAGCTTAACTGCGGAACCTGCGGCTACAACACCTGCCGCGAAAAGGCGATCGCCATATACCACGGCAAGGCTGAGATAGATATGTGCCTCCCCTTCCTTAAGGACAAGGCGGAAAGCTTTTCCGATACCATTGCAAGAAGCACGCCCAACGGTATTATCGTACTTAATGAAAACCTTGAGGTACAGCAGATAAACGCCGCCGCAAGAAGAATTATGAATATCCGCGCCGCATCCGACGTATTGGGTGAGCAGGTTATAAGAATTCTGGATCCCGGCGTGTTTACCGAGGTGCTTCGCACCGGCAGAGGCGTATATAACCAGAGAATATACCTTGCCGAATACAAGAAATACGTTGAGCAGACCACTGTTTTCGATACCGAATCGAGATCCTTGGTATGCATAATGCGTGACGTTTCCGACGAGGAAAAGGAACGCGAAAAGAAAGAGAATATCAGTAAGCAGACCATAGAGGTTGCCGACAAGGTGGTTGACAAGCAGATGCGTATCGTTCAGGAGATAGCATCCCTGCTGGGCGAAACCGCGGCGGAGACCAAGATTGCACTGGCTAAGCTTAAGGAGTCCATAAACAATGAATGATCTTTGCGCTGATATCGGCTTTAAAAGCATAAATCACGAGGGTGAACAGCTTTGCGGAGACCACGTTGACGTCGTTGAGCAAAGCGAATCCTCCACCGTTATCGTGTTGGCGGACGGACTTGGAAGCGGTGTTAAGGCAAGTATCCTTTCCACACTCACCTCCAAGATAATATCCACCATGATGGCGGAGGGACTTCCCATTGAGGAATGTGTTTCCACCATCGCGGCGACCTTGCCCGTATGCTCACTTCGCGGTGTGGCATATTCCACCTTCACTATAATACATTTAAGAGAAAATTCCACCGCAGAGATAATTCAGTACGATAACCCCGGCGTTATCTTTATACGCGACAACGCGGTTACCGATTACGCAAAGACGGAAATGAATATCGGCGGTAAGAAGATAATCAAATCCGTCATCGACCTGCAGGAAAACGATATTTTCGTTGCAATGAGTGACGGATGTCCCCATGCGGGAATCGGAACGGCGTACAACTTCGGCTGGAAGCTTTCGGATATCGCTTCTTTTATGGAGATGCTTGCGCCCGTAGGCTACACCGCAAAGACCTTATCCACCATTCTGGTTGACGAATGCAACAAGCTTTACGGCGGTAAGCCCGGTGACGATGCAACCGCCTGCGTGGTAAAGATACGCAAGCGCGTTCCTATGAATATGCTCTTCGGCCCTCCCTCCAACAGAGACGATTGTGACAGAATGATGTCGCTGTTCTTCTCCAAGGAAGGCAAGCATATCGTTTGCGGCGGTACCACGTCATCCATCGTTTCGAAATATCTGCGCAAGCCTATTAAGGCGAGCCTTAACTTTGTAAAATCCGACATCCCCCCTACGGCAGAGATAGAAGGAGTTGACCTTGTTACGGAAGGTGTTATTACCGTTAACAAGGTGCTTTCCTACGCAAAGGATTACCTTGAAGGAAACGAAAGCTACGAGGATTGGAGCTTTAAAAAGGACGGCGCATCACAGATATGCCAGTTTTTGTTTGAAGAAGCTACAGATATTAACTTTTTCGTGGGAAGGGCAGTAAACCCCGCGCATCAGAACCCCGATCTGCCCATTAACTTCAATATCAAAATGAACCTGGTGAAAGAACTGTCCGAATGTCTTAAGAAAATGGGCAAGCACATCAAGGTCAGTTATTTTTAAGGAGAAGCACAATGAGAAAATTCGATACCAAGGTACAGCATTTGAAGTACAAGGTACTCCGCGAGGTGGCTCGCCTCGCATGGAACGACACTCTGCTTGAGAGAGTGTTTGACGTTCCCAAAATCATCGTACCCGGCAACGAGCCTACTATGAGATGCTGTGTATATAAAGAAAGAGCTATTCTTGAAGAAAGAGTAAAGATAGCGATGGGCGGCGACAGAGAAAATCCCAACGTTATCGAGGTTATCGATATTGCCTGCGATGAATGTCCCGTCGGCGGTTACGAGGTAACCAACGCTTGCCGCGGATGTCTCGCCCACCGTTGCGAGGACGTTTGCAAGCGCGGTGCTATTACATTTGATTCCAACCACGTTGCACACATAGACAAATCCAAGTGCGTTGAATGCGGTCAGTGCGCGAAGGTGTGTCCTTACACCGCCATCGTACACAGAAAGCGTCCCTGCCAGTCTGCTTGTAAGATAAAGGCTATTTCCGTTAACGAAAATAAGGCTGCTCAGATAGATAACGACAAGTGTACCTCCTGCGGTGCCTGCGTATATCAGTGCCCCTTCGGCGCAATAACCGATAAATCCTATATTCTTGAGGTTATAAAGCTGCTTAAGGAAAGCGACGGCGGAAAGAACAACAAGGTTTACGCTATAGTTGCTCCTTCCATTTCCAGCCAGTTCACCTATGCAAAGCTTGGTCAGGTAATAACCGGTCTTAAGGCTCTTGGATTCCACACGGTAGTTGAAGCGGCGCTTGGCGCGGATATCGTTGCAATGGACGAAGCGAAGGAGCTTTCCGAAAAAGGCTTCCTTACCTCCTCCTGCTGTCCCGCTTTCGTTAAATACGTAAAATCCGCATTCCCCGCAATGACGCCTTATATCTCTCATAACCCCTCCCCTATGGTGGCTATTTCCAAGTACATAAAGGATACCACGCCCGGCGCAAAGACAGTATTTATCGGTCCCTGTACCGCAAAGAAGGCGGAGGCGAGATACGACGAGGTAAGACCTTACGTAGATTCCGTGCTGACCTTTGAGGAATTGCAGGCACTCTTTGACAGTAAGGGTATTGATATTACCTATCTTGACGAGGGCGTGCTTGACAACGCATCCTACTACGGAAGAATCTTCGCACGCAGCGGCGGTCTTACAGATGCGGCAGCCGAGGCAATGAAGGAACAGAATATCGATTTCGAGATCAAGCCCGTTGTTTGCGACGGTATCGAGGAATGCAGAGTCGCACTTCTCAAGAAGAGCAAAAACGTGCTTAACGGCAACTTTATCGAGGGTATGGCGTGTATCGGCGGATGTATCGGCGGCGCGGGATGTCTCACCCACGGTGAAAAGAATAAAGCCGAGGTCGATAAATACGGCAGAGAAGCATACGAAAAGACCATTTCCGACGCTCTCGCAGTACTTAATAAGTAAAAGAAAAAAGCTCCGAGAAATCGGAGCTTTTTTAATGAGAAACGAGGAACGAGAAACGAGGAATTTCGGTAAAAATCCGCGAGCGGATTTTGGTTTTTATTTGATGCGGGCTGACGGGGACGTCAGCCCCTACGGATTGCAAACGGACAAAAGTATATAAAAACTTTAATAACGGAAGGAGACAAGGAGCACCCCGAAAAATGCACGCATTTTTTGGGGACCCCGACCGAGCCCCTTCCCTACATACACGCCGAAAGTTTTGCGAAAGCAATGGCTATAATAACTAAAAGTCTGATGGAACGCGGCGATGTATAAATGACGCAGAATGAATTTTCGCGAGCGGTAGCTGTAGTTACCTACAGCCAGCGAAGC
>JAGAKP010000066.1 GCA_017625615.1 Clostridia bacterium
GGGCTTGCCCTCGTTAAGTGCATTTTGTATCTTTTCTATATCCGCATCACGCCATACAGCCCATTTTCCGTAGTAGCCGGGGGTGAGCTTTTGCGCCTCCTGCTCTGCGCGGTTGGCAGCTAACTCCTCCTCGGTGCAGAAGCAGGGATATGCGCATCCCTTCTTAACGAGCTCCTTGGCATAGGTCTGATATATATTCTTTCTTTCGCTCTGGCGGTAGGGGCCGTATGCGCCGTTATCGCCGTCGGCGGTTGCGCCTTCGTCAAAATGAAGGTCGAACTTTTCAAGCGCGCTTATAATAAGAGCAACGCCGTTTTCAACGGTACGCTTATCGTCGGTATCCTCGATACGGAGATAAAAAACACCGTCGGAAAGGTGCGCCATACGCTCGTCAGCCAACGCGCCGTAAAGGTTGCCCAGATGCATAAATCCCGTGGGGCTGGGTGCAAAGCGTGTTACCTTCGCTCCCTCGGGAAGATTACGGGGAGGATAGAGTGCCTCCATATCGTCGGGAGTGGTCTTTATATCGGGAAAAAGTAATTCCGCAAGAAAATTGGTATCCATAAAATATACCTCTTTCAAAAAAATAATACTAATCTGTAAGATTATACCACCGTATCACTGCTTTTTCAAGTGGTAAACACAAAAAAAGTGCCGCGGAAGCCGCGGCACAGTCTTTATTTGTTGTTTCTGGAAACGTATTTTTCCTTTGCAAAGAGATAGGTGCTGTCGTATACCTTGCGGAGTTCAGGGTCGGCAGACTTGAAGGCGGCGTAAAATTCGCCGGGGACACCGCCCTGATAGTACATTTTTATGCTGTTCATAAAGCCGGTCTCCGCGCCGCAATCCAGATACTTCATATATCTTTCCACGTTTGCGGCATCGCTTCCGCCGATCTCCAATTCATAGCACATACCGAGCTTTTTGGTTATCTCCGCGTTATCGTAGAGACGCTGTGTGGGAATACCGTCACGGAAGGCGAAGTTGGGCTGCATACAAGCAACGTCAAAGCCCAGATCCTGCCATTCCATAAATCCGGAAGCCTGATAATAAGGTATCCAGAACAGCTTGTAGCCCATGGAATGGAGATATTCCACCGTCCACTTGAGGAGCGCGGTCTCGTCCTTGTTGGCGTATGCGATCTCCTCCTCAAACCAATAGAATGCGTCGTGAACGAGGTTTTCGTAATTGCCCGCCTTAAACTTTTCGATAGTTGTATCTATGCACCACTTTATAGCCTTTTGGCGGTCTGCGAAGTTATCCATTACCTCGTCAACGCCGTCACCGTCGATATCGCCGAATTTTTCGGGAAATTCGCCGTAAGTGGGCTTGGTGTGGAGCACGGAGAAGTATACCTTGGTCTTGTGGTTCTGGATACCTAATTTTTCGCCTACGATAGCGGTAGCCTTGTTAAGTGCATCTACGTTTGCATCGGGAGCGAAGGTGTTTTCGATATAATGCTTCCAGCCCTCTGCGCACTTGTATTCTGCGGAGTAGGTGTACATGGAATACGGGAGATACAGCATACCGTCAAAGAAGGTATCCTTCATTTCGCCGTCCTTATCTATGTAAGCGAGGTGAGGCAGGTATTCCTCAACGGTGATAAGTCCAAGACCGGGACGTCTCTCAGATTCCTTGTTGCGGGGAATGCAGTTATATGAAAGAAGGACGTTACGCACGCCGTCAAGAGCGTCGTAGGAGGGATATTCGTTTACGATTATACTCTTGGAATCGCTGTCAAGATCCTCCGCAACTATTGCGCAGGCGTCTGCGGGAACTGCAGTGGTGCCGAACACCTCGATCTCGTCCACCCAAACGTGGCCCACAACCTCCATTTCAACCATAACGTAAAGTGCGCGGTAGGTCTTATCGAAATCGCGCTTTACGTCAACGCGGCACGCCGAACCGTCGGAGAAGATATCTCTGCACTTGTAAACTCTCTGCCAATCAACGCCGTTTTCCGAAAGGCATATATCCACCTTGCGGGGAAGCTTTACGCCCGAAACGTCTTCCTTGAGGAAGCCCATTCCGAAGCCGCTTACGGCGCAAAGGGAACCCAAACGGAATACGATAGTTCTTGAAACTCCGCGGGTAAAACGGAACCAACGCTCGTCGGTATAGGTGTATACGTCACTGCGGACGCCGTCGGTAAGCATAGTTGCCTCCAAGGGTGAATTGAACCGCGGAGTGGCGGTGTCACCGTCGATAGGGCAAAGCTCGGTTATGGAATAGGGCTGAACACCGAGAAGAAGATTTCTCACGGTGTTGTCACCGTTTTCGCATAAAATCGGCTGATCGATCTTTTCGATCTCGCGTACTGTGTAATAGCTCATTTTTCCAACCCCTCTTTAAATTGTTCGTTAAGGTTATTGTATTGTTCCTCGAGATGTGCGTTTATCTCGTTGATACCGTCGGAAAGAAGCGCCATGGTGCGGTCGTAGGAATAGCCCGCCTCGATAGCCTCTGCTTCTGTAAGTCCGTATTCTGCCTGCCAATCCACGCTTTTATCAAGGGGAATTGCGTAGTATTCCTCAAAGGTGCTGTTGGTGGGATAGCTCGCCTTGATAAAGCCTCTGCCCATACACCATACGGGAATAACGTCAACGGAGGCAAGGGTTACCGTGCCGTCCTCGTATCTGCAGACGTTGGTTATAAATATCACGCCGTCCTCGGTGTGACCGTTATCGTTACAGTTTACGCCGTGGTCAAGACGGTTTGCATCCTGAGTTCTGTCGGCAACGTCGGGATAATCACAGCCCGCGAAGTGCCAGGGGTCCTGGAAGCAATAGGGACTGTTATCCTGCGTACCGCCTGCCATACATTCTATCTGCTGTCCCGACCAGAGGTTGCCGCAGGAATACAGACAAACGGTGCTCTTGCCGCTTATATCGCTGTGGAGAAGCTCTACGGGCTGGATCTTGTGAGGATGTCCTCCGATGATGACGTCAACACCGAAATCGCACATTTTCTGCGCTATCTCCTGCTGCTTTGCGTTGGGTTCAAGGGAATATTCCTGTCCCCAGTGGATATACAGATAAATAAGCTCTGCACCGTCAACACGCATATTGTTGATAAGGGTTTCCGCTTCGGTATAAAATGCGGGAAGGTTTGCTTCGGTAAAGCAGTTGGTGTTCCAGTATCCGCCGTAGGAATAGTTGAGAAAGCCTATTTTTATGCCGTTTATATCCTTAATAAGATAACGGCTATCCTCGGCGTTGAGGCGGGTGCCCGTATAATCCATACCGTATTCGGTAAGGGTGTTCATAGTCTGCTTCATACCTGCAGTGCCGCCGTCTGCAATATGGTTGTTGGCGGTGGTGCCCATATCGTAGCCGCAATCCGCAAGAGCCTTTACTATTTCTGCGGGTACGCGGAAGGGCAGAGCGCCGTAGGTACCGTTGGTGCTTACGGAAAACTCCGCGTTTACCACTGCGTAATCAAGCATCTGCACGTAAGGAGCAAGATACTGAAAGGCGTATGAAAAATCGAAGGTGCCCGTAGCGGGATCGTATCCGCTTTTGCGGACGCCGTTGTGAACGAGGATATCGCCCGAAGAGCCGACGGAGCCGACGGCAACGGCTTGCATATTTACCTCGGGAATGCTCTCCTCGCTCTCCTCGGAGACTTCGCCAAAGGACGTATCGGATACGTTTACGCTCTCATTCCCTGCCGAAGACTCCTCCTCGGGTTGGCAGGCGGTAAAAAGCGCGGATATCAAAAGCAATATAAGTATTGAGCATAAAACCTTTTTCATATAAAAAATCCTTTCTTCGGGGACGTCTTTACGGTTAATTGATTATATCACAGCAGGCAAATATAGTCAATAAAAGGTTAATATAAGTTTTTTTGTTAAATTTTTATTAAACACTTGCTTTTCGCGTTAATTTATTCTATAATGTACGAAGATTTTATAATGAGGGAATATGCGTGAAACTGTATTCATTTATTCGTGCTCTCGTGTGGCTGCCCGTACGCCTCAGCTTCAATATGCGGGTAGAGGGACGGGAGAATATACCCGAAGAGGCGTTTTTGCTTTGCGCTAACCATATATCGGCTGTGGACCCGCTTATTCTTGCAATAGCCTTTCCCATGCCCGTGCGGTTCGTTGCAAAGGAGGAAATACTTAAAATTCCCTTCCTTCGTCTTATCGGTAAGATAGACAGAATGATCCCCGTGGCACGCGGCACCGCAGACCTTAAGGCGATGCGCGCTTGTATGAACGCCATTAACGAAGGGGACAACGTGGGAATATTCCCCCAGGGAACGCGTACCGAGGGCAAGCCCCAAGCGGAGCAGGCGCTCCCCGGCACGGGACTCATAATAATGCGTACGAAAGCGCCCGTGGTTCCCGTTTCCATTATGGCAAAGGATAATAAGATCAGGCTGTTCCGCAAAACGCGGGTAGTAATCGGCAAGCCCGTAAGCTACGAGGAATACTCAACCGCAGGCAGCAGCGCCGAAGCGGCTAAATTTTGCTTTAAAAGGGTGTGTGACCGGTTTTGAGCAGAATAACGGTAGCATCCTCCGCAGGCTTTTGCTTCGGAGTGAAGCGGGCGGTAAGCCTGCTTGAGGAAAGGCGTGCCTCCGGTGCAAGGATATGCACCTTGGGAGAAATTATACACAATCGGGTATTTACCCAAAGGCTTGAGCAAAAAGGAATATTTTCCGTAACGAAGGAGGATATCACTTCCCTGCCCGAGGATACGGAGATACTCATAAGAAGCCACGGTGTTCCCAAGCACGTATACGAAGAGATAATTTCAACGGGGAGAACGGTGATAGACGCCACCTGTCCCTTCGTTAAAAAGATACACGGCATAGTAAGCGAAAACAGCGAAAACCGTTTTACTTTAGTAATAGGAAGCGCCACCCATCCCGAGGTGGAGGGAATATGCTCCTACGCAAAAAGCGGATACGCCGTTGCCGCCACTGCCGAGGAAATAGGCGTCCTTCCCGCAGGAACTCTGGCGGTGGTACAGACCACCCACAGCGTTGCCCAGTGGGAAAGATGCAAAGCCGTTATAAAAGAAAAGTGCCCCGACGCACTTATCTTTGATACGGTATGCACGGTAACGTCACAGCGTCAGAGCGAATTAAAGGAACTTGCCGCACAAAGCGACCTTACGGTGGTGGTGGGCGACAAAAGCTCTTCCAATTCGCGCAAGCTTTTTGAAACAGCAGGTCTTTACGGCGAGGCGATATTTATAAACACCGCCGCAGAGCTTGATGTATATGGGAAGAATTTTTTCACTTCCCGAAATAAAATTGCCATTACCGCAGGAGCTTCGACTCCCGGTGATATATTACAGGAGGTTATTAAACAAATGACAGACACCATCAACGAGAATCTTTCCTTCCAGGAGATGCTCGACCAGTCATTCAGAACATTAACTACAGGGGAAAGGGTAACAGGTACCGTTCTTGCGGTAAGCCCGGCAGAGGTCAAGGTAGATCTCGGAACAAAGCACACGGGTATACTTCCGTATGACGAGATTACCTCCGAAAGCGGCATGGATCTCACCAAAGAGTTCCACGTAGGCGATAGCGTTGAGGTGGTATGCATAAAGTTCTCGGACGTTGAAGGCACAGTAATTCTTTCCAAGAAGTCTCTTGATGCCGACAAGCAGTGGGCAGAAGTGGCTGCAGCCTGCGAAAACGGTGAGACCCTTACCGGTACCGTTAAGGAGATCGTACGCGGCGGCTGTATCGTAATGTACAAGAATGTAAGAGTATTCGTTCCCGCATCCCAGACCGGCATCGCAAAGGATCAGCCTCTGGACGAGCTTAAGGGTCAGACCGTAAGCTTCAGAGTTATCGAGATCGGCGATCAGAAGGGCAAAAAGAGAGCTGTAGGCTCTATCAAGGTCGTTGCAAGAGCAGAACGCAAGAAGGCTATCGAAGATTTCTACGCTTCCCTCGAAGCAGGTCAGAAGTTCACCGGTACCGTTCGTTCTCTTGCAGATTTCGGCGCATTCGTAAACATCGGTCCCGTAGACGGTCTCGTACACATTACCGAGCTGTCCTGGGGCAGACTCAAGGCTCCCTCCGAGCTGCTTAACGTAGGCGATCCTATCGAAGTTTACATCAAGTCCGTAAACCCCGAGAAAAAGCGTATCTCTCTGGGCTACAAGACCGAGGAAAACAATCCTTGGAAGATCTTCCCCGAACAGTACAACGTTGGCGACGTAGTTGACGCTAAGGTCGTTTCCGTTCTCGAATTCGGCGCATTTGCAGAGATCATCCCCGGCGTTGACGGCCTTATCCACATCAGCCAGATCGCTGCAAAGCCCGTTGCAAACCCCGCATCCGTTCTTAAGGTTGGCGATACCGTTACCGCAAAGATAACCGCTATCGAACCCGAAAGAACCCGCGTAAGCCTTTCTATCCGCGCTCTCCTCGCAGAAGAGGAAGCTCCCGCTGCAGAAGAAGCAGTTGAAGCAGCAAACGAAGAAGCAGCTGAATAATTAAAAAAACGTTTTTTAGCGTGATGCTCGCAAAGGGCATCACGTTTTTTTGCGGTTGAGCAGAACAAATGTTTGTTTTCTTATTGCATTATCAAAAACGGTGTGGTATAATAACAAGCAAACGCCATGTGACAAATACATTTTAGAGGAGAAATAGTCTATGGAAAACATCATTAACTGGCTACTCGAAGAAAAAGAACCTTCTATTAGATACAGAACGCTTACAGAACTTTTGAGTAAACCCGAAAACGATCCAGAAGTTATTGAAGCAAAAGAAGCGGTGCTGCACTCAAAGAACGTTTGCCGTCTGTTTGACCGCTTGGATGATAGAGGATTGTTCCCTCATATTCAAAAATACTACGGCAATTTTACCACTTTCAGTTATCTCTATGCTCTTGCAGAACTTGGCTTGAAAAAGGGTGACCCTCATATTAACGAGATAGTTGATTGGATATTGATTCCCGGCGAGGACAAGCATGAACATTTTATGCAGAAAGAATTCCAAAACGAACACGCATATTTGCTCGATGAAAGCAATCTTGGAAGTTGCCGCCAGACCGATTTTCTGGGTACGTTGTTAAGACTTGGATTTGGCGATGATGAGAGAGTAAAGAAGTTGATAGATGCGTTTATCGAAAAGAACAGATTTGATGGCGGCTATCTCTGTAAATGGAAAAAGAGCCGACATAAAGGTCAAACACCCAAAAGCTGTGTAGGCACTACCGTGAATGCATTAAGAGTATTCTCTTATCTTGCTGAAGAATACCGAAACACCGACGCTTACAAGAACACACTTGAATATTTTGTCAGCAGAAATATGATTCACAGCAAAATCAATCCCGATGAAATCATCTGTTCGACGAATGCTTTTTATAACGGTTGCGGAATGTCTCACGCTTTTGTGATTGCCGATGCAATGAGCCGTTTGGGTCTTGGCAACATACCCGAAATGAACGAGGTGTGGTCTATCATCGAAAGCAAGAAGGACGCCGAAGGTAAAGTCGTTTTAGAAGCAACCGATACAAAGAAAACACTTATTATGGACGGCGTAGGTAAACCCAACAAATATCTTACTCTTAATTTGCTTTTGAGTTATAAACATAGAGGATAATACTATGAAATCAACTTTTGAAAAAGCAAGAGAATTTATATATCGAAATGCAAGACCGTTGGATTTGGCTCGTTTTCAGTATCATTTTGAAAACGGAAGCAAAGAAGCTGTAATGAACGCATTGTCATATTATCAGAATGACGATGGCGGATTCGGTTCTGCTGTAGAACCCGATTGCTGGAATCCTAATTCAATACCTCTGCACTCTGGTTCTGCAGGTGACATAATCGCCCGAGAACTTGATTTTGAAGATAGCAAACATCCTGTCATTCAAGGCCTTTTAAGCTGGTATGCAAGCGGCGAACACTTCAACGGGAAGAAATGGGCAATCATGGTGGCAAGCAACAACGATTATCCTCATGCACCTTGGTGGCACACAGACAGCAATAGTTCTTGCTATGCAGATTACAACGGAACAGCACAAATTGCAGGATTTATAGTTAGATATGCTGACAAGGACAGCGACCTTTTCAAACTCGGCGTACGTATTGCAAACGAAGCGATTGATGCACTTTCGCCCGATGAAATCAGAGATATGCATACCTGCACCTGCTATATTAGAATGGCTGATCTTTTTGAACGTGCAAATGCAACAGGATACATTCCGTTTGATGAACTGAAGCAAAAGCTTCATAAATCTACACATAAACTCATCGTAACCGATACCTCACAATGGAACGGTTATGTGTGCCAGCCGTCAACGTTCTTAAACTCCAATAAAAGCGAGTATTATCCCGAAAATAAGGATATCGCAGATTATGAGTGTGAGTATATTATAAAGACACAGTTTGAAGACGGTTCTTGGAATATAGGCTGGAATTGGGGTGGCAACTATCCCGACGAATGGGCAATAAGTAAGAATTGGTGGAAGTCGCAATGGATCATTCAAAATCTGTTGTACCTAAAAGGATTTGGAAGGATATGACTATCGAAGAACTGAAAATCCGACAGCTTACAAACCAATATCTTATAACCAAGGGTAAAAAGGAAGACGTGGTGCGGGAGCTTTGCGGGGTGCAATCCCAGTTTCTGGTACACGCCATACATTCGCTGAAGATACGCTGTTTTGATTTTGATGAGAACACCGTAAAGGACGGACTCGTTAAAAACTGGACGGTGCGAAGCACGGTGCACGTGTTTTCGGAAAAAGACCTTCCCCTTTTTATCCGCTGTAACAACGGCGAGGACTACCGAAAAAACACTTGGGAGGGCTACACCTTCTGGAACCAACGGGATAAATGGGCGCTGTCTCCCGAAAGGCAAAGCTACCTCTCCGAGGTGATATTAAAATCCCTCGAGAACGGTCCCAAAACGCGTGATGAGCTTAAAGAAATATGCCGCGAAAACGGTATGACTTACGCGGAGGAGACCTGCATCTTCGACCCGTGGGGCGGCGGGATATGCCAGCTTTGCAAGCGCGGATTTATGAACTACGTGGTGCAGGAAAAGAAAGCCTATTGTCTGTCACCCGAATTTACGCCGATGAAGGACGAAGAAGCGGAATTGGAGATCGCAAGGCGGTATTTTACAAATATCGGTCCCGCAACAGTTCACGACGCTATGTATTTTCTGGGCGCAAAGCAGAGCGAGGTAAAAAAGTGGCTTTCCCTTTTACCCGTGGAAAGCGCCGAGGTTGACGGAAAAACGTATTTTTATATAGAAAACGGCAAGGATCATAACAAAAATATACCCAAATGTATTTTGCTCGCGGGCTTTGACCAGCTGATGCTGGGGTATCAGAAAAAAGAAAGCCTTTATCTGCCAAACGAGCATCTGCGGGGTATTTTTAACCTTGCGGGTATCGTTATGCCTGCGATTTTGCTTGACGGCAGAGTAGTGGGCAAATGGAAAAAGAAAAACGCAAGGATCATCTTCACTCTTTTTGAAAAAGTCGGCGCAATGGACAAAAAAGCGATATCGGACGAGGCGGAAAAGCTGTGGAAGGATATTAAAAAGATAGAATTTGAAGAATAAAAAACGGCAGTATACGACATATCTCACCGAAAATCACCCCGACAATCACCCCAAGAAGCCTTACGGCTTCTCGGGGACCCCGACAATCACCCCAAGAAGTCTTGCGGCTTCTCGGGGACCCCGATAAAAATAAGATCCGCATAACGCGGATCTTTACGGAACCTTTTAACTCTTCATTTTTACGTATTAACTCAAAAAAAGCACCCGCAAGGGTGCTTTTTCCTTTTCGTTTCAAGCCCCCGCGGGTGCCGTGTCCCGTGAACGAAACCCTGCTATGAGCAGGTGGGTGTCCTATTGTACGCTTCAGTGCTTCCAACGTCCGCCTTTTCGGGGTAACGAGTACAGCCGAAAAGGCGGGAGGCCTGCTTCACCACGTACAAAGATTCTTCAGACTCCCTTTCGTAAATGTGGGTTTTTACACGGGTAGACGCATTTGCGCTTACACGTACACCGCAGGAGAAAGATCCTTTTTTAGTCTACTTCCTCGGGAACTTCGTCAAGGTCGCATTCGTCCATAAAGCAATCCTCGAACATCTGGGATACCTTATCGAACTCGTCGTCATCATCGATGGTAATGAGATTTTCCTCGCCGTCCTCGCCGACTACTATCTTGAGAACCACGAACTCGTTTTCCTGACTGTCGCAGGGAGCGAGTGCTACGTAAGTGTTGCCCTCATCCTCCAGAGTGCCGAGAACCTCAAATTCGGTCTCCACTCCGTCTTCGTCTATAAGGGTAACGGTGTTATATTCGTTGTAATCCATTTATGTTTACCTCCGTATTAATCTACCCGTATTTTACAACAAAAATACGCCAATGTCAATATATACCTTTCCCAAGGGTTCCTCCGTTATTGACATTTTCGCTCACCTTTGTTAAAATTACGTAAGCCTTTACGAAAGGAAATAATAAAAATGTCATCAACACCGAGATTTTTTATATCAAAAAGCGAATTCAACGGAGACACCGTTACCATACGTGGAACGGACGCCGCACACATATACCGCGTACTGCGCCTGCGCGAGGGTGATGAAATAACCGTTTGCGATATGCAGAAAAGCCTGTACGACGGAGTACTCACCTACGTATCCGCAGAGGAGGTGGAGGTATCCCTCTCGGCATGCCGTCCCTCCCCTGCAGAGCCACCCTATACGGTTACCCTTTATCAGGGTATGCCGAAGGGTGATAAGCTTGACACTATCGTACAAAAAGCAGTTGAATTGGGAGCCACTGCAATAGTGCCCGTTATGTGCGAGCGCGCCGTATCCCGTCCCGACGAAAAGAGTATGGATAAAAAAATAATCCGTCTCAACCGTATTGCGGCGGAGGCATCCAAGCAGTGCGGCAGAGGTATTGTTCCCGAGGTGCTCCCCATGGTCTCCTACAAGGAAATGCTTGATAAGCTTACCACCGCGGAACTGCATTTTATATGCTACGAGGGTGACGGAACGGTGCCCTGCAGGGAAATAATAACCGCAAAGGAAAGCGTATCCTCCGTTGCCTTTTACATAGGCCCCGAGGGCGGTATTTCCGCAGGTGAAATAGCCGCCGCAAGAGACAGAAATATACCCCTTGCGGGGCTTGGAAAACGGATACTTCGCACCGAGACCGCGCCCCTTTTTGTGCTATCTGCGATATCGGTTTTGGCAGAGGACTGAGAGTTCAATTAAATTTAACATTTTTGGGTGGTTTTTTTAGTTAAAATGTAAAAAAACCACTTGAATTTTTGTCGAATATGTTGTAAAATGAAGCGTATATGACTAATTGACACCCCTCTGAATTTCAGTAGTTCGCGAGGGCAGATATAAGAAAGAAGTAAAGGAGTAAAATTATGTCCAGCAAATTGTTTCAGGGACTCATTTATCAAATGAAAGAAGCGGTTGACCGTAACGTGGGAGTGCTCGACGATAAGGGAATTATAATCGCGTGCAGCACGCTTTCCAGAATAGGTGAATCGAACAGAGAAGCACTGGACGAGGTATCCTATTCCTTCGATACCGTTATGCTCGACGGCTTCACCTACAAGCCCGTAGGCTCCCACGCAAGAATAGAATACGTGGTTTTTGCCGAGGGTATTGACGATAAGGCGAGAAGCGCCGTAGCAATGCTTGCCGTTACTCTTGCAAGCATAAAGACTCTTTACGACGAAAAGTACGACAAGACCAATTTTATAAAGAATATCATTCTGGACAATATCCTGCCCAGCGATATATACATCAAATCCAAGGAGCTTCACTTTGATGCGGAAACTCCCCGAGTCGTTTACCTCGCAAGATTTGCGGGCAACAACGAGGGAAGCACCGTGCCCTTCGATATCGTGCAGAACCTCTTCCCCGACAAGGCGAAGGATTACGTTATCGGCGTAAGCGAAAGCGATATAGTTCTCGTCAAGGAGCTCCGCAATTCCGTTGATATGAGAAATATCGACAACTACGCAAAGATGATAGTTGACACCGCAGAGACCGAATTCCTTATCAAGGCTACCGTTGGTATAGGCACCGTGGTAAGCACCGTTAAGGATCTTGCACGCTCCTTCAAGGACGCGCAGGTCGCTTTGGAGGTTGGCAAGGTATTCGATACCGAAAAGACCACCATCAACTACGAAAGCCTCGGTATCGGCAGACTTATATATCAGCTGCCCACCACTCTGTGCGAAATGTTCCTGCAGGAGGTATTCAAGAAGGGCTCCTTTGAGGCGTTGGATCAGGAAACGCTTACCACCATCCAGACCTTCTTCGAAAACAACCTCAACGTTTCCGAAACCTCCAGAAAGCTCTTCGTACACAGAAACACTCTTGTATACAGGCTTGAAAAGATAAAGAAGGTCACGGGACTTGATCTGCGTGAGTTTGACAATGCAATAACCTTCAAGGTTGCGCTTATGGTCAAAAAGTACGTTACCTCCAAGCCTATGATCTATTAATGGGCAGTGAGATAAAGCTATGATAGAATTAAAAAACGTATCTATGTTTTACGAGGACGGTAACCCCGCCCTCCGTAATATAGACCTTACAATCGAGGATAAAGAGTTCGTTTTCATAGTCGGTCAGTCCGGCGCGGGAAAAACCACTCTTACCAAGCTTATTATCGCCGAGGAAAGAGTTTCCGACGGCGAAATGTACGTAAACGGCTTTAAAATGCACCGTCTGAGAAAGCGCAAGATCCCCAAGCTCCGCCGTTCTATCGGTATGATGTTTCAGGATTTCCGCTTGTTTGAGGATAAAACGGTTTACGAAAATCTTGCCTTTGCAATGCGCGTGGTAGGCGCACGTCCCAAGGAGATAAAGCAGAGAGTACCTCACGTGCTCAGCCTCGTGGGACTTGCACACCGTGCAAAAAGCTATCCCAGCAAGATGTCCGGCGGTGAAAAGCAGCGTGTGGCTATTGCCCGTGCGCTGATAAACAACCCCGACGTGATTATTGCAGACGAGCCTACGGGTAACGTAGACCCCGAAATGAGCAAGGCGCTGTTTGAATTGTTTATGCGTATAAACAAATTGGACAAGACTGTTATAGTCGTTACTCACGACCATAATATGGTCAACTACTACAACAAGCGCGTAATAACCATTGCGGACGGACACATAGTAAGCGACGTTCCCGCCAAAAAAGAGCCCGAGGCTGCTCCCGCCGTACAGGAAGGAGGCACCGCCGTATGAGACTGATAAACAACTTTTTCTTCCATATAGGTCAGGGTGTTAAGGGTATATTCCGTAACCCCGTTATGAGCACCGCCAGCCTTCTGGTGCTTGTTTGCTGTATGGTAGTCACCGGCACCTTCGCGCTGATTATCGACAATATAAACAAAAACTTCGAAGCCCTTGATGACGTTAATAAAATGATAGTCTGGCTTGACGAAAAGCCCGAAGCCGAGGACGGCGAAGTAAGCGGTGACGCAGAGGAAAGCGAAGCGCCCAAGCCCCAATACAACGTACATACGCAGGATGATAAGACTCAGAAAGCCATAAAGGATCTTGAGCACGTTACCGACGTAGTGTTTATGAGCAAGGAAGAGGCGTTTGAGGAATTCGTTGCAAGCGAAGGAAGCGACGCGGAGTTTCTTGAATGGTTCGATCCCGAGGAAAACAACCCCCTGCGCGCATCCTACCGCATAACCTTTGAGGCAGGCACGGATACGGAAAATATCCGTTACATAAAGAAGGCCATTGCGGAAATGGGCTTTAAAGAAGAAAATATCGACGAAAATATCGACCTTTACGATAGTCTTATAAACGTAAAGGGCGCACTTACCACCATCGGTATATGGCTGTTGGCGGTACTGTTTATCGTATCTCTGTTCATTATTATGAACTCTACCCGTATGGGACTTCACTCCCGCCGCGAGGAGATACAGATAATGCGCTACGTAGGCGCCACCAATTCCTTCGTGCGCGCACCCTTCGTTATCGAGGGTATTATTATAGGTATCGTTTCCGCCGCTATTGCTCTGGGTATCCAGTATTATCTGTACGCCCACATTATAAGCAGTGTTGTGAGACAGTACGCACTGATAACCATTGCACCCTTCAATAATTATTTGCTGTTCATATCCGTTGCGTTTGCCGCTATCGGTATTTTCGCAGGATTGTTCGGAAGTGTTATTTCCATACGGAAGTACATGAAAGTTTAACGGAGTCCCCTTTTTATGAAAAATATTTTTAAAAAAACCTTTATAGTAAGTATTCTCCTTGCGATAGCGCTCGTGCTTCCCGTGTTCAGCGATACCGGCTCCGTTGCCGTTACCGAAGCGACGGCAAAGACCTACGAGGAGCTCGAAAAAGAGCATAAGGATGCGCAGGCAAACTACAACGCCATAGTTGCAAAGCGTAAGGCGGCACAGCAGCGTCTTAAAGAGGTGCAGGCGGCAGTTGCAGGCACCCTCAACAAGATGCAGGAGCTTGAATTGCAGCTTGGAATTCTTGAGGAAGAGCAGCTGTATCTTAACAGCGAAAAAGAGGTAACCGAATTTTTGCTTAAGGCTTACGAGGACAGACAGGCTTATTACCAGTCCCTTATCGACGAGCAGCACGCAAAGATGGAGGAGACCCTGGAGCTTTACGCCACCGTCCTCCGCTATAAATACGAAAACGGCGAAACCAACACCCTTGAAATTCTCTTTAACAGTGAGAACTTTGAGCAGTTTCTTTCCCGTTTGCAGTATTTCGACAACATAATTGAGTATAATGATACAGTAGCAAGCGCTCTTGAAAAGATAGAAGCAGAGCTCAGCACTCTTCAGGAGCAGTATAATTCCGCTTTGGACAACCTCTCCTACTACACCGAGATGATAGAAGCTCAGGAAGCGGAGATAAAGGACAAGCAAAAGCAGATCGAAGACCTGCAGGAAGAATACGCCGCCCTTTACGAAGAGCTGGTAGATCAGGAAAAGGAAGCCCAAAAGCAGGAAAAAGAGCTTAAAATAGAAGCCGAGATACTCGCTCAGGCTGTTAAGGATGCCGAGCAGGCGCTCCTCAACTACAACAGCTCCCTTTCCGCCTTCGGTTGGCCTCTCAAGCCCGGAGTATGGTACTATATCACCTCCTATTTCGGATGGAGACAGGACCCTCTCGGCAGAGGATGGCTCCACCACGGCGGTCTTGATATTGCGGCGGGCGGCGGTAACGCGGTTCTGGCAGTATGCGACGGCGTGGTAACCACCGCAAAGTGGCATTACAGCTACGGAAATTACGTGGTCATCTACCACGGCGACGGCGTTTCTTCACTTTACGCTCATATGCAGAACAACTCCCTCACCGTTAAGGTGGGCGACAAGGTAAAGCGCGGACAGACTATCGGCAAGGTAGGCACCACCGGCGATTCTACCGGAAACCATCTGCATTTTTCCGTTATCGTTAACGGAAAGTATCTCAACCCCGACGATTATCTGCCCGACGGATATTACGTTAAAAAGTACTATCCCGCAGATAAATAAGACCATTTTTGCTTTTTATTAAGAGGTAAAACCAAATGAACAAAAAGATCTCGCTTTGGATAAGCATTTTAGTTGCGCTCGTGCTGTGCGTTGCAACCTTTCTGAGCACTGCTCTGGTAATGAATATCGCACACCAGATAGAAATTGCCCAGCTTAAGGGTGACTTGAATAACGGAGAAACCTCCGGCTACGAGGATATGCACGATAAATTGAGTGAGATCGAGGCTATCGTCAACGGATATTTCGTAGGCGATATTGATAAAGATGCTCTTACCGATGCAGTCTGCTCCGCATATCTTGCGGCGCTTGGCGATAAATACACCATGTACCACACCTCCGAGGAGATGGCGGAATATCTGTCCACCTCCGAGGGAAGCTACGTTGGTATAGGCGTGCAGGTGTCCTATGATGCGGATACTCAGGGAATATATATTATTACCGTATTCCCCGATTCTCCCGCTATGGAGGCAGGTCTGCTGGTAGGCGATATAATTACTCAGGTTGAGGACATCGTGTGCTCCGAGGAGACCTATTTCAAAGCCGTAAACGCCGTTAAGGGCGAGGCAGGCAGCGAGGTGACCATTAAGGTCAAGCGCGGCGAAGAAACCAAAGAGGTTAAAATGTCACGCAGAAAGGTAGAAAACGTCAGCGTTTTTTACCGCACCATCGGCGATACCGCAGTAATAGAGGTGCTTCAGTTTACCCAGACCACTGCGGCGGATTTCCAAAAAGCACTTGAACAGGCAAAGAAAGACAACGTAAAATATTACGTATTCGATATGCGTAACAACGGCGGCGGCGACCTTAACGCTATAGTCGAGGTTCTGGATATGCTCCTTCCCAAGGGAAAGACCATACTCACCGCATCCGATAAAAACGGCACGGTAGTGCAGACCTTCTCTGCCACCACCAAAGAATATCTTGATGCACCTATGGCGGTGCTTATAAACGGCAACACCGCTTCTGCGGCAGAGCTGTTTACTTCCGCGCTCCGCGATTACGATATGGCTGTTACCGTGGGCACCACCACCTACGGCAAGGGCGAAATGCAAAGCCTTATCAGCCTTGCAGACGGCAGCGGCGTGAGAATTTCCACTTATTTTTATAATCCCCCCTGCGGCGTAAACTACGAAGGCATAGGCATAATTCCCGACGTGGAGATCGACCTGCCCGAGGAGCTTGCAAGCAAATACTACCAGCTTACCGACGAAGAGGACGTTCAGCTTCAGAAGGCGCTGGAGGCAGTAAAGAACGAAGATTAAAATATTCATATATACAAAAGAGGTAAGAAAATGGCAAAGCAGATTTTTGTATCCAAGGAAGGATACCAGAAGCTTGAAAACGAGCTTGAGCATCTTAAAACGGTAAAGCGTAAAGAGGTTGCGATGGCAATACAGAAGGCACGCTCCTTCGGCGACCTTTCCGAAAACAGCGAATACGACGAGGCTAAAAACGAGCAGGCTGAAATCGAAAGCCGTATCGCAATGCTTGAGGTTACCCTTGAAAACGCTACTATCCTTGACGATAAGGATATAAAGACCGATAAGGTAAGCGTTGGTAACACCGTAAAAATATATAATCTCGCTACCGAACAGGAAGAGGAATACCGCATTGTCGGCTCCACCGAATCCGATCCTATCGAAGGAAAGATTTCCGACGATTGCCCTCTCGGCAAGACCTTGCTCGGTCAGCGCGTAGGCGATTCCATTAACGTGGAAACCCCCGGCGGTATAGTTAAGTACACCGTTATCTCTATTTCCAAGTAGGTGAAATGATGGAAAAGGAAAACGTAAAGGCACAAGGCGGAGAAAGCACCGTTAATATTAACGAGCTCATCCGCATCCGCCGTGAAAAGCTTGCGGAGCTGCAGGCAAGCGGCAACGATCCCTTTGAAATAACAAAATACGAGCAGACCCACCACAGCACCGATATAAAGGACAACCACGAGGAATTGCTGGGCAAGACCGTTTCCGTTGCAGGACGTATGATGTCCAAGCGCGTTATGGGTAAAGCCGCATTCTGCAATATTCAGGACCTTAAGGGTAGTATCCAGTCCTACGTTGCAAGAGACAGCATCGGCGAAGAGGAGTACAAATCCTTCAAAAAGCTTGATATCGGCGATATAGTCGGTATCGAGGGCGAGGTATTTATAACCAAGACCGGCGAAATATCCATTCACGCCGCAAAGGTAACTCTCCTTTCCAAGAGCCTGCAGATACTTCCCGAAAAGTACCACGGTCTTACCAATACCGATATGCGCTACCGTCAGCGTTACGTTGACCTTATTATGAACAGCGAGGTAAAGCAGACCTTTATCAACCGCTCTAAGATAATAAGTGCAATCCGCAAGTATCTTGACGGTCAGGGCTTTATGGAGGTTGAAACTCCTATGCTGGTGTCCAACGCAGGCGGCGCCGCAGCAAGACCCTTCAACACCCACTTCAACGCACTTGACCTTGATATAAAGCTCCGTATTTCTCTTGAGCTTTACCTTAAGCGCCTTATAGTCGGCGGTATGGAAAAGGTATACGAGATCGGCAGAGTTTTCCGTAACGAGGGACTTGATACCAGACACAACCCCGAATTTACTCTTATGGAGCTGTATCAGGCGTATACCGATTACAACGGTATGATGGATCTTACGGAAAATATGTTCCGTTACGTTGCCCAAGAGGTGCTCGGCACCACTACCATTACATACAACGGTGTGGAAATGGATCTTGGCAAGCCCTTTGAGCGTATAACTATGGTTGACGCTGTAAAGAAGTACTCCGGCGTTGACTTTAACGAGATAACCACCCTTGAGCAGGCGCGCGCCGTTGCCAAGGAAAAGCACGTTGAATACGAGGAGCGCCACCTTAAGGGCGATATCCTTAATCTGTTCTTTGAGGAATTCGTTGAAGAGCACCTTATTCAGCCCACCTTCGTTATGGATCACCCCATTGAAATATCTCCCCTCACCAAGAAGAAGCCCGGCAACCCCGAGTACGTTGAGAGATTTGAGATGTTTATGAACGGCTGGGAAATGTGTAACGCATATTCCGAATTGAACGACCCTATCGATCAGAGAGAACGCTTTAAGGCACAGGAAGCACTGCTTGCACAGGGCGACGAGGAAGCAAACACCACCGATGAGGACTTCCTTTACGCGCTTGAATTGGGTATGCCTCCCACGGGCGGTATCGGCTACGGTATCGACCGTCTGGTAATGCTGCTTACCGACAGCCCCGCTATACGCGACGTTCTGTTCTTCCCAACAATGAAGCCTCTGGACTAAAAAACCCAGTAAAATCAAGGGTTTTCGGCATCTCAAATCCGAGTTGACAACAAATTGACAACAATTTTTCGTATCGATTTGAAGAATTGTAACGCAGTATGAATAGTTGACAGGATAAAA
>JAGAKP010000067.1 GCA_017625615.1 Clostridia bacterium
CTCAACACCCTCGATAAGGGTACGCTGACCGAAGAGGTACATAATGAGAAGCGGGATGAGTATGAGGATACCTGCACCGTTTCTGATAGCGGTCTCGTAAGCGACCTGACCTGCATAGTCGGTATTAAGGGACTTAGGAATAGCGGTGATACCGCTGAGAAGTATGTTACCGCCGGATGCGGGCATAAACACGTCGGTATAGAAGGTATCTGTCCACTGCCACGAGAAGGAGAACATAAAGATGGTAACCATCATCGTCATAGACATGGGCAGAATGATTCGTACGAACGTCTTTATAACGCCTGCACCGTCAACGTAAGCTGCTTCTTCCAATTCATCGGGAACGCCGTTGTAGTACTGACGCATCATAAAGATATACAAACCGTTCTTAAACGCAAGACCGGTGAGCGAAAGGATCGCCATAGGCCAATATGTATTAAGAGTGTTAGGTATAAGCTTAATGAAGTCGGTAAATGCCTGATAGGTTTCCTTGGTGATAGATTCACCGTCAAACAGGTTGAAGATCCAACCGTTTAACTGCGGTATGATACCGATAAGATCGAAATATCTGAAACGGAGTATCATTGCCTGACGAATGGTTTCGTGAGGAACGACCATGGTGAATATAACGAGGAGGAAGAGGAGTCCCTTGAACTTGAACTTGAACTTTGCAAAGCCGTAGCCAACGATAGTACAGATAAGAGTCTGGGTAACACCGCAGAGCAAGGAAAGCGTAGCGGTATTGAACAGAGCGGTAAAGTACTTGTTATCGTTGATAATAGCCTTGTAGGTGTCCAGAGTCCAGTTACGGGGAATCATAACAACGGTAGTATCAACAAAGTCTTCCGCAGCCATAAGAGACGAGGTGACCTTGGAGAAGTAAGGATAGATGATTACGTAGGAAATACCGATGAGAAGAACTAATCTGAATATTACCCACACCAGCTTCTTTACGAAGAACATATTAAAGTATTTAGCCTTAACACGTTCCCAAAAACCGGTTTCAGAGTCTATCTTTGCGTTACCTGTAGCAACTTTTTCGGGTTTCTTGGATCTTGTAAAAAGTCCTTTGATTTTTTCGATAAAGCTCATATTGCACCTCCTTACTTATCGCGGCGCTGATAGAATACGAACAGCGACGCAAAAGCAGCACAAACCGCAAGAATAATGATAACGATAAGGAAGTACAGCCAAGACATTGCAGTACCAACGGGTTTACCGTTAGGCTGGTTGCTTGCAGAGGTAATGAAGGACATCATTACGTTTGACTTGGTTGTAAAGGAGTCAATAATGGTGTATACGAGGTTAACCAGAATCATGGGGCTGATCATCGGGAAGGTGATCTTCCAGAAGGTTTCCCAACCGGTTGCACCCTCAACCTTACAGGATTCGTATATCGAAGGAGATATAGACTGAAGTGCTGCAAGGAAGATAAGCATCTGAACACCGGAGCGGTTAACGATATCGTATACGTTGTTAGCCCACTGGCTTACTATGCCGGCAAGCTCTGCACCGATCTTCATCGAGCCGAAGAAACGCTCAACGTCGATAGCGCTGATAATTTCAGAGCCTACGTTGGTAGCGCCCTGAACACCGTCCTGACCGATCTGAGAAATGTTTTCGCCGGCTTCAGCAATTATGTTCTGAAGGTCGATAGATTCGATAATACCGGTAGAAACGATAACGGGAACGAAGAAGATTGCACGGAAGGCTGCTCTACCCTTCATATCCTGGTTAAGCAGAATTGCCATAAACAGAGAGAATATGATGATTGCGGGTATATCGAACGCCATTCCGCCAAGACACTCAACGAGTGTCTTGACAAAATCCGCATCTTCAAACAAAGCGTAAGAATAATTCTTGAAGCCTACCCAAGTAAGAACCTGACCGATATCCTCGTAAGCGATGGAGCTGAAGGATATCTGGATGGAGGAAATTATCATGGGAAGATAAATGAGAACAAATCCAAGAAGGAAAGGAAGTATAAACAGCCAGCCGAATACGGACTTCTGCTTTTCAAGAGATTTGGACTTTCTCTTTTTGGTCTTTAAAGGCTTAACTTCAACTGTGGTCTGATCATTAAGAACCTGATCTTTTTTAAGCGCCTTATCCATTGTATCCCCTCCTATTTAGATTTCTTGCCGTTAGCGTCAAGCTTGATAAAGTTTTCGCCTTCGACAGTGTATTCAGTACCATCAACGTCAACGGTTACGGAAGTAAGCTTGTAGTTGATGATGTAAGAAACGCCGTTGCTGTAGGTTACCTTAACAACGTCATATTCGTCATCAAGGAATTCGTGGTTAACGATGGAAGCAGTCTTAACGTCTGCGAGTGCTGCGTTAAGCTCATTATAGGTAGCAACCATATCGTTAAGCCAGATGTTGTAACGTACAGAGTAGTAACCGGATACTTCGTACCAGGAATTGTACTTCTTAAGCTCGGAAGTATTTTCGATAGCGAATACGAAGTAAGGGTTAGCGCCGTTTTCGATAGTCTTAAGTACGGTGTAGCGATAGTCACCTGCAAGGTTGATGGGCTCGCCTGCGTACTCGATATAGCCGTGAAGAACCATACCTGTGAAGGGTACGCTGGTTGCGGAATACTGGTATCCGGAGTCATCAAGTGCGATATTAACGATATCGGTTACGTAAGGGAACGCATAAGCGTTACCGCCGCTTACCATTACGTTGCCGTTGTCGTTCTTGATCTTTTCAAGAAGCTTGGTGGTGAGTATCTTGGTATCTTCGCGGTTGTAGGGTTCATCCTCGTCAAAGTCGGAAGAAAGAGCTTCGCCGAGAGCGCCAACGGAAATAGCGCCTGCGTTATACTCCTTGTATTCTTCCCAAGAGTTGGTATAGAATCTGTCCATTACGCTTGCGGAGATAATACCCATACCGGAAGTGCCGTAGCCCTGATAAAGTGCATCGTAATACTGATGTCTTGCATAACGGTCGTTAATAGTCTTGGCAAGGTCCTTTGACTGAGAGAAACCGTCAAACCACTTATCGTGGTGAGCATAAACGAAGTCAAAATCAGGATATACGGTTGCGCCGCTCTTGCTTGCATACTCGATAAGCTTCTTGAGTCCTTCTTCGCCGCCGATAACGTCCTCAACGTCAACGCCGTTGGGAACGGTATAGCCGATACCGCCGTCCTGCCAGCCCATAAGTCTGAGCTTAACGTTGGAGATATCTGCCTTGTCGCCGAGAAGCTCGAGCATTTCGATGATCTTATCGAAGCTGGAGAGAGACATCATCTTAAGCACGGGAATACCGAGAACGGAAGAAGATGTTTCAAGAGCGCAAAGGGTTTCGATGTAAAGAGGAATGTCTTCTGCGGTCTTTTCCTCGTCGATTGCGGTGAGCACGCCCTTGTTGATAAGGTAGTTACGGTAGATGTTAGCCATACCGGAAACTGAGGATTCTTCATCGTTAAGAAGGAATACTCTTACCTTATAATCCTTGGTGTACTTACGTTCACATTCAACGGTCCAGGTAGAAGCACTACCTGCGGAAAGACCTGCGTCAAGAGAAATGTTATCGGAAGGACGGGGGTTGATGGTACCGTAGCAGGAAACGAACATGTGGGTTGCACCGCCGTTTTCGATGGTAAGGTTAACCAGAGATTCGCCTTCTTCAACAACTGCAAAGTAACCGTTCTTGATATACTTTGTAGTTTCTACCTTAACCTCGTTTCCGTCCTCGTCAAGCTCGGTGGAAACGATCTTTTCGGTATAAGAGTTGTTCTTGGTCTCAACAATGCCGAAGACGGGAAGTCTTACAGCCTGCTTGTTGGAGCCGCTGATCTCACGGTATGCGTAATCCTGTCCGTAAACCTTATTGGTATTCTTGAACTGAGTACCGATAATATCGGAGAAGTTGATTACAGTACCGGAGCCGTCTGCGGAGAACACGAAGCCTTCGTTGTTAACAACGTTGCCGGTGCCCGCATAAGGAAGAATGATTATATTCTTAAGAGAATATGTGGAAGAATCGAAACGAACGTTACCCATGTTACAACGGATGGAGAGTCCGTCACCGTCAAGCTTATACTCGAGAGCGAGCTTGAACTGTGCGGGAGCTTCGTCCTTGTTAACATATTCAACTTCGTCGTGGTCGATCTGCAACTGCTCAAGAGAGTAGTCGGTATACATCTTAAGCCAGCCCTCAAGAGTCTTAAGCTCCTGAACGGAGATAGCAGGTTCGCACACTGCTATGGGGAACTGCTCACAGATGGGGTACTTTTTCTTGTACTCTTCTTTACTCTTATCAGAAATGTTGGGGTCGTTTACGTCCTTAATGGTATAGAAGGATTCGAAACGGTTGGCAGGTCTGGTCTCGGTGCAGTTGGTTCTGATCTGCTCGAGGAGTGCCTGGAACTTTTCAAGCTTGATTACACGAGGTACCATATAGGTATTCTCTGCACGACCGAGCTTATACTCAACACGGATGCCGTTAGCTATCTTCTTAACGGTGATCTGATTGTTCTTTGCAGAGTCTTTATAAGAGTTCATTTCGTTTTCGGTGTTGCTGGAACTCTTATCAACGTATTTGATAATAAGCTGAGAATAAAGCTGCTGCTTGATAGAGTCGGTAGAAGCGTTTTTGGAAGGGCTGGTACTTGCACCTGCGTTATAGGGGTTGGAGCACCAATAGGACTGATACAAATATATATCGTCTCCGCTCTTCTCAAACTTGCCATCTACGGGATCGTTACAGCGGAGCACGATAACTTCGCCGGTAAGCTTATCCACGTACAAAGCATAAGGGATAGCCTCGGTAGGCTCGAGATAAAGCTCAAGCCTATCGAGAGAGGTGTTACCTAAAATCCTGGATTTGACGCTGGAAAAGCTTACGGACATATATGCAGGTCCTTTGGTTTCCCAAATGTCAACGGTTACACTTTCTTCATCGTCGGCAGAGGATTCGCCGTCAGCGAAAGCAACGAGGCCGGAAACGGAAGAAAGCACAGGCAGACAGAGCAGCAAGCAGAGCGCGAATGCCAGAATTGATTTAAATATTTTACTCATATTGCCACTCCTTTCTTATGACCATCTGTATGAAAGCTCAGTATAAATGTTATAGAAGAAGGTAAATACCTTGCTGAGCAAGCTTGTAAACAGAACGGCAACAAACATTACAAACATCATAAAGATGATTGTCGCAACGGTGATAATTACGTTCTTGAACAGACCGTAATCGTGAATGACCATCATACCAAAGAAGAGGAGGAGTCCTGTCCAAGCCCAAGCGATGGTTTCGATCATTGTAAGAAGTCCCTGCTCGCTTACGGTAACGAAGTTGGAGATCATTACGGTAGGAAGAACGAGCATAACTACGGGAAGCAGAGAATAGCAGGAAGCTATGTAAACGTCGGTAAGACTTCCCTCGCCGTCAAACAGCGTGGTAAGACACCAGTTGGAGATAGTCCAAAGGGCTACGGGGAGCACGATGGAGGATATCTGGAGTACATAGTTAACGCCGGTTCCCTCATACTTGTTGTAGAGGAAGCCTCTGCCTATAGACTGATAAACGAAGGTGAAAACGGTAAGGAGAAGTATGATGGTAGCGCCACGTACGGAGCCGCGCTTTTCGTGCTTCAGATCCCAGAAGCCGTCAAAGGGGTGTACGATAACGTGGAAGCCGTAGCAGACCTCCTCATACCACTTACGTTTTTCGGAGTACTTTTCACCGCGCTTATTAACCTTGTTGACCCATTTAGCAAAGAGAAGAACTGCTACGAGAACAACGATGATCACTAAAGCGAGGATCCAAAGGTTGGTCTCCATCCAATCCTTACGGTAGAGACGGTAAGCTTCAGAATAGCTGGCCTGATCGTATGCGTACTTGTAGTACTGCATTGCGGTTACGTAGTCGCCTTCGCGGTACTTAGCATCACCGATAGCGATGTAAGCCTGGTCGAAGTTGTTATTTCTCTGAAGAATAGCGGTATAGTAGTCAACGGATGCTGCATAGTCACCGTCTTCGATGGACTGAACAGCAGAGATCAAAAGATTACCGTACTCGGTACGCTTATAAACGGTGATAGAAGTGGTGCTTTCGTCAAGAAGCAGCATATAGGGGCCCTGATAATCCATAGCGGTAAGACGCTGGATGTTACCGAACTGGTCGCCCATATCGCCAAAGGCGAAGAGCAGGTTACCGTTGCTATCGTAGGTAAATACGCGGCTACGCTTCTGGTCGATGATGGACCAGGTGTTTGCTTCGCCGAGAGCAACGTCAACAACGGTGGAGTTACCGGAAATGGTATACTCGGTGCTGTTGGTAGAAGTAACGGTTACTTCACCAGACGGCGGATGGAAGCCGTTTCTGTTAAGAACGTCACTTCCCTTGGGGTTGAGCTTCTTTACGGGAACCTGAGTTACGTCTGCACTCTGGGTTGCGTAAATAAAGCCGTCAGCATCGATGGTAATATTGTTGTACTCGATGGAAACTACCGCTTCACTGGCATCCTTCTGAGCCTGAGTCTGGAAGTTTCTCCAGAACATATCCCAAGGATTTGCCTGCTGAGTGATAGCGCCTACGAATCCGTTGAAGGAGCCGTCACGGTTAAGAGAAATGATACCGTAGTTGGTAGCCTTACCTACAACGTAGATACGTCCTGCAGAGTCAACTGCTACTGCGGAGGGCTTATATACGGAGTTTTCGGGCATTACCTCTGAAACGGGTTCGTGAACGATATCAAGGAAGTTACCAAGCTTATCGAAGATAACGATACGGGACTTTTCGGTATCCGCAACGAAGATTTCAGTCTCGGTTGCGAAAACGCCCTCGGGAGAAGCCAAGGAATCGGGAACGCCCTGATCGTTGATAAACTCTTTAATGATAAGGTGGAGTCTGTACTGCTCGTCAAGAACGAGGATACGGCTGTTGCCGGTATCTGCAATATAGACGTATTCAAGATCGTCTACGTAAACGTCCTTGGGGCTTGCGAGAGGTACGAATTCCTCTGCGCTGTACTTTGCGGAAGCGGGGTTGGTAGGATCAAGAAGAGATTTCTTGATGCTTGCAGAGGTTATCTGCGTATAAGGAACGTATGCGTGAGGGCTTGCCTGCATCCATGCGTCGATATCATAGGTGTAGGTGGTGTAAGGAACTCTCGCATCGGCATTGATGGAGAGGTCGGCAGCCACGAAAGCACCGATAAGCACAAAGCAGAGACAAAAGAGGAGAGACTTTGTGAATATTTTCTTCATAATATATATCTCCTCTCTTAGTCTTTCATGCCCGAGGTGGACATTGTCTGAATAACGTTACTCTGAGTTACGTAGAATACGGCACAGGGTACGATCATCATTACAACGGTAGAAGCAGCAGATACACCGGTACGGGCAACGCCGCTGGTGACGAGCTGGCTGATAGCGTAGTTAAAGGTCTTGAGCTCTTCGCTGTAAACGTAGGTGCTGGCACCGGAGTTCCACAGATCCTTAAATGCAAAGATTATAAGGGTGATCCACGCGGGCTTAACCATAGGCATTGCGATCTTCCAGAAAATTCTGAACTCGCCTGCACCGTCGATACGTGCGGATTCAAGAACTGCGTCGGTAACAGAGGATTCCATAAACTGCTTCATAAGGTACAGACCGAAGGTCGTACAGCAAGCAGGAATAATAACTGCCCAATAGGTATCGATCATCTTGAGCCAGCTCATAAGCAGGAAGTTGGTGATACCGGTTACGGTGGAGTTGAACATCAGAGAGTAAACGATGGTCTGGAACATTATGTTTCTGCCGGGGAACGGTATCTTTGCGATAGCGTATGCCGCAAAGGAAGAAAGAATAACGTTACCAAAGGTACCGGATACCGAGATAAGCACGGTATTGAAGATGTATCTTGAGAAGGGTACCCAAGAGTCACCCATCAATCTGAAGAGGTCAACGAAGTTATCGATAACCCATCTGTTGGGGAAAAAGTGAGGCGGGAACAGCCAAAGCTCATCAAGAGGCTTGAAGGACTGACCTATAGCGTATATAACGGGCAATGACATTGCAACGGCGCAAAGACAAAGGAAGAAAAGTACGCCGAAGTCGCCGCCTGCGGAACGGTTGATTGAGCGCTTGAATTGCTCCTTGGGCTGTTTACCCTTGGCAACACGGCGCATTTCGATTTTCTCGGAAAGTTTCTTAAACATATTATGAACCTACCTTTCTGAGAATTCGTGTGATCAACAGGTTACAACCTATCATCATAAAGAACAGTATAGTTGCGATAGCGGAAGCGTAACCCATTTCATAACGGGCTCCGCCGTAGTCATCCAGATGGTGCATTATGGTATGTACGCAATAGTCGGGAGACGGGAAACCAACGAGTGCAGTGATAACGCCGCCGAAGCCGAATGCACCGGTGATGGAGAGGATCGCGGAAAGCATCATCTGAGGACGCATGGAAGGAAGAGTGATATACCACAGCTCCTGCCAACGGTTTTTGATACCGTCAATAGCACCTGCTTCGTAAAGGTCCTTATTAACGACCTGGAAACCTGCAATGAAGGTAAGGAAGCTGGTACCGAGGGAGGTCCACAGAGCAACTACTATAATAAGAGGGAAAATCGTATCTGTATCCTGGAACCAAAGAACGGGCTCGTTGATGATACCGAATTTAATAAGGTAAGCATTTACAAAGCCGTACTGGTCGCTGGAGAAGAATACAGCCCAGATGAGGTAAACCGCACCGGAAATGGAGGGTGCATAGAATACCAAAGTAAGGAATGCACGGATCTTCGGACGAAGCTCGTTGATGAACCAAGCGAAGAACAGTGAAAGCAAATAGGATGCGGGACCGGTAATTACAGCGAATATCAAGGTATTCTTGATAGCGGTGATAAATACTTCGTCGTCGAAGAGGAGACGGATGTAGTTATCGAAGAATACGAATTCGGGGAACTCCAGCATATTGAATACCGTGAAGCTGAGCACAACGGACAGCACAACAGGTATTACGTAGAACATAATGAAGAGAATGAAGAAGGGAGCTACCATAAGATAAGCAACCTTATGCTTTCTCATTTCGCCTAAAGTCCAGCTGAAACGGGAAATGTCTTTCCTTACAACTGCTTGCTCTTTTTTAGCCATTAGTAATTCCCTCCTTATTTAGATTCATCGTCTGCGTTTGCGGAACCTGCAAGCTCCTTGAAGGTGTCCGTAGTGGGCAGATCGAACTCGTTACGCTTACGTGTAAGCTCGGCGTTGATATCGTCAAGATAAGAACGCATTTTTTCAACGGGGTCATCGTTGTTGTTGTATGCACCCAAGAATGCGAAGGAAGTGAAACGTCCGATAATGTAAGAGCCGGGATATTCGGGTGTACACTCAACTGCATTGAACTGTGCAACAAGGTTATCAAGCTCGTCCTTAGACCAGCTCATCTTCTGCAAAGCTTCGATATTTGCGGTGGAATACTTTGCGGAAGGACCGAGAAGGGCGATCTTTTCATTACCGAAGGTAGACTGTACGTCTGCGCTGGACCACCACTGCATAAAGGTCCAAGCGGAAAGTGCGTTCTTATCGGTAACGCCTCTCATCATAATAAGAGAAGAAACGCCTGCGATGGTGCTGTTGTTAATGGTTTCGGTTTCTTCGTCATAGGTACCGGGCAGAGGAGTGAATTCCCACAGACCGGAAATTTCGGGAGCGAAGATTACCATAGTATTATAAGTGGAAGTATAGTCTGCGATCGCGAGAGGCATAATACCCTGACGGAAACGGGTTGCTATACTGTAGGAGTACGGGAAGTCGTAGTCGGTGAACAGCTCACAAACCTTCTTGAAGGTCTCAAGCATAATGTTACTGCCGAGGTTGATCTCCATACCGTCGATCTTGGGACGAACTTTGCCTTCAGCATCGGTATATACCCAACCCATGGTCTCAAGCTCTTCCATAGTATACTGGGTAAGAAGCTGATCGAGGTAATCATCGTATTCTTCGTCGGTATAGGTTACAAACAGGTCGTCATTCTGCTGATATGCCCAGATGAAGGAGCCGCCGGTGCCCTGAGGGAAGCCGATATCAAGAGAATTGGACTGCATGGTATAAATGAGATCGTAGAAGTCTTCCCAAGTGTTGGGAACTTCAAGCTCCAGCTGAACGAAGAGGTCCTTTCTGTAGAACATCATAGAGAAGGACATGGTATCTGCGATACCGTATGCTTCACCGTAAAGTGTGAAGGGAATCATTGCTGCGGGAGCGAAACGCTCGGTTACCTCGTCAAAGGTAGCGATTTCATCGATAAACTCGCCGTATACGGGGTGATCCTTCCACTTGGAAAGGTCGTTGAAGTTGTAGCCGTGAGCTTCGCTGTTAAGAGAGTATACAGCGGAACGGATAGCAAAGTTAACGGGATCGCTCTGTGCGGCGCCCATATAAACGTCGGGACCTGTGCCTGCAAGAGTTGCGGGAAGCAGAGTGGAGCCGACAACCAGCTTAACGGTTACGGGGATGTTGTAAAGCTCATTGAAGGAATCGTCTACGAGGTTACGGATGATGGTAGCTTCCTCGCGGGAGCTTGCGGTCCATACTTCGATAGCACATTCCTGAAGAGCTTCGTCGGAATAATCCTTTTCTACCAGAGAGCCGATAGAGTTGTAATCTGCAGAGAAGGAGCCGATGAACTTAAGAATTTCTGCCCAGATAGAAGCGAAGAAGCCTGCTTCTGCCTTGGGAGGCTTTGCGTCTACAGCCTGGAATGCAACGTAGTCGAGAAGCAGAGGCTGAGAGGTGTTATCGGAAAGCCATGTACCTAGAGTAGCGGTGTACTCCTTGAGGGTATCCATATAGCCTGCGATCTGATCGGGATATTTACCCATACGCTCAACGATAACGGCTATTTTCTTAAGGGTACCTGTCTGGTCACCTGCACTACCGGATATCTGAATGATCTCCTCCGCGATCTGGTTGAGGTTATTTGCCTCGTACTTAAGACCGGCGAGTACGTCGGGAATAAGCTTCTGGAACTTATAGTCACGGGTATCACTGGGCTCTGCGCCGGTGATCATAAGTATCTTTCTGTAGTATTCGTTGAGGTTGGAAAGAGAATCGGAAACGCGGCCGAGAATGTCGGACATATCACCGAGAACAACCTGGAAACGAATTGTGTGGTCACCTGCAGGGAGATAGAACTTGAAGTTTGTCTCACCGTTGTTGAGAATGTCGGTTCTCCAAGAGGTGGAATAGTTGAAACGGAGGTTATTGGCTTCTTCAAAGGGAAGCTCGCCGTTGATAAGTATCTTTCTGGAAACGAAAGAACCCATAAACTCTTCCTGCTTGGAACGGGGTATAATATTATAGAAGCCGGGCTCGGTTACGTGGATGGTATATTCGATCCACTGACCTACGTACTGCCATTTGTTGGCGCCGATACTGTTGTAGCGGATAAGAGTAGAATCCTGAGGCTCGGAAACGGAAGATTTACGGTCGTTTATCTGATAAAGGGTACGGTCAGAGGTGAGAACAGGATATTCAGCCTGGATCTTAAGAGTCTCGCCCGTATAGTCCTTTGCACCTGCTTCGGTGTGTTCTTTGATATATTCTTCGTAAGAGGGGGCTTTTTCCGCAGACTTGAGAACGATGCTCTTAATAGCCATAGGCTCGGTTATCGTTTCAAGAGTAAAGGTATGCTCGCCCTTGGTAAGATAATATTTGAGAGGTTCGGGATAGTATCCGCTGGTATCGTAAGCGAAGGAAGAAGTCCACATACCGTAGATCTCCTTGGTGGGCTTTGCTTCGTTACCGTTGGTATCGTAAGGGAAAAGTCTGTCGCTGTCTGCAAACATATTTTCCTGATCACGCACGAAATTGATGAAGTAATCGCTTACGGAATCAAAATAGGACTTGGAGTTATCGTCCTCGATCTTGGTGTAAACGTCCTTCCAAGCGCGGGTGAAGGAAAGGGAACGTGATTCCTTGAATGCAACAGCGTCATCAAAGTAGATGATACGCTCAATGTCAGCAGACTTGCCGGTAGCAACTACGCTGCCATCTTCGCCGAGAACCTCGATATCACCGGTCCAGTATTCGATGTAAACGGAATACATAGCAGTGTCGGGTACGTCGATCTTGAAGGTGATCTTACCGTCGTCGCCCATAAGAAGCACGTCTGTGCCGGCATTTTCGTAGTTATCCGCTTCGGTCTTGTGATTGACTGTAGCAGTCGTCATATCCTCAAGATAAGCAGAAAGATCGATGTTGATCTCTTTGTCCGCATCTTTTATGTAGAGATCCGTGCCTTTATTAGCTTCGTTCTGATAAAGGTTGAGATAGCTTGAGTAAGCGTCAGACGTCAGAAGCTTCTCGATCTCATCAAGTGAGGTACGAACCAAAGAGTCCGAACCGTCGACGGATTCTACCTTTGCCACTGCGCCGATAAGGGCACAATCGCCCAACAGCATAAGGCAAGCAAGCAGGACCGCCATCAGTTTGGAAAAGCAGTTCTTAAACCTGGTCATGAAAAGTTCCTCCCAAATAAATACTGAGAAAAATGCGCACTCTTACACGCATTATATTCGATACTATGAATAATACCACTACTCCCCCATTTTGTCAATAGTGTATATATATGTAGGTTTCTTTTTGTGCGCTTTTCACCTATTTGCACTAATTCAGCGCTTTGTGCATAAATACATACGTCGAAATTGGTAGTAAATTGCGGTTTAAATTTTTAAGATAAATTTGGTAAAATAAATGCGGTTACGATGTTATGTCAACGCATTTTTTTGAAACAAACCCCGAAATATTAAGGATTTTTTAATTTTTACAAAAGATTGTTCATATTTTGTGTATAATTTTGTGTTTCTGAATTGTTAATTAAAATTACACATTTCTTGCAAATGATACTCACAACGATGAATACGGATGAATATTGTCGTTTTTATGAACCGATTCAATGGATATTTTGCACAAAACGGAGGGGGTGTTTTTCGTCACTTTGCATAGCATCACAAAACATTTGTTCAGCAGTTTTTGACCCGTTTTTGTTACATTTATACTAAATACAGACATGTATTTAGTAACATATCACAAAAGCGTTTTGCACAAAAAGAAAAAGGAAGGCGACGAAGCCTTCCTTTTGCAGTTATTTTAACCTGTAATGGTGATGATAAAACCGTCCGAATTGTTGCCCGAAATGAGATATGACGAATCAATGGGGACGCTGACGGTAGACGTAAGACCGTCCTCCATAGCCTGATAATATACCTCATAGGACTTATTCTGAACGTCAATTATAAGGGGATTTTCGGGGGTGTACTGCTTTATAAGCTCAAGGTATTCCTCAAGGCAAAGGTTATTCTTGTACATATAGTATGCGTGACACACACCAACGTATCTGAAAATTCCCTTTTCATGTGCGGAGCCGGTAAGAGCATCTTTTCCTTCGGGATATCTGAGAATGAAGCCGTAGGAATAGCAATTGTCATTAAACCACGCAAACTGTCCCTCACCCATCTTGCCGACGGTTGAAGGCCACGCCATAAGCTTTGCGGTGTTGCCAGTATGGTAATCACTGGCACCCGCCGCGTCGGCGCCGCCTGCCGCAAGGGCTTTATCATAAGAAAGATAAGCACTGTGAACAAGCAATCCGGTAGTCAATCCGGTTTCATTGTAGAACGCCTCGCACATAGCCTTGAGAGCCTTTGCGGAGGTAGAGTTCAGATACAAGCCCGAGCCGCTCTGAGAAACGTTGCTTCCTTTAAGAAGAGTGTACAGATTGATCATATCTGTCTCTTCGGGGAAAACGTAGCGGTTATCGGAATTGACGAGAACCAGCAGACCGTTGTTGACCTCGGTGTTATCCACGGATCCTTGAGTGAACCTTGAGGGCTCACTCACGGTATCGCGGTAATCGGAGGTATCGTCATTATCGGGCGCCTTCGATGACTCCGTAGAAGTATCGTTTCCTGCGGGCTTGGAGGTATCGTTCTTTTTGAACAGACCCGAGCCAAACACCATAAGTGCCACAACCAAAGCAACCACAACGCAAGCGACTATAGAGAGAAGATATACGTACATATATCCGTCGCCGGATGAGTATTTATCTTTTGCCATAACTTACCTCCGTTAAAATTTTAATAATGCAAAAAGCTTATTTCTGCTCTGCAAGCTCCTTGTAGGATTCGTACTTGGCAGCAGCCTGCTCTTTTGCTTTTTCGAACAGCTCTTTTGCTCTTTCGGGGAATGCCTGAACGAGACGGCTGTATCTGGTCTCACTGCTGATAAAGTCGATATAATCTGCAGTGGGCTCCTTGGAATCGAGAATGAAAGGATTCTTTTCTTCTGCCTTAAGGAGAGGATTGTAGCGGAACATCTGCCAATAGCCTGCTTCAACAGCACGCTTCATTTCGTTCTGGCAGTTAGCCATACCGCCCTTTACACCGTGCATTTCGCAAGGAGCGTAACCGATGATAAGAGAAGGTCCGGGATAAGCCTCAGCCTCGAGGATAGCCTTGAGAGTCTGGTTCTTATCTGCGCCCATAGCAATCTGAGCAACGTAAACGTAGCCGTAGGACATTGCGATAGCCGCAAGGTTCTTCTTACCGATAGCCTTACCTGCTGCAGCGAACTGTGCTACCTGACCGATCTGAGAAGCCTTGGAAGCCTGTCCGCCGGTGTTGGAGTATACTTCGGTATCGAATACCATAATATTAACGTTTTCACCGGAAGCGATAACGTGGTCGAGACCGCCGAAGCCGATATCGTAAGCCCAGCCGTCGCCGCCGAAGATCCAAACGGATTTCTTTGCGAGATAATCCTTTTCAGCAAGGATCTTCTTGGATGCTTCGCAGCCTGCTGCGGACCATTTTTCAAGAAGAGCTACAAGTGCAGCGGTAGCTGCTTCGTTTGCCTTGCCGTCATCAAGAGTATTAAGATAATTATCGATAACTGCCTGATCAGCTTCGTTGTCAGCCTTAAGCTCCTTAACCAAGCCGATGAGACGGGAGCGGATAGCCTTCTGACCGAGGTGGATACCGAGACCGTGCTCAGCGTTATCCTCGAACAAGCTGTTTGCCCAAGCAGGACCGCGGCCGCTGTCTCTGTTTACGGTGTAAGGAGTAGCGGGTGCAGAGCCGCCCCAGATGGAAGAACATCCGGTAGCATTGGAGATATACATTCTTTCACCGAAGAGCTGGGTGATAAGACGTGCGTAAGAGGTTTCGGCACAACCTGCGCAAGAACCGGAGAACTCGAGGAGAGGCTGCTCGAACTGGCTACCCTTGATGGTATTGACAGCGAAGGGAAGCTCCTTCTTGCTAACCTTATCAATGCAGTAGCTCCAAGCTTCTGCCTGATCTGCCTGAGATTCCTGACTCTTCATAACGAGAGCCTTTTCCTTTGCGGGACAAGCGGAAACACAGAGAGTACAGCCCATACAGTCAAGAGGGCTTACTGCCATAGAGAATACGTAGCTTTCGCAGCCCTTGCCGATCATCTTCTTGGACTTAAGAGAAGCGGGAGCAGCTGCCGCCTCTTCTTCGTTAAGAGCGTAAGGACGGATGGTAGCGTGAGGACAAACGTAAGCGCACTGGTTACACTGGATACAGTTTTCGGGGATCCACATAGGAACGTCAACTGCAACGCCGCGCTTTTCGTAAGCAGCAGCACCCTGAGGGAAGGTACCGTCTACGTAATCGGTGAAAGCACTTACGGGAAGAGAATCGCCGTTCATCTTTGCAACGGGAAGAACCACGTTTTCAACGAACTTAACGACCTCGGGTCTCTTACCGGTAACGGTAACGGTGGAAGCGGAAGCATCGAGATCCTTCCATTCTGCGGGAACGTCGATCTTAACGAGAGCGTCAACACCTGCGTCGATAGCCTTGTAGTTCATTTCAACTACGGCTTCGCCCTTCTTCATATAGGACTTCTTAGCCATATACTTCATATACTCTACTGCATTTTCAATAGGCATAATGTTAGCAAGTGCAAAGAAAGCCGCCTGAAGGATGGTATTGGTTCTCTTGCCCATACCGATCTCACGAGCCTTGTCGATAGCGTTAACGGTATAGAAGTTGATATCGTTTTCAGCTATGTAACGCTTAACCTCTGCGGGGAGGTGCTCGTTAAGCTCTTCGGGAGACCACTGGCAGTTGAGAAGGAAGGTGCCGCCGGGCTTAACGTCGTTAACAATCTTGTAGCCCTTGGTGATGTAGCTGGGATTGTGGCAGGCAACGAAGTTTGCCTTGGTAATATAATAAGGAGACTTAATAGGCTTATCACCGAAGCGGAGGTGAGAAATGGTAACACCGCCGGTCTTCTTGGAGTCATACTGGAAGTATGCCTGAATGAACTTTTCGGTATGGTCGCCTATGATCTTGATAGAGTTCTTGTTTGCGCCAACGGTACCGTCACCGCCCAAGCCCCAGAATTTGCAGGAGATGGTTCCTTCGGGAGCAGTATCGGGACATACTTCCTCGGGAAGAGAAAGTCCGGTAACGTCGTCTACGATGCCGAGAGTAAAGCCGTTCTTGGGCTCCTCTGCATCAAGGTTCTTAAAGGTAGCGAAAATAACGGAGGGAGGAGTATCCTTACTGCCCAGACCGTATCTGCCGCCAACGATGGTGCCGGTGTAGCCGTTCTGACGGAGAGCGGTAACAACGTCAAGATAAAGAGGTTCGCCGAGAGAGCCGGGTTCCTTGGTACGGTCAAGAACAGCGATCTTCTTTGCGGTTGCGGGAATAGCGGAAATAAGATGCGTGGGAGAGAAGGGTCTGTAAAGTCTTACCTTAACGAGACCGACCTTTTCGCCCTTTGCGGTAAGGTAATCGATAACCTCTTCGGCAACGTCGCAAACGGAGCCCATAGCAACGATGACCTTTTCAGCATCGGGTGCGCCGTAGTAGTTGAAGAGCTTATAATCGGTACCTATCTTTTCGTTTACCTTATTCATATAATCTTCTACGATAGCGGGGAACGCGTCGTAATAGGTATTACAAGCTTCTCTGTGCTGGAAGAAGATATCGCCGTTTTCTGCGGATCCGCGGAGAACGGGGTGTGCGGGGTTAAGAGATCTTGCGCGGAAAGCCGCAACTGCGTCCTTATCGAGCATATCTGCCAGATCTGCATAATCCCACTCTTCGATCTTCTGAATCTCGTGAGAGGTTCTGAAGCCGTCGAAATAGTTAAGAACGGGAACTCTGCCCTTGATAGCGGAAAGATGTGCAACGGCTGCAAGGTCCATAACCTCCTGAGGGTTGGACTCAGCCATCATAGCAAATCCGGTCTGACGGCAAGCGTAAACGTCAGAATGGTCGCCGAATATGTTAAGCGCGTGGGAAGCTACGCAGCGTGCGGAGCAGTGGATAACGCACGGAAGCAGTTCGCCTGCGATCTTATACATATTGGGGATCATAAGAAGCAGACCCTGAGAAGCGGTAAAGGTGGTGGTAAGAGCACCTGCGGCAAGAGAACCGTGAACGGTACCTGCGGCACCTGCTTCGGACTGCATTTCGACAACCTTAACCTCGTCACCGAAAACGTTTTTCTGTCCCGATGCGGACCAGGAATCTGTAAGCTCAGCCATTACGCTGGAGGGAGTGATGGGATAAATTGCGGCAACTTCGGTAAACGCATACGCTACGTGAGCGGCAGCTGTATTACCATCCATTGACCTTTTGTTTCTGGACATAATTATATACCTCCTATTTTCATTCAGTATATAATAACATTTTTTTGTCCGTCTGTAAAGATGATTTTTTCTTTTTTTGCGTAAAAATTATTTTTTCTTCTTTTTTCGATAAAATATAAGTACAATTTATTAATTTTCGTTCTGCGACCTTGTAAAAACGAAACGGATGTGTTATTATCAATAGTAGTTATGCTCGGAGGTAAGCTATGATAACCGTTGTTAATTCAGTGGCACTGTCTGGTATCGACGGAATAATGGTTTCGGTCGAGGCGGGTGCTTCTTCATCCAACAGACCGAGACTTGATATAATAGGACTTCCCGACGCGGCTGTAAAGGAAGCATCGGGCAGAGTATATTCTGCTGCAAGGTCGAGCTGTGTAAACCTTAAAAAGGGTGTGCTTACGGTAAACCTCGCACCTGCCGACCTTCGCAAGGAGGGTTCGGTTTACGACCTGCCTATACTTTTATCCATTACCGACGAAACCAAGCTGAACCTGTGCGATCTTTCGGGAAAATGCTTCGTGGGAGAGCTTTCTCTCAGCGGTGACGTGCGCGGAGTCAACGGATGTCTTGCAATGGCTGTTGCCGCCCGCGACAACGGATTTAAAGAAATATACGTACCTGCAATAAACGCGGGAGAAGCTTCTGCCGCAGACGGAATTGACGTATACCCCGTCAAAAACGTACGTCAGCTTATAGACCATCTTACGGGAACGGCGTTGATCGATAAAACGGTTTTTGACCGCAACGATTTTTTGAACAGCTCCGTTAGCCATCCCCTTGATTTTTGCGACGTAAAAGGACAGGGTGCCGCAAAATTTGCCGCGGAGATAGCCGCCGCAGGAGGACACAACCTTTTGCTGATAGGTCCTCCCGGTTCGGGAAAAAGTATGATAGCATCGAGAATTCCATCTATCCTCCCTCCCCTTTCCCTGCGCGAAGCCATTGAATGCACCGAAATATATTCGGTAGCGGGGCTTCTTTCGGGCGGTCTTATAACCAAGCGGCCTTACAGAAGCCCGCATCATTCGGCGTCTCCCAACGCCCTCGTCGGAGGCGGTGTTATTCCCCGCCCCGGTGAAATTTCTCTATCCCACAACGGCGTGCTGTTTTTGGATGAGTTTACGGAGTTCCCGAAGATAACCCGAGAGGCACTGCGTCAACCCTTGGAGAGCAGAAGCGTAACCGTATCCCGAGTAAACAACACGGTAACCTACCCCGCTTCGTTTATGCTCGTTTGTGCAATGAACCCCTGTAAATGCGGATATTACGGACATCCCACCAAGGAATGTACCTGCTCGCCCGCTTCAAGGCACGATTACATATCCAGAGTTTCGGGTCCGCTCCTTGACAGAATAGATATTCAGACGGAGGTCCCCCCGCTGGACTACCGCGACTTGCACTGCGATTCCGAAACGGAAACAAGCGCAGAGATAAGAGAACGTGTCATTTCCGCAAGAGAATTTGCAAAAAAGCGTTTTTCCGATAAGGACGAGTTTATACCCAACGCGGCGCTGACCTCGTCCGAAATGAGGAAATACTGCGTAATGTCCACCGAAGCGGAGCAGACGTTGGAAAAGGCTTACAAGCTGCTGTCACTTTCCGCACGCGGACACGACAGACTGTTAAAGGTAGCGCGCACCATTGCGGATATAAGGCACAGTGAAAAAATTGAAAAAGCACATATTGCTCAGGCGATACATTTGCGTTCGCTTGACAGAAAATATTGGTCATAAAGAGGTCATTAATGGATTACGAAGGCAAGCACTTTCCCGAAGAGGAGAGAAAATTAGAAAAAGAACGGTCTTCAAAGGTCGGTTGGATAATTAAACAGATATTCAGATACACCTTCTGGGGTATTTGCGCGCTGGTATGGGGCATAATCTTTTACCGCATTTTTTCAAGCACCAACGCAAGGCTCGTTAAGCAGATGTATTTCTCCGACGACGCAGTGGTTATAGCCCAAAAGCTGGGCGACGAGTTTACCGTTTATTCGGTGCAGACCGCCTCCACCATGAACGAGGACGGAACGGTACAGGTCGTAAACAACCTTTACGCAGAGGATGCGAAAGAATTTGAGATCGGTCTGCGATACCGAATGAAGCACTTCACCGGTAAAAAGGATACTTACCTCCCCTTTACGTTAAAGCTGGTTGACAAAAGCGGAAACGAATACGAAATATGCAATACCGAATTTACCACCAAAAACGATTACGGCTTTGCACGTATTTCATTCGCAAACGTGGTTATAGATAAAACCACTAATCAGTATTATTTTGAGGACGGAGACTTTTCACACGAAAAGCCCGATATAAACCAGGATAACGGGCAGGTGCTGAATACCAACACCGCTTTGTATCTTTACGTTTACTACGGTGAAGAAGCGGTAGCGGAGCTTCAGGTATACCACGATTTCGCGATCCTTGAAGAAATCGACTACAAGCAAGGGAGATAAATGATGGGAAAGGCAACTAAACTTTACAATAAAACGAAGCGGAAGGGTCTTATAAGCGCAATAATCGGCGGAGTAATGACCGTGGCCGGAATAGTACTGCTTATACTTCCGTTGGCAACGGTTTCCGGAGTTGCGGAGATAACGAGAAATCTTATTTTCCTGCTGTGCGGCGGCATATCTCTCATCACGGGATTTTGCTTGCTGATTTCGGGAATGACTCAATGGATGATACGTCCTTACGCCGTTGTGTTTACGGACGAGGGCTTGTTTGATTTTACGGGCAAGCACAAAAACGGTATGTTTATTGAATGGAACAACATAAAGGACGCCCGCGTTTACGGAAAAGGAGAGGCGGCTTTTATAGGACTTGATCTTATCAGCCTTGATATTGCTTACAATTCCATAACCGCAAAGCAAAAAAGAGAGATAAACGAGAATATTTCAAACAATATGCCTGCAGTTATTATTTCTCAGTCGGAGATAGCAGAGCCGATCGGAAGCGTAGTTAAGGCAATTCTTCAGGTAAGACTGGGCACGAAGGCGGAGGATATAACAGAAGAAGTTACGGCAGAGGTAAAAGAAGATCCCGCACCCGTATTCACGCCCGACGAGCTTGACGAGCTTAACCGCACGGGAGACGTTAAATTTGCGTCTTATGTGAAATTTGAAAAAACATCCGACGATATTCCCGTTCCCAAGGCCGAAATAAAAAAATCCGATATTATAGAAACTATAGTTGCCGAAGAGAAAAAAGCGATGCTTGATGAAGTTGAAAAGGCGGAAGAAGACAAAGGAGAAAAGGAAAAACCTATTCCCGATAACGCTTCCATTGACGATCTGCTTTCACTGCTTTCTATAGGCGAGGATAAGTAAAAAAAATTAAGGAAAGCCAAAATAAAGGCTTTCCTTTTTTGTCGGGATCCCCACGAAGCCGTCAGGTTTCGCGGGGTGATTGTCGGGGTCCCCACGAAGCCGTCAGGCTTCGCGGGGTGATTGTCGGGGTCCCCACGAAGCCGTCAGACTTCGCGGGGTGATTGTCGGGGTCCCCACGAAGCCGTCAGACTTCGCGGGGTGATTTACGGTAATTCCGCAACCAATGATTGAATCAGGTTCAACTTTCGCGTTATTGACTATACGGGTCAGTTATTTTATAATCGAAAACGAAGTTACTTCAAAAAAATTTTTACCGTTACCCAACCTTTTTTACGATTCCGACACTCTTATAAGTGAAAGCCCAAAAAACGGAAACAAACAAGTAAAGGAAATGCAATGAACGGACCCAATAAACTTTACAAGGACAAAAAAGACTGCACCTTGGTGGAAATGACCCTTTTGGGAAACGAGAGCGCTTACGAGGAGCTTGTTACAAGACACGAAAAAAGCGTGCGCGGAACGGCTTACAAGGTGACGGGGAACAGGTATTCGGCGGAGGACGCTTCGCAGGATGCTTTCGTTTCCGCGTGGATGAAGCTGGACACACTGAGAGAGAAGGAAAAATTCGGCTCCTGGGTATGCTCCATAGCCAAAAACTGCGCAAAAAGTATAGTTACCCATTACGGCTGTGCCGCCGCGGACATAAGTCTTGATCTGCTCGTATATGACGATGAGGAAAACGAGAATAGTGAGATCAATAACATTCTCGACCTTGCAAGAAGAGCGGAAGACGATCAAAAGGAAAAGCTGCGGGATGTCGTAGACGGGCTGAGCGAAAAAATACGGGAAGCCGTTAAGCTGCATTACTTTGAGGAATTATCCGTTGCTGAAATAGCCGATAAGCTGTCCCTACCGGTGGGGACCGTTAAATGGCGACTTTCGGAGGGGCGAAAGCTTTTAAGAAAGGAATACGGAGTAATGGAAAAAGATTACGACGAAAACGAGAATATAGTTCGTCGCGTAATGCGGCAGGTTGAGCTTTTAAAGGCATGGGGCAGAAAAAACGACAGAAGCGGCTTTGAGAAGGAATACAGAAAAACCCTTGCAGACGTGGAAAGCCTGAAAAACTCAAAGGAAAAATCCCACGCACTGGCTGACGTATTGCTTCGCGGCGCGTGGTGGATACCCGGTGAGCGAAACGAAGAAATATTCAAGCGTATAAAGGCGGAGGCTATTGCAGGTCACAACGACGACGTGATGCAAAGCGTTATGGCCCGCGAGGCAGGCGAATACAAAAATGACGAGCGTATCGAATATATGCTTTCCGTTCAGGTGCCCTTTCTGAGGGAGCACGGATTTGTAAAATCGCTGGGATATATATGGTTTTGGGTTGGCTGGGAATACGCCAACAAAAACGATACGGAAAGGGCTGTTGAATGCTTTAACAACGTAACGGAAGTGCTGACTCCCGAGGACGTTTACTATGCAAACGCACTCTCCGCAATAGAAGCAGAGCGTTTCAGAAGCAACATTACGGGCAAACACAACAAGCATTACAGCGGAGGCGCAACGGGAGAGGTATACAAATACGCTAACGGAAAGCTTTTGTTCTGGTCACAGCCGGGATATTCCTTCGGCTGGGCGGCGGTTGAAGGCAAAGCTGTGTTCTGGAACGCGGGACAAAACGACGGCATCATTTACGATGAAAATATGAGCGCAGGTGACGTATATACCTCTACCGACGGTTTGTGCACACTCACCTACCGCGAAAACGGCGTTACCGTTGAGACTCCTGCAGGTGTCTTTAAGGACTGCCAAGTATGGGTACACGAGGGAATGCGGTACGGGCTTGACTACTGTGAAACCTATATATGTCCCGATATCGGCATCGTAAAGCAAAGGAGCAGCCGATACGATACGGAGGCTACGTGGGTGCTGAACAAGTACTCGCTTAGCGGTGGAAAAGGACTTATTCCCTTTGAAAAAGGAAACCGATGGGAATACGTATATATTTGTGACAAGGGCGAAAAGTACGATACGATCAGTTATTTTGAGGTGACGTCATACGAAAAAGGCAGTGCCGTAGTCACCTCGGGACATAGGTGTGTGCTTGAAGGATTCGATACTTCTACGTGGGACGGAGAGATGTCGTTTCTTTCCAACTGCTTCTTCCGATACGAGGACGAAAAGGAAAAAATGGTGGACGTAAGAGACAGGCTTAATTCAGTCGAAGGGCTTGCGACCACGAAGCGCGAAAAGGCGATAACAAGGGTATTTACCGACGTTATGCGCCGTGTTCAGAATTGTTATCCCTACATAAATCCCGATTACACCGAAAAGGGTAAATGGAACTATTTTTCCGCTTACCTTTTGCAGGAGCAAAATGGCAAGCACTTTACAAAGCGAACCAAGGGAGTTTCCAAGTACAATTTCCAATGGAAAGCAAATATGTGGAATATCGGTAACGAGGGCTACAAGGTACTTTACGGTAACTTTTTACACGAAATACAGGACGCCGTGGGGTGCTTCTGGTCCGATGAATGGGTAAGCGGATACAAAAAGCAGGCTAAATCGAGAATACGCGATAAAGCAAGCTACACCCTTGCCGTTCTTGACGACGAGACCGTTGAAACCCCTTGCGGAATCTTTGAAAACTGCAGGCACGTTCAATATGAATTAACGGGCACGGATGACCACGGCTGGCAATTTTTGGGCGGTAAAAAGGATATATGGTACGCGGAGGGTATCGGTATAGTTAAATTCAGAACCGACTACTGGTACGACCGTTCATTAACGTGTGAATGGGAGCTTAAGGAATACCGCAAAAAAGGTGAAGGTTACTTCCCTGTCGTCGACGGCGGTTACAGAAGATACGCGCCCACAACAATAGGAGACGGCTGGCACGCGGGAGTTGAGCACACCTATGACGTAAGTGAAAAGGATGCAATAATCATAATAAACGTGCTTGGCACCCGCGACAGAGCACGGTACGAGGCTGACGAAGAAAACAAGGATCCTTTGTACCAATAAAACATAAAAGGAGACAAAATGGAAAAGAAAAGCTTTAAAAAATATTTTACGCAAGGCAAAGCGCTGTTTTTTATAGGTATTGCCGTTGCGGTTATCGGTGTTCTTCTGTACGGAATAAACTACTTTTTCGTGCACGAATGGGACCTCTGGCAGGGCTCCGTTCTGACAGCGGTTGCGGGAATAGTGGTGATAATATGCCACTTTTCAATACGTGTGCGTGACGGTGCCGTTGACGAATACGCAAGATCCTTTCACAAAATTCCCGAGCAGGAGCTTAACGCGCTTTTGCAGGAATCCGAAAGAAGGCCGTTGAAGGTATTTGAGTTTACGTCCGGCGCATACGCGCTTAACGATACCACAGCGGAAAAGATTACTATCGGCAACGATTCGACGCCGAGATGCGAAAAATACTCCTGCGTTGCACTGCTTTACACTCCCGAAAGCTTTTACGCCGTAAAGGGAAATCTTGACCTTATCACAGGCGACGTAAAAACCGAAAAGGTATTCTTTCCCCTTGCGGATATCGAAAGCATTGAAGTTCTTGACAACAGCTTTACCAAGGAGATAAAGGGTAAGAATAAGTATTTCGAATGCTTTTCACTTGAGATCAAGGCAGGCGATGTTATACATTCCTTTACCGTACACAACGATGCTTTGACTGATGAAGCTGTAGAAAAGATAAGAAGAGCGGCAGAAAGCAAAAGACAGTCTTAACGTGAAAGATCCCGACCGTAAAAGGTCGGGATCACTTTTATTTATGCCATTTTACTTTTCTTTCATCAGCCCAAGACCGCCATTTTTCAAACTCAAAGCACAGCATATCACTGCGGTGAGAATCGCTGTTGAGCAAAAAGGTGCCGCCGCGTGCGGTGATCTCGTCCACCAAAAAGGGTGCGGGATAAGGAGAACGTTTGTATCCGCGGACGATGACGCCCGTGTTTATCTCGAAGGGGATATTTTTAGGAATAAGCCTTTCAAGAGCATCGATAGCGGCGGAGGTGTAGCGGGGATCGGTTTCGTTAAACATAACGAAGCCCTCGTTGAACTTGGTTATAAGGTCGAAATGACCTATAATATCTATATCCTTTTCCGCCAGAAGTGAAAGGGTTTCATAATAGGCTTGGGTAAGGCCGTAGATATCGCCGTTAAAGTGCTTATGTGCCGCTTTAATAAGGGTATCCGCCGAAAGGTCGACGGGAATATACTCGCCATCCCTCTTTATATAGTGAGCGGAGCCGATCGCGTAATCAAAGGGAGAAAGGTCAATATCCGAAAAGGCATCAAGCTCTATACCGCAAAGTATTTCGATATCATCGGCGTATTTTTCTTTAAGTAATTTAATTTCACCGACGTATGAGGCGGTGTCCTCGGGAGACATACAGTAGCCTTTATCAAAGGGAGTATAAGAATGTCCCGAAAAGCCGATACGCTTTATCCCGCGGGAAAGGGCAGTCTTTACCGTTTCCTCAAGGGTGCTCTTTCCGTCGCAATAGGTGGAATGTATATGAAGATCCTGAAATAGCATATTATCACCCGTATTTGACAAGGCGGCTTTTACAAGCCGCCTTTTTTGATTTATTATTTGGTTTGCGCTTTTTCGGAGAAGAAGGAGCGAACGTTCTTTATATTAAACTTGCTCATTTCCTCTTCGTTTACCTCTACGGTCTTTGCAAGGTCGGCAATATACTTTGTAAACTTTTCGCCGATGATGGTATCGGAAACGGATTCGGTGTACTTTTCGATATCTTTATCGTCAAACTCAACGTGCTTGAAGATGTAATAGCCGTAGCGTCCGTACTGATAGATAAAGTAATCTCCTACCTCGGTGGTCTTGAACAGCTCAAAGAGATCCTTGCCGAGAGAATCGTCTTCCTTGTGGACTACCATTCCTTCGCCGTAGGTATATTCCTCGTCCTCGGACTTTTCAAATTCCGCTTCGCCGCTCTTGATCTTTTCAAGAAGCGCTTCTGCTTCCGCCTTTACTCTTTGAGAGGTGAGGCTTGCCTTTACGTCCTTTTCAAGCTTGGTAAATGCGCTTTCGTCAAGCTCTTCCTTGAGCATAAGATGATAGCCGTAGGTGGTTTCAACGACGCGTGTCTCCCCTACCTCCATTTCGAAGGCGGCTTTCTCAAACTCGGCAACCATTTCTCCGTAAGAGAAGGTGTACTGAATATTACTGTCCTCGTTATCCTTTTCAAAATCGGAGAAGGATGCTTCGCCGGACTGAATAGCGGCAAGGTTTGCTTCTGCCTTTTCCTTCTTCGCCTTCTTTTCGGCATCGGTAGCCTTATCGGTGAGGTAAAGTATATGCTTTACGGTAACGTAATCGGAAAGGAAGTATTCCTTTGCCTGTTCGGTGGTGATATCCTCATCGATTATAGCGTTGCCGGATCCGTCAACGGTCTCAAAAAGAATATAATCGTAATTCCAATAATCGGAAAGGTATTCCACAACCTCGTCCTTGCTGACGGAAAGGGTTCCGTCGGAAACGAGATAATCCTGCATAAGCTTGATATACTGATATGCGTTAAGGTATTCCACGAGCATATCGTAATCTGCGCCGTACTCGGCAAGCTCAAGATTAAGAAGATCCTTGCTTCCGGCAGTATCGATGTAATCCTTGATGAGTGCGTCAACCTCGGAAGCGAGGCTTTCGTCGGTAACGGAAATATCGTGCTCCTTGCAGAACTTCATTGCAACGAGCATATTGCAGAATTCCGTCTCAACGTAATCCGTCCAGGTGATCTTGTTTTCCTGATCGTAGTATTCATCCCAGAATTCGGGAGTGGAAGAAATATCCATTTTATAGTAATAATAGAGATATTCCTCAACTGCTCTCTTTTCGATAGCAAGGTGAAGAGCGTACATAGAGCTGTCTAATGACATACCCTCGTAGGTAGCGATAACGGGACTGCTTGAGCAGGCGCACAAGGAAAGCACCATTATAACACCCAGAAGTATGCAAAGTGATTTTTTAAGCATTTTAAAATTCCTCCATTGGTCGTGGATATATTATATTACAAAAATCAGCCGTTGTCTACACTGTTTTGCAGTATTTTTTTAAAGTTCTCCAAAATTTCGGAAACCGTATCCAAAAGGTCCTCGTTGGGAGCGGGACGGTAAGCGAAATGAGGTCTGCCTCCGAAGGAGAGCATCATCTTGCCTCGGTATTTGGGGTCGGACGCCAGCAATGTGCACGCGCGGGCATCTACCTGATCGGGGAAAAAGGAGATAAGTCCGCGTTTTTGCTCGATAAGCTTTATTCCGCAGGAGCAAGCGCTGTTGCGGACGAGGGCTACACGAACGAGATTCCAAAGTGTCGGGGGGATATCTCCGAATCGGTCAAGCAATTCGTCAAGAAGATCGTCCCTCTCCTCCTCGGACTCTATACAGGCGATCTTTCGGTACACGTCAATACGCATCTGGGAAGAGGAAATATAGTCCTCCGGAATAAATGCGCTTACGGAAATATCAACGGTGCAATCCCGCTTGGGCATTTTTGGTCTGCCCTTAAGCTCCTCCACAGCTTCTTCAAGTATCTTTACGTAAAGATCGTATCCGATAGCCTCCATCTGACCGCTTTGCTCGGCGCCGAGCACGTTGCCCGCACCGCGAAGCTCAAGGTCACGCATGGCTATCTTGAAGCCGCTTCCGAATTCGGTGAATTCACGTATGGCGTCAAGACGCTTTTCCGCTATTTCCTTAAGGATGCTTCCCGTGCGGTAAGTGAAGTAGGCGTATGCCTTGCGTGCGGAGCGTCCGACGCGTCCGCGAAGCTGATGAAGCTGTGATAGTCCCATATGATCGGCATTTTCGATAACCAACGTATTGGCGTTGGGAACGTCAATTCCCGTTTCTATTATGGTGGTGCAGACCAGTACGTCTATTTCCCCTCTCACCATATTTTCCCATATCTCTCCAAGCTCTTCCTTGCTCATTTTACCGTGAGCAACTGCTACGACCGCATCGGGAAAAGCCTCGCCCAGCTTTTTGGCGCAGGAGTGAATGGTTTCTACAACGTTGTGAAGATAGAACACCTGACCGCCTCTGCGCAACTCACGTCTTACGGCTTCGTGAATAACGGCGTCATCGTGCTCGAGCACGAAGGTCTGTACGGGAATACGGTCGGATGGTGCTTCCTCAAGGACGGACATATCTCTTATTCCCGATAAAGCCATATTGAGGGTACGGGGTATGGGGGTTGCGGTAAGGGTGAGAACGTCCACGTTTTCGGAAAGCGTCTTTAATTTTTCCTTATGAGTAACGCCGAAGCGTTGCTCTTCGTCTATGATAAGGAGACCGAGGTCCTTGAACTTAATATCCTTTTGAAGTATTCTGTGAGTTCCGACTACGATATCCACCTTGCCGATACGCAAATCCTCAAGGGTCTGCGCCTGCTCTGCCTTGGTGCGGAAGCGGGACAGCATTGCAACCTTAACGGGAAATGCACGGAAGCGGGACAGCATGGTCTGATAATGCTGCATTGCGAGAATGGTGGTGGGAACCAGAACGGCAACCTGCTTGCCCGATACCACAGCCTTGAAGGCGGCGCGGAGCGCGACCTCGGTCTTGCCGAAGCCTACGTCACCGCACAGCAGTCGGTCCATGGGAACGGGACTTTCCATATCCTTTTTGATATCCTCGGCGGCACGGAGCTGATCGTCGGTCTCGTCGTATTCGAACATAGACTCGAATTCCTCCTGCATCTCTTCATCGGGAGGATATGCAAAGCCTTCCTTAAGCTGTCGGGCAGCGTAAAGCTCGATAAGCTCCTTGGCGATATCCTTAGCGGCGCTCTTTGCTCGCGCTTTGGTTCTCTGCCATTCGGATGTACCCATTTTTGAAAGCTTTGTGCTTTCGTTGCCGATATATTTTGAAACAAGATCAAGCTGGTTGCAGGGGACGTACAAAACGTCGCTTCCCGCATAACGAAGCTTGATATAATCCTTTGAAACGCCTTCAACGGTAAGGTTGGTTATGCCCTCGTATCTGCCGATACCGTGGTTTGCGTGAACGACGAGGTCTCCCACCGTAAGGTCGGCGTAGGAAGCGATGCGCTCGCTTTTGGTAACCTTTTTACGTATTCTCTCTTTTCTGCGGGCGGATACGTTCTGGAGAGTATCGGTATCCGTATATAGGATAAAGTTGGCGCGGGGAAGCTCAAATCCGCAAAGAGACTGATTTCCGTTAAGAGTGCCGACACCCGCAAGTCCCTTATGAAGCTCGCCGGTAAAGCGATAGCAACCGATATTTCTTTCGTTAAGGGCAGAAAGCATATTGTCGGCGGCACGGTCGCTTACCGTCAAGATCAACACGTTACGCTTAAGCTCAACCGAGGATTTGAGATCGTCGGCAAGAAGCTCGAGGTTTGATAAATAAGAGTTGACGGATTTGGTGAGAACGGTATATTCGTCTCTGTAATCGAACAGCTTGTTGGCACCGGAAAAATAATCAAGGGCAAGTGTCTTTTTGGATACTGCGGAAACGAGAGAATCAAGATCCATATGAGGCAATTCGCTTCCCGCAGGAAGAATTCCGCTTTCCGCAAGGGAGGCAAAGGTCTGCTCCGTCTGCCAGCAAAAGGCAGAAGCACGATCCTTTATACGGGGGGTGTTCACGGTTATAACGGCATAGTCCGACATATAATCAAGAACCGTTGCTCTCTGTTCGTAAACGAAGGAGGCGTATTTATCAAGGGCTGTGATACGCACGTGGTTTTCGCAGTTGTCCTTTTCCTTGTAAAGGAGGTCGCGGAGCTTTTCGCTTCCGTTGAATTTTTTTATCTGCTTGCTTATCTGTGAAGCAATATTTTCGTAGGCAAGATTATCGGGAAGAAGCTCGTATACGGGAAGTATACTTACCCTTTCGGTGTTTTCATAACGGCGCTGAGAGGTAACGTCAAAAAATCCGATAAGGTCGATCTCATCGCCGAAAAAGTCTATACGGAATGGGTTGGGATAGGAAGGAGAAAATACGTCCACTATACCGCCTCTGACAGCAAACTGTCCTTCACCCTCTACCTGCTCGGTACGGGAATATCCGAGGAGAGAAAGCCAGGAGGAAAGCTGTGAAACGGACATGGTCTCACCTGTGCGGAGATGCAAGGTTATGTCCTGCAGGATTTCGGGAGGAACGGTATATTGCATTACCGCGTCGGGCACGGTAACTACTGCATCCACGTCCCCGTCGAGAAGAGAATACAGCACGCCTATACGCTGCTGCTCAAACTCACGGGAATATCCCTTTACGTTATCAAAAACGAAATCGCGGGCAGGGAGAAAAAGTACCTTGCCCATATAGTTTTCAAGCTCTGCGCGGAGGCGCTGTGCCTCACGCTCATCGGGGGTTATTATAAGCAGCTTTTTGCCCGTTTCCTTTGAAAAAGCGGTGCAGAAAAGGGGGCTGGCGGCGTCGCACACCCCTGTTGCAACGCACGGAACCCGTCCCTTATTATAGTTTTCGGTCAACGCCGAAAACTCGGTATCAAGTAAAAATTGTGATATTACAGTATTCATATTTTTCAGTTAAAAAGGTTCATAGCCTTGTCGGTCTCGCCGGAAATTATAAGCTCGACAGCCTTGTAAACGTCGTCAAAACGAGCGCTGACAGCTTTAATTTCAGCCGCAGAGAAGGATGACAGCACCCAATCCGCCATATCGTAATCGGGATGGGGCTTTTCTCCTACGCCGATCTTTACACGGGGAAAATCCTGAGTACCGAGATGCTCGATAAGTGACTTTATTCCGTTATGACCGCCTGCGCTTCCCTTTCTCCGTATGCGGAGCGAGCCTACGCCGATGGCGCAATCGTCAAACAAAACGATTATTTTTTCTGCAGGTACCTTATAAAAGCGGGCGGCGGCTGAAACTGCTTCACCCGAATTGTTCATATACGTTTGGGGCTTCATAAGTAAAACCTTTTTGCCGCATATCTCGGTCTTGCCGCAGAGCGCTCTGTGCTTCAAGGAATTGATTCTCGTTTTGCATATTTCCGCTGTTCTGTCTATAGCTCTGAAGCCTGCGTTGTGGCGGGTATTATCGTAGCGCGGTTCGGGATTTCCCAAGCCGACCACTATGTATTCTATACCCGGTGACGAAAACAAACCCATATCGGTATCCCCTCCTTCGGAGTGTAAGTTTATATCTTTTAACCAAATTTGTCAAGTGGATAAAATAAATAATATGTATAAAGTTGAAAAAAACTATAGACAAAACGAAAAATTATGTTATAATATATCGGATAAATTAAAAAACGGAGGTACACACATGGCAGAAAAAAAGTATGTCTATATGTTTTCAGAAGGTAACGGTTCCATGCGCGAGCTGCTCGGCGGCAAGGGCGCAAACCTTGCAGAGATGACAAATCTCGGCTTACCTGTCCCCCAGGGCTTTACGATCTCAACAGAGGCTTGTACTCGTTACTATGATGACGGCAAGAAGATAGGCGAGGATATCAAGGCTCAGATCTTAGAATATATCGGAAAGATGGAAGAAGTCACCGGCAAAAAGTTCGGCGACACCGAAAATCCCTTGCTGGTTTCCGTAAGATCCGGTGCACGTGCATCCATGCCCGGTATGATGGATACCATTCTAAACCTCGGTCTTAACGAAAAAGTTGTTAACGTTATCGCTGAGAAATCCGGCAATCCCAGATGGGCTTGGGACTGCTACAGAAGATTTATACAGATGTATTCCGACGTAGTTATGGAAGTCGGTAAAAAGTACTTTGAACAGCTTATTGACAAACTTAAGGAAGAAAAGGGCGTTACTCAGGACGTTGACCTGAATGCAGACGACCTTAAATACCTTGCTTCTCAGTTCAAGCAGGAATACAAGAGCAAGATCGGTGCGGACTTCCCCGATGATCCTATCGAGCAGCTCTTCGGCGCAATTACCGCAGTATTCAGAAGCTGGGATAACCCCAGAGCAAACGTTTACAGACGTGATAACGATATTCCCTACAGCTGGGGCACCGCAGTTAACGTACAGATGATGGCCTTCGGTAACATGGGTGACACCTCCGGTACCGGCGTTGCATTCACCCGTGACCCCGCAACCGGCGAAAAGCGTCTTATGGGCGAATTCCTTATGAACGCTCAGGGCGAAGACGTTGTTGCAGGCGTTCGTACTCCCCTTCCCATCGCAAAGATGGCAGAGGTCATGCCCGAATGCTTTGAACAGTTTACCAATATTTGTAATATTCTTGAAAACCATTACCGCGATATGCAGGATATGGAATTCACCATAGAAGACAGAAAGCTTTATATGCTTCAGACCAGAAACGGCAAGAGAACCGCACAGGCAGCTCTTAAGATAGCTTGCGATCTGGTTGACGAGGGTATGATCACCGAGGAAAAAGCAGTTCTTATGATCGACCCCAGAAATCTGGATACCCTTCTCCATCCTCAGTTCAGCACCGACGCACTTAAGAAGGCTGTTCCCATGGCAAAGGCTCTTGCAGCTTCTCCCGGAGCGGCTTGCGGTAAGGTAGTATTCACCGCAGAGGACGCAAAGGAATGGAACGAGCGCGGCGAAAAGGTTATACTCGTAAGACTTGAGACCTCTCCCGAGGATATCGAGGGTATGAAGGCCGCTCAGGGTATACTCACCGTACGCGGCGGTATGACCAGCCACGCAGCAGTTGTTGCACGCGGTATGGGTACCTGCTGTGTATCCGGCTGCTCCGCTATCGCTATGGACGAGGAGAACAAGAAGTTCGTTCTCGCAGGCAAGACCTTCAATGAGGGCGACGAGATCTCCATCGACGGCTCCACCGGTAATATTTACGACGGTATCATTCCCACCGTTGACGCTAAAATCGTTGGCGAGCTCAGCAGAATTATGGATTGGGCTGACAAGTTCAGAGTTCTTAAGATCCGCACCAACGCCGACACCAAGAAGGATGCCGAAAAGGCATACGAGCTTGGCGCAGAGGGTATCGGTCTCTGCCGTACCGAGCACATGTTCTTCGATAAGATCGACGCTATCCGCGAAATGATCTGCTCCGACACCGTTGAGCAGAGAGAAAAAGCGCTTGCAAAGATACTTCCCCTCCAGCAGGCTGACTTTGAAAGTCTTTACGAGGCTATGCAGGGTAATCCCGTAACCATCCGTTACCTGGATCCTCCTCTCCACGAGTTCGTTCCCACCGAGGAAAAGGATATAGAAAAGCTTGCAGAGGCTCAGGGCAAGACCGTTAAACAGATCAAGGACATCATCGCTTCCCTTCACGAGTTCAACCCCATGATGGGTCACAGAGGATGCCGCCTTGCAGTAACTTATCCCGAAATCGCCGCAATGCAGACGAGAGCAGTCATTCGCGCAGCTCTCGCAGTTCAGGCTCGTCATCCCGAATGGACTATGGTTCCCGAAATCATGATCCCTCTCGTAGGCGACGTAAAAGAGCTTGCTTACGTTAAGAAGACAGTTGTTACCACCGCAAACGAAGAGCTTGCAAATGCAAACAGCGAAATGAAGTACAAGGTCGGCACCATGATCGAGATCCCCCGTGCAGCACTCACCGCTGACGAGATCGCAAAGGAAGCTGAATTCTTCTCCTTCGGTACCAACGACCTTACTCAGATGACCTTCGGCTTCTCCCGCGATGACGCAGGTAAGTTCCTTGATGCATACTACGACAGCAAGATCTATGAAAGCGATCCCTTTGCACGTCTTGACCAGACCGGCGTTGGTAGGCTTGTTGAAATGGCTGCAAAGCTTGGTAAGCAGACCCGTCCCGACATCAAGCTCGGTATCTGCGGCGAACACGGCGGAGATCCTTCTTCCGTTGAATTCTGCCACAGAGTCGGACTTTCTTACGTTTCCTGCTCTCCCTTCAGAGTTCCCATCGCACGCCTTGCCGCTGCACAGGCTGCTATCAAAGAATCTAAGTAATAGGTTTATAAGTAAAATTGTTCCCTGCCGAAAAATCGGCAGGGAGATTTTTATTAAACATATTGTGCTTATGGCTAATATATGATATAATAAACCAAATAGAATTTATGGTGGTGCAAAGGTTGAATTCACACAAAAGGAAAATGATTGTTCCGATTATCATTACAGTCATTATGATACTGTATTATATTGTGTATTTCGGATTTTTGATTTCTTTACTTGGTGGTTTTTGGAAATATGTTTTGGGTATTATCCCGCTTGTTTTTTCGGGAATTATGATTTATGTATGCATAGAGAGAATTAATGAAATACAGAAAGGTGAGGAAGATGATATTAGTAAATACTGATTTTATCAGCGGAAAAGAATTGGAGACACTATCTCTTGTGAAAGGAAGCACGATTCAATCAAAGCACATTGGCAAAGACATTGCACAAAGTTTTAAGACTTTGGTTGGAGGAGAACTCAAGGCCTATAACGAAATGATGAATGAGGCGCGTGCCCTTGCCACCAAAAGAATGGTTGCAGAAGCAGAAGAATTGGGTGCGGATGCGATTGTGAACATTCGTTATGCCTCTTCTGCTGTTATGCAGGGCGCTGCGGAAGTAATTGTATACGGTACTGCCGTTAAATTCGTTAATAAATAATTTCCCTCTTTTGCTGATAGCACCACAGGCTGCAATTAAGGAAAACAAGTAATTAGGTTTATAAAACAAATAAGCAAAAAGTCCGTCCGAGAGATCGGACGGACTTTTTATATCAGGCTTTATTGCGGCCCCAAGGAGCCGATGACGGCGACGGCTTGCTGGAGGCGAATAACCGCTTGGGCGACCGACATTTCGTTACGGCGGAAGCGCAAATACAGCGTTCCGTTTTCGTTATCCCAGCTTGCGCCGTATATTTTGGCAAGGGAGCGAATGACGGGAGACGCCTTTTTCCAATCGCCGGTGCAATTTGCCATCCACTCGGAAAAATTACCGTCCGTTGAAATGACGGAAAACTTATTGTCCTCCCGATAAAAACGGAAGTTTACGGGAGTGCCGTCGAAATAAGTATGAGTAAAAATATAAATTTCATTTCCCTTTTCGTATGGTGAATACAGCGTATCAAGCTGTTTGGTTATCTGTTCTGACATATGCTCACCGTCCCATGCTCATCTACCGTAATAACGTCCGAAATACTGACGAGAGTCAGCACGCGGAGGAGCATATTGAGCCCTCCCATATAATCCTTATACTCGTCTTCACCGCTTACGCACGTCTGATAATCACGAACGACGAACCGTCTGCCGCTTTCAAGGGTTACCGAGCCGTATGCGTTGAGAATGTTGGATATATTCTGCATATAAGGAGCAAGATCGCCGACGCGCTTTTCAAGCTCCGAAAGGGTTCTGCCGCAGTCGCTGAGCTTTTCGTTTTCGTCCCATACGAGGCAAAGAGGCTCCGTACTGCCGCTGCCGAAATAAAAGGGTAAAAACAGCTTGATATGATCGACATATACCTCTTTGCGTATTTCTTTGGAAATATATTGGTCAAGTGCGTTTACGTCCATAAACAAAGCCTCTTTTTGTATGATGCGTCCTTTATTTTATATCAAATATACGCAGTTGTCAACCCGCAAAAGAAAGGAGGGTGCTTTCTTAAGGGTGGATCATGCAAAAACACAAATAAAATTTATCAAAAGTGTTGAAATATTTACCTTTTGGTAGTATAATGCGCTTAATATATATTTTATATATATTAAAAGTTGTTTTTGATTAGGGTTGCAAGTCGAAATGGCGATCGTTTTTAACTCTGTTATCCAAAATACGGTGGCAAATAACTGCGCGTTTTCCAATAGCAACTTAATAACATAAATACAAGCTGTCTCAGAGATTTATTCTTGCTGTCTCTCAGATGGCTTTGCTGTTTTTAAATAACAAAAAAGCGGTGCATGCAATGACGGAAAAAGAACTGAAAAAAATGAACAGATACCAGCTTCTGGAGCTTCTTATAGCGCAGACCGAGCGCGGAGACAGGCTGGAGACCGCCCTCGAGGAAGCGAACTGTCTTCTTGCCGCACAGGAGATAAAATTGGAATCTCTCGGGTCCATTGCCGAGGCGTCACTTGAGCTGAGCGGAGTTTTTCAAGCGGCGCAAAAAGCTGCGGATATTTACGTCAACGCCGCAAAAAAGCGTGCCGAGGCTATAGAAGAGGTAGCGCGTATTCAGGCTAACGAAATAATTGCTCAGGCAAAAGCGGAGGCGCGCCGTATAAAGGATGAAGAATAGCTATGAAAAAGCATAAGGACAAAAGCGTTGCCATTGAAGCGCCTGCCGTTGATGCGCCTGCCGTTGATGCGCCTGCCGTTGATGCGTTACAGCAGGAGCTGAAGCGGGAGCGGAACAAAAGAAGATTCAGACGGCTTCTGAAAAGCACGATAAACGCATTGATAGTGGTTGCCGCAGTTGCGGCGCTGATAGCCACTCTTATACTTCCCGTGCTTCAGATCGCGGGGACGAGCATGGAGCCGAGCCTGAACGACGGCGAAATAGTGCTGTTGGTAAAAAAGAAAAATCTTGAATCCGGTGATCTGTGCGCATTTTATTATTCAAACAAAATTCTTATAAAGCGGGTTATCGGTACGCCGGGAGACTATATCTGGATAGAATCGGACGGAACGGTATTTCTTAACGGTGAAGCGTTGGTCGAGCCCTACATAAGTGAAAAGGCGCTTGGGGAATGTGACGTTGAATTTCCCTACCAAGTGCCCGAAAACAGTTATTTTGTTATGGGAGACAGACGTGAATCCTCAATTGACAGCCGAAGCAGCGTTATAGGATGCGTTGCCGAGGATCAGATCGTAGGTAAGATCTTTTGTAAATTCTGGCCTTTGTCGGAATTTGAATTTATAGATTAACACCGAGCATTTTCCGAAGGGGGGTGTGATCTTGCCGGAGAAAAGAAAAAATCTTTATGAACAACTGAATATACAAAACAAGGACAGACATAATCTGCGGCAGATCATTCCCGCACTTTCACTATTGGTGATACTGATAGTGTTCTGGAGCTTGAAGCTTACGGGAATCGGCATTGCCGGAGAAGCCTTCTGCGGTAAAGAAGAGCACATTCATACCGACGAGTGTGTTTCCTGCACAAAGGAAGAGCATATCCACGATGAAAGCTGTTACAGCGATCTTACTGCCGATATTGAGACCTCCGACCATTGGGAAGACTCTCTTGCCGATCTGGTTCGAGGCCCGACCTCCAAGGAAAACTTAGTTCTGGTAGCGTCTTCCCAGTTGGGATACACCGAAAGTGAGCTTAATTTCCAAGTAGACCAAAACGGAGTGCGTAGAGGTATTACCCGTTACGGACAATGGTACGGCAACCCTTACGGGGATTGGTCGGCAATGTTTGCTTCTTTCTGTCTCCACTATGCAGGTGCTTTGGACGCACCCTTAAACAGCGGTCCCGAAGCAATGAGGTTGGAATGGGAAAATGCAGGCATATACGAAAGTGCCCTTGATTCGTCACCCGCAAGAGGAAATCTTTTGTTTTTGAACAACGGAAGCGGTGCTTCTGCAACGGCAGTAGCGATAATCACCGATTTCGACGGGGAGACGATAACCGTAATACAGGGCGACCTTGATAACGCGGTTGCCGAGACCGCTTACCGAAAAGACGATGCACGCATATTGGGTTACGGTATTACTCCTGCCGCAGAAAACGAAATGTCGGTTTTGGACGACACGGGAGTAATCGCTCAAAAGGTCACCTACAGCACGCAGCTCTTTACCGCTGAAAATCAATTTGTGATATACACCACGAGCGGCTCCGATCATTACGCATTTGACGGTAACGGAAACGCAGTGCGTATTACCATTGACGAAAGCGGAAATATATATTCCGACGTTTCCGATCCCAATTTACTGCTGTGGTCCGTAACACAATCGGGAAGCAACGCATATCTGATACAAAACGTTGGCACGGGAAGATATATGCACGCATACCCCAATAACGGATCGGGTGTAACCACAAGCGGTGCATATACCAGCACCTTTATTCAATCCGGTACGGGAGTCAGGATACAAAGCAACACCGAATATGCAAAGTTGAACGCACAGGACGGCGTATTCCAAATGACCCAATCCCAATCCGACGCGGCTGTATTTAATTTCGGTATGACCAGCAGGTATACGGTCTGGCTTGACGGTACCGACGGCGGTCTGGGACATCTTACGGGGTCTCCCGATACGGGCTACAGCGTTACCTTGGGGTCTAAGCTTAAATTGCCCACGGAATGGACGTCACCAAGCAAATACAGCTATAAGCTGAGAGGCTGGTATGACGTCACCAACTCAAAATATTACGCACCCGGCGCGGAAATGACGGTTACGGGTAACGCAGTGCTGTATGCAGACTGGGTTGCAAGCACCTACGATATAGGTCAGTTCAACGCGCAGGTTGCGGATACGGTAAGCACGAGCTCGTTTATTACCACTCATATGTTCGATTACAACTACCTGTTCAACGTCCATTCCCTTAAAGCGCAGGTAACGGTAAACGCATCGGGACACTCGGAAACGTGGTCCATGGTAACGAACGGTTCCGTGCCCCACGGAAATCAAGAAACTATTGATTTCATTTTTATTGACAACGACAGCGGCGGACTGCTGTGTATGCCAAATAACAGAAGCAATCACAACGTATACCCCGGTGCGGGTATAGTTACTCCCGGAATTTTTTCTGCGGAGCTGGGGGAATTGCTTTTCTCAACGGATAACGTATACGATCCCAATTCCGAAACGGGCATTGTGGGTAAGAATTATCTCGGCACGGGTGATCATCTGTTCCAGATAATGAATGATCCCAACGACGAGCATTACGGGTACTATTATTACGATTCAAAGCATAACGCCGCATCCTATAACCAAAGCAAGGGTCGTTTTTACGTATACGATTACCTTTCGGGAACGTCGGACGCCATCGGCTCCACCTATTCCGACTTCCTTCCCCTAACTCTCCGTACGCCAACACAAACGGCAAAACGGTGGGAACCTATAATTACGACGGTGTAGACGGTGAATACAAGGGTATTCCCCACTACCGATACGATTCAAAATATAATTCGGGAAATTATAACTCGGTAAACAACGTTCAGACCGACTACGCTTACGGTATGAGGACGGATATTAAATTCTATCTGCCTAACGATCCGGGAAGCGGAGGAAACAAGGACCTGTACGACAACGATATGCAGTTCCGGTTCAGCGGTGACGACGACTTGTGGGTGCTTATCGACGGACAGCTCGTGCTTGATATCGGCGGTATCCACGGAGCGGAGGACGGTGTTATTGATTTCTCCACCGGTCAGGTAACGGTACAGGGCAAGCAACAGACAAGCCTTATGGACCTTGGCATTACTGCAGGTGACCACACCATGACCATTCTGTATCTGGAACGCGGTTCTTCACTTTCCAACTGCTCCATATACTTTAACCTTGCTCCCCGATTCGGCTTGCAGATACAAAAAGAGGACGTTCTTACTCAGGATCTGCTGAACGGTACCGAATTTACCGTTTACGAGGACTATGAATGTCTTACTCCGGTAGACCTTTGGGAAAGCGAGGAAGCGTACAACGCGGATATGCTTGACGGAGTTCTCGACCAAGCAAGCAGTACCTTTACCGTCAAAAACGGAATCGCTACTCTTTGGGGTCTGGGCTCCGGCAACACCTACTACATAAAGGAGACCGGTCCTCCCGCAGTGGAGGGATACGGAATTGCACGGGGTGTAATAAGGCTGACCATTGAAAAGGACGGTCTTGCTACTTACAGCGTAGAAGTTATTCCCGAAGCGGACGGAACTACCCCCTCCAACGGCTTTACCGTTCACGGTGTAAGCATTGACGAGGAGACCAAGGCAGTTTACATCGTTGTTACCAACGCACCCGAATCGGTTATTGAAACGACTACGGTGCAGGTAATTAAAAAGTGGGAGGACACGAAATCCCACAGCGAGGATTACGTTCTTGCTTATCTGACGGTAACAGATCCCGACGGAACGGTGCGCCGTATACGCGAGATCACGCTGAGCGATGAAAACGGTTGGTCCTACACCTGGACAAACCTGCCGAAGTATGATTACGATAATCTGACCGCGGTTCAATACGGTATTGAGGAATCATACGAATCGGGTTATTACTCCACTGTGCGCAAGATAACCGAAATTGAGATAACCATTACCCAATGGGCAGAAGCTGCCAGCTTCATAAACGGCGAAAGCTATATATTCAAGCACGCAAGAGGTTATCTTTCCACGGTTTCTTCCTCAAATAACGAGCTGATGTGGGTTGACGAAGCCACTGCGCAGAATTCCCAATTGGCGCTCTGGACAGCCACTGTCAGCGGAAACAAGGTGAAATTCACCAACGGAGCAGGTCAGATACTTACCTTCAACTACGGATCTTCCTCATCCAACAGATATTTCACCACTTCAAAAAGCACGTCTTCGTATCAGACGCTTACACCCGTAGACGTGGGAACGGGCTTCAGGTTCTACGCAACGAGAAGCTCCAGAAACTACTATATGGCGTCAAGCGGCATTAACTCAAGCGGACGTATACCTTCCACCACGACGGGCGCAAACGGTCTGGTTCTGGTTCCCATGAAAAAAATGTACCAGACGGACGTAAAGCCGGTGGAGGATTGGGCATACCAGATCACCAACACTCCCCTTGAGGCCGATAACGAGACATCAATGTCTGTGAAGAAGGAATGGAATATTCCCGCAGGATACGATTCGACACTGTACGAGGAGTTCGCGGTAACCGTGCGGCTTCTTGCAAACGGTATTCCTACGGGCAGAACCGTTACTCTTACACTTAAAAACAACTGGGAAGGCGCTTTTCTCGGTCTTCCCTACGCAGACGCTGACGGAAACGTAATACAGTATACGGTTTCCGAGGTTTGGGAAAAGGACAAATGGTCAACGGTCTACGGTGAAATAACCGTTTCCGACGGTTCACCGCCTACCTATTCCGCCAATATTACAAATAAATACAATATTGGCGGTCCCGAGCTTCCCTCCACGGGCTCCGCAGCCCGAATGATCTACGTACTGTGCGGCAGCAGCATGATGCTGGGCTCGCTGGTATGTGCTATCTGTTTAAGGCGCAAGCGGGAAAGGAGGTTAAAGCAGCCTTTCTCTTCGCGGTAATACGTGCCCGCGACAGAAGCATAATAAATAAAAAAATGA
>JAGAKP010000068.1 GCA_017625615.1 Clostridia bacterium
AGAATGTGTGGCAATGCTGCTGGCAGGAGGACAGGGAAGCCGTCTTTATCTGCTTACGGAGCGTCTTGCCAAACCTGCAGTTCCCTTTGGCGGTAAGTACCGCATAATAGATTTTCCCATATCAAACTGTATAAATTCGGGCATAGATACGGTGGGCGTGCTCACCCAGTATCAGCCCCTCGCTCTCAACGAGTACATAGGCAACGGACAGCCTTGGGATCTTGACCGTGTCTACGGCGGCGTTATGATGCTTCCCCCTTATCAGGGACTTAAGCGTGCCGATTGGTATAAGGGTACCGCAAACGCAATATACCAGAATATGCAGTTTATCGAAAAATACGATCCCGAATACGTGCTTATCCTCTCCGGCGACCATATCTACCGTATGGACTACTCCAAGATGATCGAGGAGCACAAGCGCAACAAGGCAGATTGTACCATCGCGGTAATCGACGTCCCCATGGCAGAAGCGTCCCGCTTCGGAATTATGTCCGCCCGCGAGGATATGTCCATATACGATTTTGAGGAAAAGCCCAAAAATCCCAAGAGCACCATGGCGTCTATGGGCGTGTACGTCTTCAGCAAGGAAAAGCTGTTCAAGTACCTTATCGCAGACGAGCAGGACGAAAACAGCGACAAGGACTTCGGCAAAAACGTTATCCCCGCGATGCTTAAGGCAGGGGAGAGAATGTACGCCTACCGCTTTGAGGGATACTGGAAGGACGTAGGAACCGTATCCTCTCTGTGGGAAGCCAATATGGACCTTATCGGCAGCAATCCCGCACTTGATCTTAACGATGGCTCATGGAGAATATACTCCAGAAGCAACGCATATCCTCCCCATTACGTAGGCGACAGCGCGGTTATAAGAAATTCTCAGATAACCGAGGGCTGTGAAATATACGGCACCGTTATCAATTCCGTCATCGGCGGCGGCGTAAAGGTAGCCAGAGGCGCCACCGTAAAGGACAGCGTTATTTTCGATAACGTAACCGTAAGCGAGGGCGCGTCCGTATACTACAGTATGGTTGACGCAAACACCCACGTGGGCAAGGGCGCAACCGTAGGTAAGGACAAGGATGAGGACGGCAAGCTTACTCTGGTAGGCGGCGGTCTGGATATCAAGCCCGGCATTTCCGTTCCCGACGGAGGCTTGGTAAACGAAAAAACACTCGCCGATATCGGCGAAGAGGCAGGTGCGAAATGAACGTACTCGGTATAATCTTCTCCAATATTCACGATGAAAACGTGGCTGACCTTACCCGTCAGCGTACTATGGCGTCCGTCCCCTTCGGATGCAGATACAGACTTATCGACTTCGCCCTTTCCAATATGGTAAACAGCGGCATCAACCGCGTGGGCGTTATAACTCACTATAATTATCAGTCCCTTATGGACCATATCGGTTCAGGTAAGGACTGGGACCTTGCCCGCAGAAGCGGCGGTATACAGATACTCCCTCCCTACATAACCGCCTTTGCATCCTCCCGTCCCGAGCTTTATACCACCCGTCTTGAGGCGCTTATGGGTATAACCTCCTTTATTCAGGCGGCTAAGGAGGAATACGTAGTCCTTTCCGATCGCGACGTTATCTGCAATATGGATTTCAACGCCATGATCCGTTACCATATCGAAAGCGGCGCGGACTGCACCATCGCAACCAAGCAGGCGTATCTCGTTACCAAGAGCGGCACCAGCAATAACGTGGCGCTTTCCTATGATGAAAATTGCGACGTTACCGATATCTACGAGCATAACTCGGTAAACCCCTGTTATTGTAACGTAAACCTCAATATGTACGTTATGAACCGTAAATATCTTGAGGAGATCGCCCTTGACGGATCCGCTCACGGCTACAAGAGCTTTACCAAGGACGTTCTCGCACGCCGTATCGGCAGAGACAAGATAAAGGCGTTCAAGTGCGACGGATATTTTGCTACCGTAGACTCTATGGCGGATTATTTTGCCTGCAGTATGGATCTTCTTAATTCCGGCACCCGCAGAGAGCTGTTCGGCGTAAAGGACAGACCTATATTCACCAAGGTACGCAACAGCGCACCCACCCATTACAGCGAGACAGCGGTTACCAAAAACTCTCTTATCGCAGACGGATGCGTTATCGAGGGCACCGTTGAAAACTGCATACTCTTCCGCGGCGTTAAGATAGGCAGAGGAACCACCGTAAGAAACTCCATTCTTATGCAGGATACGGTTGTGGGAGATAACGTATATCTCAACTGCGTAATAACCGATAAATCCGCCGTGGTAAGAGACGGCAGAGTACTTTCGGGCCACGAGAGCAAGCCTTATTTCATAGAGAAAAATCTTACCGTTTAATTCCGCAGTTTAAAATAAAAAACAAGGAGTAAAGACAATGAAAAAGATACTTTTTGCCGCAAGCGAAGCGTTACCCTTTGCCGCATCGGGCGGTCTCGGTGACGTTATCGGTTCTCTTCCCGCCGCAATAAAGCAGGCGGAAAAGGACTGTGATATCCGCGTCATAATGCCTCTTTACGATAAAGTGGGGAAAGTATACCGTTCCCGTATGACCAAGGTCCTTGAAACCACCGTTGAATTGGGCTGGAGAAGGCAGTACTGCGGTCTTTATTCACTTGTTGAAAAGGGAGTAACCTATTACTTTATAGACAACGAGTTTTACTACCGCCGCGGCACTCTTTACGGAGAGGGCGACGACGGAGAAAGATTTGCTTTCTTCTGTAAGGCGGTAGTAGACCTCCTTCCCCAAATAGATTTTTATCCCGATTACCTCCACGCCCACGATTGGCAGGCAGCCCTTGCGGTGGTATACCTCAAGTGTATGTATGCCGACAGAGAGGGATACAGAGATATAAAGACCGTGTTTACCATTCACAACATTCAGTATCAGGGTATATACGATCTGTATAATATGGGCGATCTTCTCGGACTTCACGAAAGGTTTGCACCCGTTCTGGAATTTAACGGCTGTATGAACTTTATGAAGGGCGCCATCGTCTGCGCCGATATGGTTTCCACCGTATCTCCCACCTATGCAAAGGAGATACTTTCTCCCGAATATTCCCACGGACTCCATCACGTTCTCGAAATGTGCAAGGGAAAGCTTACGGGAATATTAAACGGTATCGACAGGGAATACTATAATCCCGCAAAGGACAAGGAGCTTGTCCGCAATTTCTCATATATGCGTCCCGAGGGAAAGAAGGAATGTAAAAAGTATCTTCAGGAATACCTTTCTCTTCCCGTAAGAGAGGACGTTCCCATGATCGTTATGATAACCCGCCTCGTTTCCCACAAGGGTCTGGATATAGTAAAGGATTCTCTTTACAGCCTTCTTGAGGAAAACGTGCAGTTCGTGCTTCTCGGCACGGGGGATTTTGCGTACGAGCGCTTCTTTGACGAGGCCGCCCGTCGCTTCCCCGGCAAGATGCGCACCCTGCTTAAATACGATAAGGAGCTTTCCAAGCGTATTTATGCGGCAGGCGATATTTTCCTTATGCCCTCCTTAAGCGAGCCCTGCGGTCTTGCGCAGATGATCGCTTCCCGCTACGGCACCGTTCCCGTGGTACGTGAAACGGGCGGATTGTACGACAGCATCCGTGATAACGGCTGGGAAGGCGGCGGTAACGGCTTTACCTTCGCGCCCTATACGGGTATGGAGCTTTACGGTGCGGTAAAGCGCGCACTTAACGCCTACGAAAGCAAGGAAGAGTGGGAAAAGCTTGTTTTGAAAGTAATGCGCTTCGATTTCTCCTGGAAAAAGAGCGCTAAACTATATATCCAAATGTACGAAAGGCTTAACTAACCCCAATGAACAAACAGCAGCTTAAAGAACAGATCACAGGCACACTTTCAAGGTATTATTCGGTCACTCCCGAGGAAGCCAACGCAGAGCAGATATACTCCGCTGTAGCTATGTGCGTCCGTGATATTCTCGCAAAAAAGAACAGTGATTTCACTCAGAAGGTAAAAGAAGAAGGCACAAAGCGCGTTTACTATATTTGTATGGAATTCCTTATGGGAAGACAGCTCAAGATGAACCTTTGCAATCTCGGTCTTGAGGAGTCTTACCGTGAGGTGCTTTCCGAAATTGGCTTTAACCTTGAGGAAATATACGATCTCGAAACCGACCCTGCCTTGGGCAACGGCGGCTTGGGCAGACTTGCCGCCTGCTTTATGGATGCTCTTGCAACACAGCAGTATCCCGCAAAGGGCTTTTCCATACTTTTCGAGTACGGTCTTTTCAGACAGAAAATGGCAGAAGGCGAACAGCTTGAGCTTCCCGATATATGGCTTCCCTCAGGTCAGGTATGGCTTGTGCCCCGTCAGGACAAAAGCGTTACCGTAAAGCTTGGCGGCAGAGTAAAGGAAAAATGGGATAACGGCAGATGCGAGCCTATCTACGAGGGCTACGACGAAATCGACGCCGTTCCCTACGATATGTACGTTTCCGGCGCGGACAGTGAGTGCTGTAACGCACTCCGTCTGTGGAAGGCGCAGGATAAGCGCAACTTCAATATGGAGGCGTTCTCTCAGGGACAGTATATAAAGGCAGTAGAGGAAAACACTATGGCGGAGACCATCTCCAAGGTGCTTTACCCTGCGGATAACCATCACGAGGGTAAATTGCTCCGTCTTTCACAGCAGTATTTCCTCGTTTCCGCGTCCCTGCAGAATATAGTTGCAAACCACGTTGCACAGTACAAAACACTTGATAACTTTGCGGAAAAGACATCCATCCATATTAACGATACCCATCCCGCTCTCTGCGTTCCGGAATTAATGCGTCTGCTTATGGACGATCATCATTATTCCTGGGAAAAGGCGTGGGATATTACCGTAAACACCATTTCCTATACCAACCATACCGTGCTTCCCGAAGCACTTGAATGCTGGAACGAGGAATTGTTCAAATTCAAGCTTCCCCGTATCCACAACATCATTACCGAGATCAACCGCCGCTTCTGCGCGGACGCCTGGAATAACTTCCCCGGTAACTGGGATAAGATCAGCCGTATGGCAATTCTCGGCAACGGTCAGGTGAGAATGGCAAACCTTTCGGTTGTAGGCTCTCATCATACCAACGGCGTTTCCAAGCTCCATTCGGATATTCTTACAAAGACCGTCTTCCGCGATTATGCGGATATGTATCCCGAAAGATTTACAAACGTTACCAACGGTATCGCACACCGCAAATGGCTGTGCTATTCCAACCCCCGTCTTGCTTCTCTCCTTGACGAATGTATCGGCACCGATTACCGCAAGGACGCGTCTCAGCTTGAAAAATTCCTTGCCTTTGAAAAGGATGCATCCGTGCTTAACCGTATCGGCGAGATAAAGCACGCCAACAAGGTGGATTTCGCCAATTATATCAGTCAGCGCTACGGCACTAATATAGATCCCGATTCTGTTTTTGACGTTCAGGCAAAGCGTCTGCACGAGTACAAGCGTCAGCTTCTCAACGCGCTGAATATTATTGCGCTTTACACCGCACTGCTTGAAGATCCCTCTATGGATATCCGTCCTCAGACCTTTATCTTCGGCGCAAAGGCGGCTCCCGGTTATTATCTTGCAAAGGATATCCTCCGCCTTATCTGCTATATCGCCGCAGATATCGAAAAAAATCCCGTCCTGCGTGAAAAGATCCGCGTAGTATTCCTTGAAAACTACAACGTCACCCTTGCAGAGCGTCTTATGCCCGCCGCAGACGTAAGCGAGCAGATCTCTCTTGCGGGCAAGGAAGCAAGCGGTACGGGTAATATGAAGTTTATGATCAACGGCGCGGTTACCATCGGTACTCTTGACGGCGCAAACGTAGAGATAGCCGAGCAGGTGGGCGACGATAATATCTTCATCTTCGGTCTCCGCGCTCACGAGGTTGACGAGCTGTGGAAGAAGGGCTATTCCTCCTCGGGCTATTACCTCCGCTCTCCCGAGCTTAAGCGTGCTATCGACCGTCTTGCCGCAGGCTTCAACGGCAGATCCTTTACGGATATCGCAAATTATCTGCTGTTCTCTCACGGCGTATCCGACCCCTATATGTGCCTTGCCGATTTTGAGGATTACTATACCACCCATCAGAATCTGGTAAATGCATACGGCGATACCGCGCGTTGGAACCGTATGGCGCTCAACAATATTGCAAAGGCAGGCATATTCGCCGCCGACCGCAGTATACGCGATTACGCAGAAAATATCTGGAACGCTGTTCCGGTTAAGGACTGATAACTATTAATTATTCGCTCTTCGCTTCCGGCGTCCCCACGGAAAAGAGGGTGTTTCCCCTCGGCACCACCGTGACCGCCGGAAACGGCTACGTTATAAAAGATAAATACGGCTCCGTTCCCCCCGCGCTTCTCGGAGCGGGGCTGTATACCATTTATACCTGCGACGGGCAGTTTGTCGATACCTTTACCGTCACCGACGAGCAGTATCCCGCACCCGCCTTTCTTGATAACGGCATAATTTATCAGGTTTTTGTTGATAGATTTTCCCGCGGCGGAAACGTCCCCGTCAGAGAGGACGCAGTTTACTGTGAATGGGACGACACTCCCGAATACAAGCGCAACGAAAAAGGGGAGCTTAAGAATAATACCCTTTTCGGCGGAACCCTTTGGGGAGTTGCGGAAAAGCTGGATTATATCGCCTCTCTCGGCGCAGGAAGCATATATCTTTCTCCTATATGCAAAGCGTACTCCAACCATAAATACGATACCGACGATTACCTTGAGGTAGACCCCTCCTTCGGCGGTGACGAGGCACTTCGGCACCTTATCAACGAAGCGGATAAACGGGGTATAAAAATAATTCTCGATGGAGTTTTCAACCACGTGGGCGAGCACAGCGTGTATTTTACCTCCGCCGTGTCCGACCCCGCATCTCCTTACAGAGATTGGTTTTCTTTTTCCCGTTATCCCGATGAATACGATTGCTGGTGGGGCTGTCGAAATTTGCCGAAAACAGTCAAAAACCCGTCCTTCCGCAGATTTATCTGCAATTCGGTAATTCCAAAGTATATGGAAATGGGTATCGGCGGCTTCCGTCTTGACGTGGTTGACGAATACAGCAACGAGTTCACCCACGAAATATGTGCCGCAGTAAAGCGTGCGGACGAACGTGCCTGCATAATCGGCGAGGTGTGGGAGGATGCTTCCACCAAGGTAGCGTACGGCGAAAGTAAGGATTATTTTCAGGGGCACTCTCTGGATTCGGTTACCAATTATCCCTTCCGTGACGGAATAATACGGTTTTTCAGATACGGGGATGCGTCCGCTCTTTCGGGCGCCCTTGCGTATCAGCTCAACCATTATCCCAAATCCAAGCTTCTCCGCCTTATGAATACCCTCGGCACTCACGATACTCCCCGTATAATCACCGCCCTTGCAGGGGACGAAAGAGATATGTCTGCCGACGAGGCGGCGGTATACCGTATGACGGATGAGGAATACTCCCTCGGCGTACAGCGCCTTTGCGCCGCATACGCACTGCTTGTCTCTCTCCCCGGCACACCCTGCCTTTATTACGGCGACGAAGCGGGTATGCAGGGTAAGTCCGATCCCTTTAACCGTTATCCTTATCCTTGGGGTAAGGAGGATAAAAATATTCTTTCCTTCTTTAAAAAAGCGGGTATGCTCCGCAAGGAAAACCCCGTCATTTCCCGCGGGGATACGAAAATTCTTTACGTGGAGAATGGCGTTTTCGCCTTCGAGCGTACCTTTGCGGGCAAAAAAATAACCGTGGTATCCTTCTCTCAGGCAGGAGAGTATTCTCTTGACGGAGAATATACTGATATACTGACAGACACTTTCCATAGCGGAAAGCTCATAGCATCATATCCCCAAACTTTTATTTTGCAGGAGGCGTAAAATGCTGTCCCTTAACAAAACCTTTGAAGAGATATGTCAAGCATTCCGGCTGAAGGGAGAATTCTTCGGCTACAACGTAATTAAAAGCGGAAATATAAACGATACCTATACCGTCCACACCGACGGACTTGAGGGAGGCCGCACCTATCTGGTGCAGAGGATAAACCACAACGTGTTTTTATCTCCCGAAAAGATAATTTCCAACGTCTGCCGCATTACCGAGCATATACGTCTACGTATGCTGGCGGAGGGAGAACGTGATATTAAGCGCCGCGTGCTTAAGATGTACCACACTCCCGAGGGCGAGTATATCTACCGCAGCGAGGACGGAAGCTATTGGCGCGTTATAAGCTTTATAACCAATTCCTGTACCTTCAACAGCCGTCCCACCGCCAAGATAATGCAAAACGCAGGCAAGGCGTTCGGTGAATTCCAGAAAAACCTTTCGGATTTCGATGCATCTACCCTTTACGAGACCATTCCTCATTTTCACGATACGGTAAAGAGATTTGAGGATTTTGAAAAAGCGGTGTCCGAAAACAAAGCGGGCAGAGCGGATACGGTAAAGGAAGAAATAGCCTACCTCCGTTCCATGGCGCATTACGCAAGCTTCTTCCGCGACCTTGCTTCCGAGGGTAAGATAAAGCTCCGCGTTACTCATAACGATACCAAGTGCAACAACGTAATGTTTGATGCAAGCACCGGCGAGCCCTTGGCGGTGATAGATCTTGATACGGTTATGCCCGGCTACGCCGCATACGATTTCGGCGATGCGGTACGCTTTGCCGCAAACACCGCCGCCGAGGACGAAAAGGATCTTTCCCTCGTTTCCTTCGATCTGGATATGTTCACCCGCTTTGCTTCGGGCTTCGTTCCCGAGTTATACGGTTATCTCAGCGAGGAGGAGATAAACACCCTTCCCATGGGAGCACTCGTGGTAGCCCTTGAGCTTTCCAGCCGCTTCCTTGCCGATTACCTTAACGGCGATACCTATTTCAAGACCGCATACGATACTCATAATCTGGTACGCGCACGCTGCCAGATGCATCTCGCCAAGGATATGGAAAACAAAATGGACGAGATGAACCGTATTATGAAGCAATTTTGAACAAATTTTTTAGAAATCTTTAAGTAATTTTGAAAGAAAAGTTAAATTTTCACTTGACTTTGGGGAAAATTGTGGTATACTACTACAAGATAAGTGTTTGTTTTGTGAATTTTTAACAAGAGGCGTTGATGGAAAATATCACCTCAGTAACAAACGAAGACGCTTTGCTGGTAGCCTCCGCACGGGAGGGAGATTCTCTCGCCTTTGCTCTGCTTATGCATAGGTATTCCCGTATAATGAGCTCCTATATCGGCACTTTGTCGGTTTCGGAATCGGAAAGGGAGGATATGCTGCAGGAGGGGCTTATCGGTCTGCTTAAGGCGGTCCGCAGCTATGACGAAAGCAAAGCACAGTTTTCCACATACGCTGTCACCTGTATGAAGAACAGTATTATCACCGCGCTCCGTCGTTATAATCTTAATGCTGCATTTCTTCCCTCAGCCAGCCCTCTTGAGGAGTTGGAAACTCCCGAATCGGATTCACCCGAGGGAATATACCTCGTTGCTGAATCGGGACGTATCCTTCACGATCGGCTGTTCAAAGCGCTCTCGCCTTTAGAGGCGAAGGTTTTTGAGCTTTATCTTGCGGACGTTCCCTATGCCGAGATCGGCAGACGTATCGGCAAGGATGTTAAAAGCGTCGATAACGCGGTACAGCGTATCCGCGCAAAGCTCAAGCGCGTAATTTAGGCAAAAACCCTTGTAAATAAGGGGAAAAATAATTATTTATCAAGCGAGGTAAAATCAGCATGTACGAAGACAAGACATTGGTTTGTAAGGATTGCGGCGCAGAATTCGTTTTCTCCGCAGGCGAGCAGGAGTTCTACGCAGAGCGTGGCTTCCAGAACGAGCCCCAGAGATGTAAGCCTTGCCGCGACGCAAGAAAGAACGCAGGCAAGACCCCCAGAGAGCTCTTTACAACCACATGCGCACAGTGCGGCAAGGAAGCAAAGGTTCCCTTCCAGCCCTCTAACGACAGACCGGTATACTGCAGCGAATGCTATGCCGCTTCCAAGCAACAGTAATCTGCACTGACGGAATAACATATATTTGTTCTCCGGCAAGAAAATATTTTTGCTTACAAAAGACTGTGTAAATAAAAAATTCCCGAGCGTTTTTGCTCGGGAATTTTTTATTCCGATATCTCGCGTCAAAATATTATTTTCTGTTGCTCAGTGCGGTTATAATTCCCATCGCGCCGCCAAAGCCTATCCAGGTGAACAGGACTATAAACAGCCAAGGTATATCCCGCAAAAATTCCCCGACGCTTTCTCCTGCGGCAAGCGCGGTTATAACCACTATTATCAGCGATATGAGTGTAAAGGCAATAGAGAAAAAGCCGCCGCCCAATATAAACATAGGAAGGAAAGAGGATAAAAATGAAGGCGCATTACTTTTCTGATGCTGTTTTTCTGCCTTTGTAAGCTTTATTCTTTCCGCACGCTTTGCGGCAATAAGAGCGCATTTTTTAATTTCGTCCTTGCTTTCCATATTGCACTCCACCGTGTTAAGCAGAGCTTTTCCCTTTGCGTTAAAGGCGCAGTAGTATATATCCGCATCCTCCGCAGGAGCGCCCTCCTTTAAAAAGGCGGTTCCGCACAGGAAAACGATTTGTTTATCGCCGTCATCATCGCCAATTTCCTGACACCGCACGCGGCACACCGCGTTCTTTTCCTTGGTTATGGTGTAAATCTCACCGTAGGAGCTTTCGTTTATTATCCCCTTTGTGGCGCTGACCTTTACGTAATCGGGATAGGTGCCGCAAAATCCCCGCTCCATCATCACGGCGTCGATCACCTTTTCGTGGGATCTGTCGGTAAGAATATAGGGCTCGTACTCACTCTGGCTTTCCTTTACGGCGTTATATATTTCGTCCCACAAGGGCTTATATTTAATAAAGGAAAGAACGTTTGTAAGCTCCGCCAGCGCGATCTCCTTTATGCGGGCGGTCTTTACCTTGTCAAACCGCTTTTTCAGCTCGGTGTATCCCCGCTCCTCAGCCATTTTATGAAGCAAGGAAAACTCGTAAGTATTTTCGTCCCGCACGTTAAAGGTCTGCTGTATCTCTTCCAGAAGAGGTAAAAGTGCTGTTTCCTTTTCGTTTAACGTATCGGGGGCATATTCCCGCTTACAGCATATCATAAATGCGATATGGGATAAATATATCCAAGGGTTTCCTCTGTAAAACTGGGTGGAGGTAAGATCATAGCACACTGTTTTTGTGAAAAGGATATCTCCGAACCTCAAATAATATTTGCCCTCCTTCGTCTCCAGCGCGAGGGTATATTTATTTTGCGTTTCCGAATAGGTGAGGGAAGCGTTTTCTATCTCCCGTCCCATCAATTCGCCGCCTGCCATGCAGTCGGTAAAACGGATCTTGCGGTATACTGCCGTGTTATCAAGAAGGATCATCTCCATACCGCCTTCGGTGTTCTCCCATTGAGGGAAGATGACCGCCTCAACAAGCATTTTCAACGCCGCCGCCTTTTCTTTTGCAATGGAGATGGCAGTGGCGTCTATCGTCAATATCGACATAAGTTCCGTTCCTTTCTTTTTGTGTTATATTATTATACCATTTTACACCGTCATTTGCAACTCCTTTCGGGCGAACAGATGTTTGTTAACATAATTAAAAATCGCATTTGGCAATTATAAGGATTAAATGGCAGAAACAGCCAAAAATGGGGGAAATATCATAATAATTTATTTTACATAATTATTAAAAATTGCTAAAAAGGTATTGCTTTTTTCTTTTGGCTTGTATATAATATGGTGTGGGGAAAGGTGGTGTGCCACAACACCGTTTTACCACTGAATTCCCATACTTGGGAAATTTTTACTCTGAAAAGGAGGCGGGAAAAATGTTCTTCGGCGAATACAGACATACTCTTGACACCAAGGGCAGAATATTCCTGCCTGCAAAGCTGCGTGACGAGTTGGGTGAAAAGTTCTGGGTATGCAAGGGTATCGGCAAATGTCTGCAGATATTTACCGACGAAGCGTGGAACGATTTCTGCACCCGTCTCAGCACACTTGCCACTGCGGAATCCCGTCATATACAGCTTTATTTTTATTCCGGTGCCAACGAAACTACGCTTGACGCACAGGGAAGAATAGCTCTTTCCTCCACACTCCGTGAATTTGCGGGACTTGAAAAGAACGTAGTCATCATCGGCAACCGCACTCATCTTGAGATATGGTCGGAAGCGGAATGGGAAGCAGAGCAGTCCAGGCTGGACAGCGAGGCTATAACGGCGTCCCTTCTCGCTATGGGCTTCTGATATGGAGTTTAAGCATTATTCGGTGCTGGCAAAGGAAAGCATCGAAGCACTTGATATAAAGGCGGACGGCGTCTACGTGGATTGCACCCTTGGCGGAGCAGGCCACACCCGTCTCATACTTTCCCGTCTCGGCGAAAAGGGAAGGGTTATCGGTATCGACAGAGATAACGACGCTCTCGCCAACGCCGCGGAAATAATAAAGGATCCCCGCTTTACCGCCGTAAAAAGCAATTACGAGGACGTGGCAACCGTCCTTGACGGATTGAGTATAGAAAAAGCGGACGGATTTATTTTCGATCTGGGCGTGTCCTCATATCAGCTTGACACTCCCGAAAGAGGTTTTTCTTATATAAACGACGCTCCTCTGGATATGCGTATGGATACGTCAAGCGGCATCACCGCATACGACGTGGTAAATACATATTCCGAAAGCGCATTGGCAAAAATAATATTCGAATACGGCGAAGACAAGTTCTCCCGCCGTATCGCTTCCCGTATAGTGAGAGAGCGCGAGGAGTCACCTATCACTACCACGGGCAGACTTGCCGAAATAATCTCCCTGGCAGTTCCAAAGCAGCCAAAGGTCGGCGGACATCCCGCAAAGAGAGCCTTTCAGGCTATCCGTATCGAGGTTAACGGAGAATTAAGCTCCGTAGGCAAGGCTATAGAATCCGCTGCAGGCAGGCTTAAGGTCGGCGGAAGAATTGCGGTTATCAGCTTCCATTCTCTGGAGGACCGCATCGTTAAAAACACCTTTGCCACACTTGCATCTCCCTGCACCTGCCCAAAGGATTTTCCCATTTGTGTGTGCAACAAGGTACCGACGGTAAAAATAGTCACCCGACATCCCATACTTCCGTCGGAGGAGGAGCTATCCGAAAACAGCCGCTCACATTCGGCTAAATTAAGGGTGGCAGAAGGCATCTGAAGTATTTGAAAGGAAACATAAAATGAGCAATCGGAAACCCACCTCGCTGTCGAAAAAAAGCGTACAACCCATAAAGCCGTCGCTTTCTGTCGGAACAGACGCGGGCATAAATTCGGTGCACAGGCAGAATAGTAAAAGCAAGCAGGTTTCCGTGCGCAGAAGAAGCAATATGGTCGCCGTGCGTGAAATGCCTATCCGTACCGAGCGCAAGAAGGAGCGTGCTCCTCTTCCCATCGGCACTATTTTCACCGCGCTTATTCTTACGGCACTGTTTTCCTTTATGATCATCAACTACGCCGAGATCGACAGATACAACAGCGAGCTTGGCGAAATGGATTCCAAAATCAACAAGCTTTTGCACGAGCAGGATATACTTGAGCAAAAGCTGCAGCAAAAAGATGATCTTACCTATATTTACAATTACGCCGAAAACGAGCTTGGTATGGTTCCGAGTCAGAACATTCCCTCCAAGCACGTTAAAACAGAAAGTATCGACGCTAAGAGCGAGGTTATCAGATATGATGACAGCGAAGGCGGATTGGGCGTAATGCTGTCCGGCGTGGCGGAAGCCTTCAGAGAGTTTTTCAATTAAGCGCATACACCGCGCAGTCACGCGAATATAATTGTTTGTGGAAGGGGTAAAGTTGAAAAAACGGCTTTACCCTCATTTTTACTAAAGCTTTATTTTTCTTTTTACTCATTTCGGAGGAATTTGTCTTGGATAACAACCAAAAAAATATATCGGGAACAGAGGTGGGCGTCACAAGTAAGCTGTTCGTGCGCCGAGGTATAGTTATTACCCTTTGCTTTTTGCTCATCTTTGGATTTCTTATATACAGAATAGCGAAAATTCAGTTTGCCGACGGTGAGGAATACCGTAACGCCGCGCAGGATCAGTATACCCACGAGCTTACCATTCCCGCACGCCGCGGCGATATTATCGACCGTAACGGCACCGTTCTTGCCACCACCATCACCGTGCAGAACTGCTTTATTTCTCCTGCGGATATTCCCTTAAAGGACGAAAGCGGCAACCCCACCGATGAAAAGAAGGAGCTCGTTATAAAGGAGCTTTCCCGTATTCTGGGCGTTGAGGAAAGCTTCGTCCGTGAAAAGGCGGATAAGACCAACCGTAAATACGAAATGATCAAAAAAGAGCTTTCCGCCGAGGAGGAAGCGGCTGTCCGCTTGCTTATCGCCGAGGAAGGTCTTACCAATATAGTCCATCTTGAGGAATCCACCAAGCGTTATTATCCTTACAGCAATCTGGGCTGTCATATTCTCGGCTTTACGGGCAGCACCAATAACGGTCTGCAGGGACTTGAATATACCTATGACGAATACCTTACGGGTATTGACGGACGCGTGGTAAAGGCTACCGACGCCAACGGCAACGAGATCAACTTCGATTACGAAAGCTATATCGACGCCATCGACGGATACAGCGTAGTCACCACCGTGGATTGGTCGATCCAGTCCATACTTGAAAAATATCTTAAGCAGGCGTACGAGGAGACCAAGCCTACGGGCACCGTTACGGGCATTATCTGCGACGTTAACACCGGCGACGTGCTTGCTTTAAGCAACTATCCCTCCTTCGACCTCAATAATTACTCCACCCTTACCGAGCCTTATCTCCTTTTGCTTGATGAGTTTTCGGCTGCCGAGGGCGTCACCGAGGAAGAGATAACCAATTACAAGGCAGAGCTTCGCTACAAGATGTGGTCAAACTTCGCAGTAAGCTCCACCTACGAGCCGGGCTCTACCTTTAAAATGGTTACGGGTGCAATAGCTCTTGACGAGGGCTGTATCACCGAAACCGACACCTTTGAATGTCAGGGCAGATACGTTATAGCAGGCGTTCCCATCAAGTGCCACGTTTACGGCAAAAGCGTACACGGCACGCAGGTGTTTTCTCAGGCGATATTCAACTCCTGCAACCCTGCCTTTATACAGATAAGCCAGAAGATAGGTGCAAACACCTTTGAGGAATACTTCGATCTCTTCGGTTATACCGAAAAGATATCCTCGGATTTCCTTGGTGAGGGCTCCACCATCTTCTTCCCCTCGCTGGGTATAGTAGACCTTGCCAACGCTTCCTTCGGTCAGGGCTTCAAGGTCACGCCCATACAGCATATACGCGCACTTTGCACTATAGCAAACGGCGGATATCTCGTTACTCCCCATCTGGTCAACCAGATAGTGGATAAGGACGGCAACGTAGTGGAAAATATCGAATACGACGTTGCACGTCAGGTAGTATCCTCCGCCACCTGCGACGTTATAATGAAAGCCCTTGTAAACTCCACCAAAAACGCATCGGTAAGCGGCTATAACGTGGTTTCCAAAACGGGTACCTCCCAGAAGCTGGATACCGTTGACGATGAAAACGACTACGTGCTTTCCTGCGTCACCTTTGCTCCCGCAGAGGATCCGCAGATAGCCATTCTGGTGCTTGTGGATACTCCCACGATAACCAACTCCACCATATTCGGCTCCTCTATTGCCGCGCCTATAGTTTCCAACGTGCTTTCCGAGGTGCTTCCTTATATGGGTATTCTTCCCACCGAATCCGGCGCAGACGTAATGGTGACCGTAAAGGATTACCGCGGAACGGATATAGATTCCGCAAAGTTTGCTATCGAGGAAATGGGACTCAAGGTGCATATCAAGGGTAAAGGCACCGAGGTTACCGATCAGCTTCCCCGCTCGGGCGCAGAGCTCAACACCGAAAACGGTGTCGTAGTTCTTTACACCGAGGGCAGTAACACAAGCGAAATGATCGTTATGCCCGACCTTACAAATATGTCACCCACCAAGGTTTCCGAAACCCTTTCAAACCGTCACCTTAATATCTCCGTAGACGGTATCTTTAACGATAACTATACAAACAGCTACGTTTATTCTCAAAGCGTACCTGCGGGCACTCTGGTTGCTCCCGGTACCATAGTCCACGTGGAATTCAGATATAACGAGGAAATAGAATAATTATGTCAGTAGATTTCGGCAGGATAATCCGCGTCACCCAAGGCAAAGCAGGGGAAAACACGGAAAAAAACAGGGTATTTGACCTTTTCACCACCGACAGCCGCGAGGTTGACGGCGACGGCGCACTGTTCGTCGCCTTCAAGGGCGAGCGTGCCGACGCTCACCATTACCTTGATTCAGTGCTGTCCAAGGGTAAAAACGGCGCCCTTATAGAGGACCCCGCTTTTCTTAAAGCCAACACGGTTCTGGTGCCCTCCTCCCGCACGGCACTGCAGCAGATAGCCAGGGACTACCGTGAAAACGAAATAAAGGATACTCTTTGTATCGGCATAACGGGCAGTGTGGGCAAGACTACCGCCAAGGAAATGACGGTAAAGTGTCTTTCCTCGGGAAAGACGGTGTCCTTTACCAAGGGCAACCGCAACAGTCAGGTGGGATTACCCCGTACCGTCCTTGAGGTGCCCGAGGGAACGGAATGTGCCGTTTTTGAAATGGGAATGAGCCTCCCCGGCGAAATGGAGCGTATCGCAGTATGCGCACAGCCCGATATTATAATGGTAATAAATATCGGCACGTCCCATATAGAAGCCTTCGGCACCCGCGAAAAGATACGGGACGAAAAGCTTACCATATTAAAGGGACTCCGCAAGGGCGGAAAACTTATCGTCAACGGCGACGAGCCATTGCTTGCTTCTATTCCCGAGGCAATTAAATGCGGTATTGACAACGAGCAAAACCAAGTGTATGCTTATAATATAAAAAAGGGTACTGACAGTACTTCCTTTGACGTTTGCCTTTTCGGCGAGCATTTCAGCACCCGTATCGGCGCTATCGGTACCCATATGGTTTACGATGCTCTCTTTGCCTTTGCCGCAGGCCATCTTGCGGGGCTCACCGTAGAGCAGATGCGCACTTCCTTGGAGGATTTTTCCTCGGTAGGCGACAGACAGCGGATAGTTGAAAAGGACGGAGTCCGCATTATTGCGGATTGCTACAACGCCTCTCCCGAATCAGTTTGCGCGGCTTTGGAGGTGTTAAGCGGTTTTTCGGGCAGAAAGATCGCCGTTTTGGGTGATATGCTTGAGCTTGGCGACCACAGCCCCTCCCTTCACAGCGGTGTAGGCAAAAGGGCTGCGGAGAAAAACGTGGATATTCTCGTCTGTATAGGAGAGCAGAGCAAAAACGCCGCTGTCTCCTTTGGCGGAAAAGCGGTATGCTTTAACGCCGATGAAGGCGAAAAAGCGGCGGAATACATAAAAAATACGGTTTCGGCAGGGGATACCGTGCTGTTTAAGGGCAGCCGAGGAATGCATCTTGAAACCATAATGAAGAAGGTTTTTGAAATATGACCGTTAAAATGATAGTTGGCGCGCTTATCGGCTTCGTTATCACCGTGGTGCTGTGCAAAATTTTCATACCCATACTCCGCAAGGTAAAATTGGGACAAAAGATATTGGAAATAGGTCCCTCGTGGCACAAGTGCAAGGAAGGCACTCCCACAATGGGCGGCGTGTTCTTTATAGCAGGCATACTTGTTGCGGCAGGAATTTTCGTCATTCCCGCCTGCATAAAGGACGGCAAATGGGCAATGCTTCTTCATATCGGCTTTGCATTGTTCAACGGTCTTATCGGCTTGGTTGACGATTACGTAAAGCTTTTCAAAAAGCGCAACAAGGGTCTTACCGCTATACAAAAGCTGGTGCTTCAGTTCGGCTCTGCGGGGCTTTACCTCTTCGGAGTGGACAGACTTGCAGGTATAGATACCACCCTTTTCGGAATAAATTTAGGCTTTTTCTATTATATTATATTATTGGTAGCCATAGTTTACTTTGTAAACTGCTCCAACCTTACCGACGGTATCGACGGTCTTGAGGGAAGTATTTCCGCAGTTATCTGCCTTGCTCTTATGCTTGTCGCCATCCGTCTTGACGATCTTAATATGGCTGTCCTTTCCGCCACCGCGGTGGGCGCGCTTATAGGCTATCTCATCTTCAACTTCCACCCCGCAAAGGTGTTTATGGGCGATACGGGCTCGCTGTTTTTGGGCGGTCTTGCCTGCGCACTCCTTCTTCACGCGGGAAGTCCTTTACTTATAATTTTAATGGGTATCGTCTGGCTGCTTGAGGGTCTTTCGGTAATGCTTCAGGTATTTTCCTTCAAGGTCTTCGGCAAGCGCATATTCAAAATGACTCCCATCCACCACCACTTTGAAATGTGCGGCTGGAGCGAATTTACCATCGTAGGCGTGTTCTCTCTGGTTACCGCCATCGGCTGTGCCGCCGCTTATTTCGTCTATTTTATGTGAGGATATAAATGAATTCTTCTCTTCCCGCTGTCAGTAAACAACAGAATAATTCACTGCCGGCGGAAAGACCGGTAAAGCGGAATATCGTCCGTATGATCGGCGAGGTTGACCGACCTATGCTGCTTATTATCGTTGCACTTATCTGTATCGGTCTGGTTATGATCTTTTCGTCAAGCTACGCCCACGCAGAGACCCGCTACGGCGATTCCTACCGTCTTATCAAATCACAGCTTCGTGCCGCCCTCATCGGCTTGGCTACAATGCTGTTGGTTACGAGACTTGATTACCGTATTATCAAAAAATTCGGTCTTATCGCCTGCCTCGTTATTTACGGACTAAACTACGCCGTGCCCTTTATCGGCTCGGTTTTCGGCGGTGCAAAGCGTTGGATACAGTTCAGCGGCTTTACCATGCAGCCCTCGGAATTATTGAAGTTTGCGGTAATTCTTGCGTCAGCGATATATATTTCGGATAACTACCATAAAATATCATCGGCAAACACCTTCAAACTACAATTACGCACCCTTGTCCCCATAGGCGTTATCACCGTTCTCGCGGCGGGCGCAACTCTGTTCCAGAACCACGCCTCCGCAACCATAATAATGCTTTGCCTTGCCTTTGCAATGCTTGTAATGAGCAATATAAAGCTTCGCTGGGTGCTTATAGCCTTGGGCGTGGTTGCCGTGGTCGGTGTGCTTATGTTCACCGTATTCCGCGGCGTTATCGAGGAATTGGTTCCTCAGGTTTTCACCCGTCTTGAGGTTTGGGAGGATCCCTTTGCGTATATGTCAAACGCCACCGGCGGTAAGGGCTGGCAGCCCGCCCAGTCGTTGTACGCTATCGCTTCGGGCGGATTCTGGGGATTGGGACTTGGTCAGAGCAACCAGAAGCTCGGCTACCTGCCCGAGCCCTATAACGACTATATCTTCGCCATTCTTTGCGAGGAATTGGGACTTTTCGGTGCTATTATCGTAATCGCTCTCTTTGCGGCGTTTATTATCCGCGGCTTTATAATCGCTTCCCGTGCGCCGGACAGATTTTCACAGCTTCTCACCATGGGAATCGTTTCGCAGGTGGGTATTCAGGTTGCCCTCAACCTTGCGGTTGTAACCAACACCCTGCCTTCAACGGGTATCGGTCTGCCCTTCTTCTCCTACGGCGGTACTGCACTCATAATTCTGCTTACGGAAATGGGTATAGTTTTATCGGTCTCCCGTTACTCTTATATAGAGAAAGGTTAATTTATTATGAGAATAGTAATGTGCGGCGGCGGTACGGGCGGTCACGTCAATCCCGCCATCTCCATAGCTGATACGATCAAAAAGCGCTTTCCCGATGCGGACATTTCCTTCATCGGCACGGAAAAGGGCATCGAGCATATTCTCGTGCCCAAGGCAGGCTACGATATTTCCTACGTAAAGGTCCGCGGCTTTAAAAGAAGCCTTTCGGTAAAGAATATAGATGCCGCAGTCAAGGCGGTCACCTCGGTAATGCGCGCCAAAAAGCTGCTTAAGGAGGCAAAGCCCGACCTTGTCATCGGCACCGGCGGCTACGTTTCCTGGCCTACCGTAAAGGCGGCAAGTAAGCTTGGTATACCCACCCTTATTCACGAGCAAAACGCTTTCCCCGGTATGACGACGAAAATGCTTTCAAAGTATGCCGATAAGGTATGTATCTCCTTTGAGGAAAGCAGAAAATTTTTTGATGAAAAGATACGTGAAAAGCTTATTCTTACGGGCAACCCCGTAAAGCCCACCGATATCACCCGCGAGCAGGCGAGAAAACAGCTTGGTCTTGCGGATGACCGGGTGTATATCCTTTCCTACGGCGGCTCTCTGGGCGCGGAGAAGGTCAACGAATACTGCTTCGACCTTATGGGCTACGTAAAGGACCACCCCGAAATTTATCATACCCACGCCATCGGCAAGGGCGGATTTGCAAAATATTCCGCAATCGCCGCCGAAAGAGGCTACGATAAGGTAAAGAATATCGAAATTCTCGAATACATATACGATATGCCCGTCCGTATGGCGGCGGCAGATATTATCGTATGCCGTGCAGGCGCAATAACTCTTGCGGAGCTTGCCTGTATGGGAAAGACCTCGGTGCTCATACCGTCTCCCAACGTTACGGACGATCACCAGTACAAAAACGCCCTCGTTCTTGCCAACGCCTGCGCCGCAGTGGTTCTGCGCGAAAGCGAGCTTAACGGCGAAAAGCTTATAAGCGAGGTTGCGTCTCTTGCAAAGGATAAAGAAAAGCGAGCTATCGCAGAGGCAAATATCCGCCGCTTCGCAAGACCCGATGCGGTAAACGAGATCGCGGATACGGCTCTCAGCCTTGTAAAAAAATAAACTATTACGGAGGATGCCGTGGAGCAGGTCAGGTTCAAACGGAAAACTGTAGATCTTGACGAAATGGAAAAACAGCAAAGCCGAAAACGGCGGCGCAGAAACGCTTTTTACGTTTTTCTGTTTCTGTTTATATTAATACTGTTTCTTGGCACGGCGTTTTTCCTGTTTTTCCGTGTTAAGGAAATTTCGGTCACGGGTAACAGCGTTTACTCGGACGAGCAGATAATCCAAGCCGCAGGTATCGAAATGGATTCAAATTTGTTCTCCTTTTCGGGCAAGCGGGTGGAGGAGACTGTTAAAAGCGCCCTGCCGTACGTCGGCTCGGTCACCGTGAAAAGAGACCTTCCTTCGGGCGTGGTTATTGAAATTGAGGAAAAGCAGGCGGTAATGTATACCGAGATAAACGGCGATTATTATCTGCTTTCAGACGAATTGTACGTTCTGTCGGTAAGCAACAAGCTTTCGTCGGTGCCAAACAGCGCCATAAAGCTTGTTACGGGCAGTGTTGACCGCTGTCTTGTGGGACAACCTATCACCTTTATGGATGCCCGCACCCGCGAATCGGTGCTGGAAATGTATTCGGTCCTTCAAAGGAACGAAATGGATTATTATATCCGCGAAATAGATATTACCAGCAGATTTGATATAAGTATGCAGTATACGGACCGTTTCCATATATACATCGGCGATATGGATAATTTCGATTTAAAGATACCTTTTCTTGAAAAGGTCATCGACGAGCTGTACGATGAGGATAAAGGAAGCATAGACCTGTCCTCTCATACCGAAGCAACCGTTGCTTTGGAGTGAAAAAAATGCAAAAAAACCATATAAATTAAAATAACCCCTTGCAATCTTGGAATTTTTGTATTATTATATATATGTGTAAAAATTTAAAGTCGGACGGAGGAACTCTATTTTATGAGCACTGAATTTGAAACAACCGTTAATGTAATAAAAGTTGTAGGCGTAGGCGGCGGCGGCGGAAACGCTGTTAACCGTATGGTAGAAAGCAAGATCAGCGGTGTTGAGTATATCGCTGTTAATACCGACCTTATGGTCCTCAATAAATCCTTGGCAGATAAGCGCATCAATATTGGTGAGCGTATCACAAAGGGTCAGGGCGCAGGCGCAAATCCCGAACTGGGCGAAAAGGCTGCAGACGAATCTATTGAGCAGATCACCGAAGCACTCAAGGGTGCGGATATGGTCTTCATTACCGCAGGTATGGGCGGCGGTACCGGTACCGGTGCGGCTCCTATCGTTGCACGCATTGCAAAGCAGATGGGCATACTTACCGTATGTATCGTAACCAAGCCCTTTAATTTCGAGGGCAAAAAGAGAATGGCTCAGGCAGAAAGCGGTATCAAGCGCCTTGCCGAGGTTACAGACTCTCTCATCGTTATCCCCAACGAGCGTCTTAAGCTCCTTACCGATAAGAAGATCACCTTCCTTAACGCCTTCCACGAAGCAGACGATATCCTTCGCAAGGGTGTTCAGTCTATCTGCGAGCTTGTTACTCAGGAAGCAGAGATCAACGTGGACTTCGCAGACGTATGCGCAGTTATGGCAAACGCAGGCCTCGCTCACATGGGCGTAGGCACCGCAAAGGGCAAGGACAAGGCAGAACAGGCTGCAAAGCTTGCTATGTCCTCTCCTCTTCTTGAAACCAACATCAGCGGCGCAAAGGGTATCGTTATCAACGTTACTGCTTCTCCCGATATCGGACTTGAAGAGGTTGACTACGCTGTTGCTATGATCACCAACGAGGCTAACCCCGACGCTACCATTATCTTCGGTGCTGCCTTTGACGAAACTCTTGAGGACGAAATGCGTATCACTCTTATCGCAACGGGATTTGATTCCGTTAAGAAGAACGACGTTCGCCGTCCCGTTATGAGCGCAGAGGTAAAGACCGAAGCCGCTCCCGCTCCCGAAAAGGAAGCTGAAGCAGGCAGCGAAGAGGATATTGATAACATTATTCAGATGATCAATAAGTCCCGCTCTGAATTCTAATAGAGAGCTGTCTTATTAAGTCAGACCCAAAAACGCAAAAAAATTAAGTAAAAAAGGCGAGAAAGGTAACTACTTTTCTCGCCGTTTGTTTTTGGGGTGATTTATATATATGTTGATGGTAAAAATCCATTTTAAATGGATTTTTGATTTTTTGCGTTTTTGTATAAATTTTTAGTCGGGGGGCAGTAGATTACTACAGCACCCCGCTCCTAAAAATTCATTCTGCTCTTAATAATAAAGCTCTTTCTACTATTATTTTTAAATTTTCCCCCAACCTTTTTTATATGATCTTTGTCTATGTTACGAAAGCGCTTTTTAATAAACAACAGAGAGGATGATATAAATGCTGTATACAGAGCTAAGGGACGCAGATCTCGTAATGCTCACTCTTGCGGGCGACCAGAATGCATATGAGGCGTTGGTCACGCGGTATGAAAAACGCGTTATTTCCGCGGCGGAATCCGTAACTCACAGCCGTTATATGGCAGAGGACGCGGCGCAGGACGCCTTCGTTACCGCGTGGATGAAGCTTAATATGCTTCGTGAGCAGGATCGGTTTGCGCCTTGGGTGTGCCGTATCGCGCAAAACTGCGCGAAAAATACTGTTTTACGCTTCAAAACCTATATGAGCCTTGACGTTCTGGAGGATACCGTTGCGGACGAAAGCAGATGCGGCGAGCCCGAAATGGCGTTTATATCCAACGAAGAAAAAGAGCATCTGCAGGGCAGTGTGGCATCCCTTCCCGAAAGAGTAGGTGAGGTTATCCGCCTTCATTATTTCGAGGGACTTTCCGTTGCCGAAATAGCATCACGGCTTAATATCACCGAAGGCACGGTAAAATGGCAGCTTCACGACGGCAGAAAGCGCATACGAAAGGAATTGAGCGCAATGACCGAACACATAGACGATACCCTTGTACAAAGGGTAATGAAAAAAGTTAAAGAGCTAAAGCTGTGGGGGCTGAAAAACAGCAAAAAGGGCTTTGAGGAGGAATACAGAAACGTACTCAAGGAGGCGGAAGGTCTTCCCGAAAGCACTGACAAATACCACGCCCTTGCAGACGTTCTTATGATGGGCTGGTGGTGGGTTCCAGGCGAAAAGAACGATGCGCTGTTTGAGCGTATCCGCCAACTTGCCGAGGACGGCAAAAACGAGGACGTAATGGAGTTCGTCGTGGCACAGCAGGACAGCAAGCAGTACGGCGAGCAAATGAGAATTGAATTCGTGCGTGACGTGCAGATCCCGCGGCTGGAAAAAGCAGGCTTCCGCAAAGCGTTGGCACGTGAGCTTCACTGGCTTGGGCAAGCGTATTTCCAAAAGGGAGAAACCGAAAAGGGAAACGAGTATTTGGAAAAAGCACTTACCGTATTAACTCCCGCAGACCTTTATTACGCATACGTTACGGCAACCAAGGTCTCCAATAAAAGGGTATCCGAAAAGTATAAAAGCGTAAACAGCCGCAGATATATTTCCTGCGCCGTGGCAGACGAAATACGCGAAATAAACGGTGAAAACCGTTATTGGGGCGGAACGTGGCACAAGGACGGCTACCTCTATTCGGTAGACAGAAACGCGGATATGATCTTCCGCAACGCCTCCTATTGCGACGGATATTTTACAGTAAAGGGACTAAAAAAAGGCGAATTTATCGTAGCATCCGACGGAACCACCCTTACCTTCGGCGGTGACGGAATTACCCTTTCCACCCCTTGCGGAGAATTTGAAAACTGCTCCCTTTGGATAACCCGCCACGAAAACGCCACCTACAGCACCTATTATAAAAAGGGAGTGGGTATCGTAAAGCAGGAGAAGAAGGACAGTCTCGTTACCGAAACACGAACCCTTAAAAGCTACCGCATATTCGGCGGAAAGGGGGATATCCCCTTTGCGGCGGGCAACAGATGGGAGTATGACGGCGGCTACGATGACAGCGTTATAACTCACAGCTGTGAATATACCGTCTGCCACGCTGACAAAAGCAACGTTATTATTTCGGGCAACCACGAATTTTTGCGTCATAAATACGATGAAAGCTCGTGGCTGGATATGATAGAGCAGGTCAGAAGCGAGTATTGGAACGAAGCCGATGACGGTACGCAGAGTATTCAGGACGTTTCCCGCGCCATAGAGGCGGCGGAAAGGCTGGCAAAAACTCCCATAGAAAAAGCACACACCAAGGCGGCGTGTGCGGTGGCAAGGCGTATTCTTGAAACGGACCCCAATTTCAATCCCAACTATACCGCTATGGGACACTGGAATTTCTTTGAAAGAAACGTGATAAGCAGTATAGATAAAAAGCTTGTTATGACCGATGATTTTCGGTGGTCCTTCGAATGGAAGCGCGACCCCTCGGAAGCCCTTATGTGCAACGATATTATGGGTATTCTTCACGATGCGCTTGATTGCATCTGGTCGGATAAGCTCGTTGCGGGCGCGTCCTTTGAGTATAACCATCTGCTGTGGGCAGAGGTACCCATAAAAACTATAGTCAACTGCCAAGCGGTCGATGAAGTTACCGTAAAAGCGGGCACCTTTAAGGATTGCCTTAAGGTTTCCCTCGATATTTCCGAATATCCCGCAGGTCTTGAATACCGCGGCGGCAAAAAGGAATATTTCTTTGCAAAGGGTATCGGTATTATAAAGACCCTTAATTACTTCCACAAGGGTGCCGTGTGTACCGAATATCAGCTCGAAGCCTATCTCGGAGAAGGCGAGGGCTATATGCCCGTTGACGGCGGGTTGGAGCGCTCCTACGTGGGCGTGAACCTCACCGACGGCGATGTTTGCGGCTTGAATTTATATTTTGAAAAGGACGAAAAGGGAAACACCGTTCTGTTTGAGGACCGTATCGGAGTGCGCAAAAGGCTCGATCTCATCACCGAATACAGCTCTATAAGATACGAAGACACCGAAGAACGGCTGTGGAACGAGGGCAAGCACGACGAAAGCCGTTTACAGCACGATATTAACAACTTCCGCTTGCTTTGCCATTTTCTCGGCAGGTCGGGCAGGTATTGGAACGCCCCCGAAAAGGGTGTGGCGTGGAATAAATACCGCCTTCAGATCATGGAAGGGCTCAACTGTGACGGCACCGTACCGCAGGCGTGGCTCGGATTGTACGCCGCCACACAGCTCAGAACGGGCTGTGCTCTGTGCGGTCTTGGCAAGGAGGAAGAGGCTATTCCTTATCTTGAAAAATCACTCCAAAGCTTTATAAAATGGGAGGAAATTAAAAACGATACTCCCATGGAGGTAGGAGAAGCGATGATCTACGGAGGAATAAAGCTTATAAAGGGCACGGATCTGCTTATCCTACCCGACGGAAGCTACGACGTTATCAGCAGAGATTATTCCTTCCTCTTCCGCGACCGTATAGGTATCCTTGCTTATGCAGTTACCGCAACCCGCGGCTGGGAATGGTTTGACGGCGTAAGAGAAAAGCAGTGGTTCAAGGATTTTACGGAAAAGGTAAAGAAAGCGGCAAATAAATAACAACCACCCCAAGAAGCCGTAAGGCTTCTTGGGGACCCCGATAATATCACCCCAATAACAATCACCCCGCGAAGCCTTACGGCTTCTTGGGGACCCCGACAACAAAAAACCTCGGATCTCTCCGAGGTTTTTTTAATACAAACTATTTCTTCAATTCTCTCTCCAGCCAGATGGTGCCGATCTCGAATGCGTCGAAAAAGCTCTTTTTCTCGCACTGCTTAATAACCTTCTGTGCGAAGGAAACGTTTTCGTCGGTATCCTGTATCTGAACGAGAACGCGGGTAGCAACCTCAAGGTCGCCGTCCTTTTTGGTTTCAAGTATATTCATAAACAGAATATATTTATCATCGGGGTAGCCGTAAAACAGAAATCTGCCCTGTCTTACCAACGGCTTACCGCGGTACATAAGAGTATTTACTTCAGCCATTTCAGTTACCTCTGTTGGGCGACGTCTTAAGATAGCTCTGAACGAGCATTTTAAGCAGTTCGTCTCTGTCGATCTTGGTTATAATAGTTCTTGCGTTGTTGTGGTTGGTGATATAGGTAGGGTCACCGGAAAGGATGTAGCCTACTATCTGGTTAATGGGGTTATAGCCCTTTTCAGTCAGCGAGTTGTACACCGACTGCAAAGCCATACGTATTTCTAATTCCTTTTGCTCCTTAAGGGAAAAAGGCACTGTTTTGGTTTTGTTTTCCTTCATCTGCATACCCTCCGTCGTTTTTTATACTGTCATGTTTATTATACATTACCCAAAACCATATTTCAAGGGGAAATATGGTTTTTGGGCAGAATTTGTTTTAGGGGTTATTACGCTCTCATTACGATGCCTTGCTCTGCTTCAAGCTTTTTAAGAAGCTTGTTTATAGCGTTGTCGGCTTCGGTATCGGAAAGGGTTCTGTCGGCGGCGCGGAGCGTAAGTCTGAAGGCTACGCTCTTCTTGCCCTCGGGAACACCCTTGCCCTTGTAAAGGTCAAAGGCTACGATGCTTTCAAGCGATTTTCCGCAGTATTTCTTTGCGGTCTCGTAAACCAATGCTGCTGTCTGGCTGTCGTCCATAAGCAGTGCGATATCGCGCTCCATTGCGGGGTAAACTGCCAGAGGCTTGTAGTCCTTCTTGCCGTCGTTTGCCGCAAGTGCCGCGGGAACGTTTATTTCTGCGGCGTATACGGGAACGTCAATATCAAAATTATCTGCTACCGTGGGGTGTATCTGTCCCATTACGCCGATAACCTTGTCACCCTTGGTGATAACTGCGCATCTGCCGGGGTGGTAAGAGGGGTTGTTTTCCTCTGCGGTAACGGTGTAATTGCGGATATTAAGCTTATCAAGCAAGCCCTCAACGTATCCCTTAAGATCGTAGAAATCCTCGCTTGCATCAAAGAAAGCCATTGTAAGCACCTTGTGCTCGCTTGACATTTCGGTCTCATGAGGGAAGTAAAGGCAAGCGTTTTCAAATAGGTGACAGCTTGCGGCACGCATATTTCTGTTGTGTGCCACTACGTCCAGCATAGAGGGAAGTGCGGTAGTGCGCATTACGGAAGTATCGTCGCCAAGGGGATTTATAAGCTTTATATTGTTTCTGCAAGGACTGTCCTCGGGAAGTGCGATCATATCGTACCACTTGGGAGAAACGAAGGAATAGGTGTATACCTCGTTAAAGCCGTAAGCGGTCATGGTGCTAAGCATAGTTGCAACGAACTTTTGCTCCTCGGTGTATTTGCCTTCCTTTGCCTCGGATCTGAAGAGGGTGGGCACGATGTTATCGTATCCGTAAAGACGTGCAACCTCCTCTGCAATGTCCGCGGTGGTAACGATATCGCTTCTGTAGGGGGAAACTATAAGGTTGCCCTTTCCGTCGGCAATAAGGTCAAGCGGTGCAAGCAGCTCGCTCTGCTTCTCAAGAGAAAGGTTTGTGCCGAGAAGTGCGTTTACGCGCTCCCAATCAAAGGGAACCACGGTAGGCTCGATATTTACGTTGCAAAGGTCTATCATACCGTCAACCACATCGCCGCAGCCCAGAAGCTGTACCAATTCACAAGCTCTTTCCAAAGCGGGAACGGTGTTTACGGGAGGAAGTCCCTTTTCAAACTTCGCGCTGGATTCGGTGCGGAGGTTTACCTGACGGGATGTAAGACGGATATTCATTCTTGCAAAGTTTGCGGATTCAAATACTACGGTGTTGGTGGTATCGAGGATCTCACTGTTTTCGCCGCCCATAATACCTGCAAGTGCTACGGGCTTTTCGCCGTCTGCAATGCAAAGCATTTCGGGTGTCAGCTCGTGTACGTTACCGTCAAGGGTGGTGATCTTTTCGCCTGCCTTGGCGTTGCGTACTATTATTTCCTTGGAGGAAATGTAGTTATAATCGAATGCGTGCATGGGCTGACCGTATTCAAGCATAACGTAGTTGGTAATATCAACTATGTTGTTGATAGGACGCACGCCTGCGCTTCTCAGCTTGGCTCTCAGCCACAGAGGGGAGGGACCGATCTTTACGTTCTTTATAACCTTTGCGGAGTAACGGGGACAAAGCTCGGTATTTTCAACCTTAACGGAGATATACTTGGAAATATCGTCTCCGTCGTTAGCAGGCTTTACCTCGGGCTTGTGTACTCTGAGATCGGTGCCGAAGGAAGCGGCGACCTCTCTTGCAATTCCGAGATAAGAAAGGCAATCGGGACGGTTGAAGGTAAGCTCAAACTCAACCAGCGTGTCGTTCATAAGCAGCACGTCACGGATATCGTCGCCGGGAGCGCATTCTTCTTGGAGTATAAATATACCGTCTTCGATAGCATAAGGGAAATCGTGGGTGGTAAGACCAAGCTCGCCGAGGGAGCAAAGCATACCTTGGGAAACGACGCCTCTCAGCTTGCCGCTCTTAATAACCTTGCCGCCGGGAAGGTGTGCGCCGTCAAGACAAGCGGGAACCATATCGCCAACAGATACGTTTTGCGCGCCGGTAACTATCTGAACATTTGCTTCCTTGCCTACGTTTACCTGACATATCCACAGATGGTCGCTGTCGGGGTGACGCTCCATAGCCTCAACCTTACCTACGACTACGTTGGTAATATCCTCGCCCAGTATTTCATATCCCTCAACCTTGGTACCGGTGTGGGTAAGTACTTCTGCAAATTCTCTGGGAGTGCAGTCTATATCTACGTATTCTTTAAGCCAATTAAGTGGTGTTTTCATTTTACCGTTCTCCTTTCATTAAAACTGTCCGAGGAAACGGATATCGTTTTCATACAGATGACGCATATCGTCAATGCCGTAGCTCGTCATAACTACGCGCTCAATACCCATACCGAAAGCCAGACCGCTGTAAATTTCGGGGTCAATTCCGCCTGCCTTAAGCACGTTGGGGTGTACCAGACCTGCGCCCAAAAGCTCTATCCAGCCTTCGCCCTTGCACAGACGGCATCCCTTGCCGCCGCATACGAAGCAGGATACGTCAACCTCTGCGCTGGGCTCGGTGAAGGGGAAGTTGTGAGGACGGAAGCGTGTCTTGGTGTCGCTGCCGAACATTTCCTTTGCCCACAATTCAAGCAGTCCCTTAAGGTCGCCGAGGGTGATGTTCTTGTCTATAACAAGACCTTCAAGCTGGTGGAACATAGGGGAGTGAGTTGCGTCAACCTCGTCGCAACGGTAAACTCTGCCGGGAGAGATTATTCTTATAGGAGGCTCCATAGACTTCATTGCGCGTATCTGCACGGGAGAGGTCTGTGTGCGGAGCAGGGTAGTATCGTTTATATAGAAGGTATCCTGAAAATCGCGGGAGGGATGGTCTGCGGGAGCGTTCAGCGCGTCAAAGTTGTTGTATGCGCTTTCAACCTCGGGGCCCTCGACAATATCAAATCCCAAGCCGACGAAAATCTCCTTCATTCTGTTTTCAACCTGAGTGATGGGGTGGAGCTTACCGATAGTCTTTACCTTTGCGGGCATGGTAACGTCAAGCTTTTCCTTTACAAGCGCGTTCTTAAGCTCCTCGGAAGCGAGAGAAGCATTCTTTTCCTCAAGCATTGCTTCGATCTGCGCTCTTACGGTGTTGGCGTATGCGCCGATAACGGGTCTTTCCTCTGCGCTCAAAGCACCCATTCCGCGGAGTATCGCGGTCAGCGCACCCTTTTTGCCCAGATATTTAATTCTTACCGCCTCAAGGGAATTTTTATCAGAGGCGGATGCGATCTCCTGCGCGGCGGCAACGGAGATCTGATCCAACTGTGCTTTCATTTTTTATTTTTCCTCCGTAATGTTTCTACTTGTTTTCCGCTATGTATTCGGAAATCTGTGCGGCAAACTGTGCCGCGTGGAAAGCGAATTCGTCAAATATCTTTTCGTCAGCGGCGAAATCGCTTACAGCTCTTATTATAACAAAGGGAATTTGGTTTATGTGGCAAACGTGTGCTATTGCCGCGCCCTCCATTTCGGTGCAAAGTGCATCGGGATATTCTGCAAAAATATCGTCTCTCTGCGCCTTGGTGGCTACGAAGCAGTCACCGGTGACTACCGTGCCCACACGGTGGGGAATACCGTTGATCTCGCAAGCCTGCTTTGCAGACGATACGAGAGATTTATCGGAGCGTATGTATTTTTCTCCGAACATATCCTCTACGATAGAAACGGGCTTGAAATCGTGGTATGCGGCTTTTTCCGCTATAATAACGTTGCCTATTTCAAGACCTTCCGCAAGACCGCCTGCGGTGCCGGTGTTAATAATTCTGTCGGGGTTATATTTATCTATTATGCGCTGTGTAAGTGCGGCGGCGTTCACCTTGCCGATACCGCATTGACAAATAATAACGGTATCATCGCCCTTTTTGGAAACGAAAATTCCTTTTTCGGTTTCTTTTGCTTCAAATCGGGTGCAAAGAGTTTCCACCTCAATTTTCATTGCGCCTATAATTGCTGTGGTCATATTGGTATTACTCCAGATAATCCTTTAATTTTTTGCTTCTGCTGGGATGACGGAGCTTACGGAGCGCCTTCGCCTCTATCTGACGGATACGCTCACGGGTGATATCGAAGACCTTGCCTACCTCCTCAAGGGTGCGGGGACGTCCGTCCTCAAGACCGAAGCGCAATTTAAGTACGCTTTCCTCACGGGGAGTAAGGGTCTTGAGCACCTCTATAAGCTGTTCGCGAAGCATCATGGAGTTTGCCGCGTCGGAGGGAGCGGGAGTCTTATCGTCTGCGATAAAGTCGCCAAGATGGCTGTCCTCTTCCTCGCCGATGGGCATTTCAAGGGAAACGGGCTCCTGCGCGATTTTCAGTATTTCTCTTACCTTTTCTGCGGGGATCTTCATTTCCTCTGCAATTTCCTCGTCGGTGGGATCTCTTCCCAATTCCTGAAGAAGCTGTCTTGAAACGCGGAGCACCTTGTTTATGGTCTCTACCATGTGAACGGGAACTCGTATGGTTCTTGCCTGATCCGCAATAGCTCTTGTAATAGCCTGTCTTATCCACCAGGTGGCGTAGGTGGAGAACTTGTATCCCTTGCCGTAATCGAACTTTTCAACGGCTTTCATAAGACCGAGGTTACCCTCCTGAATAAGATCGAGGAAGAACATACCGCGGTTTACGTATCTCTTTGCAATACTTACGACGAGACGGAGGTTTGCTTCAACAAGCTGCTGCTTTGCAACGGTATCTCCGTTTGCCATACGCTCTGCCAGCTCGTGCTCCTTTTCGGGAGTGAGCAGGGGAACCTTACCGATATCCTTAAGATACATTCTTACGGGATCGTCTACCGCAACGCCCTCCTGAGCAAGCAGTACCTCTACTTCCTCGGGGTTATCGTCGATAGTGTCCTCAAAGTCCTCGTCGGGAAGCTCAAATACGGAAGAATCTATATCGTGTGTAACCTCAATACCGTTTGCTTCCAGTGCTTCAAAGGTCTTTTCAAGTGCTTCCATGGAAGAATCGGTATCGTCAAGAGCTTCCATTACTTCCGCGGCAGTTATATTTCCCTTGGGCTTTGCACGCTCAATGAGTTCCGCCGCGATCTGCTTAAGGCTTTTTTCCATTTATGTGTCCTCCTTGCGGTTTGCTTTAATTCTTTTAATATATTCGTCCAGCGCGGATACGGGGTTTTCTTCTATTTTTTTATCGTATTCGCGTTTTTTGTTTTCCTTTTTCAGCACGTCTATAAGTGCGTTCAACGTGCTTTCGCCGTTATCCGTAAACTGCGCTCTTTGGGCTATCATACGGGATACCGCGCCTATCTGTTGGGTATCAAGTCTTCCGTCCTTGGAAAGCACCGCTTCCTTTCCCTCCGTAAATTCGGGCAAAAACAGCTCGTACACCATTTTATTGAATCCAGTAACGAAATCCTCCGGTGTTAGAGTTTTTACAGCCTTCATCGTAAGGTCAGGGCGTGAAAGCATTATTCCAAGTATTTTTTCCTCTGTTGCCGCGGCGGCCGAAAACCGTATCTTATCGGTATTCACTCTGTCGCCGTATCCCATGGAATCACGGATATCCTTGTCCTGAATTTCTTTTTTTGTTTTCCGTTCCGTAAAGACGGCAAGTTCTTTTGCTTCCTTTAACAACGCTTCCTTGGATACGCTCAGTTTTTCGGATGCTCTTCCTGCGTAAACGTCTCGCTGCACCTGTGGATACAGGGTAGAAAGAAATCTTATCATTTCATCAACGGCTTGTAGCTTCTGGTCGGGAATCGACAAGTCATACCGCGAAAGTATCTCGTCGATCTTGTAGTCCACCTGACCGCTCGATCCCTTCAGCTTCAGCTTGAACGCCTCGGCACCGTGGGCTTTTATAAATTCGTCGGGGTCTTTTTCGTTTTTGCCAAGGTCGATTATCTTGGTGGATACCCCAACCTGATTAAGCAGGTCGATACCCTTCATAGTGGCTTTCTGCCCCGCTTTATCAATATCGTATGCCAGATATACGGTTTTTGCATACCGCGCAATTATGCGGGCGTGCTCTGCGGTTATCGCCGTGCCCAGTGTGGCAATTGCGTTTCCGAACCCCGCTTGGTGCATCGCTATCGCATCGGGCGAGCCTTCGCAAAGTATCAGCGTGCCGTCCTCGGTGTTTTTGGCAACGTTAAGACCGAACAGCACACGGCTCTTTTTGAAAATGGGAGTATCCGACGTGTTTACGTATTTTCTCTCGTCATTTTCGTTAAGCCGTCTTCCCGAAAATGCCACAACCTCACCGGTAATATCAAAAATGGGGAACATTATTCGGTTTCTGAATATATCAAAGGGGTTGCCCTTTTTGCTTATACTGCAAAGAAACGCAGTTTTCATTTCGTCAACGGTGAACCCGTCGGCAAGGAGCTTTTTGGTAAGAGCATCCCAGCTGTCGGGCGCGTAGCCTATGCCGAACCTTCGCAGTGTGGCGGGGGTAAATTTTCTTTTTTCTATAAGATATTGCCTTGCTTTTTCTCCCTCGGGCGAATTAAGGGCTGAAACGAAGAACCTTGCCGCCGCTTTGGTGACAGCGTATATCCGCTCGCGGTTTACGGTGCTTTTTTCAACTCTTCCGTCCTGCTCCTCCTCAATGGGGACGCCCGCAAGCTTTGCGAGATACTCCACAGCCTCGCGGTAATCCAGGTTTTCCGCCCTCATCACGAAGCTTATAACGTCACCTCCCGCACCGCAGCCGAAGCAATAAAAGGTTCGGGTTGCGGGGAACACGGTAAATGACGGGGATTTCTCGTTGTGGAAAGGACACAGACCGACTACGTTGCTTCCCGCACGCTTTAAGGTAAGATATCTGCTTATGATCTCTTCAATTCCGTTACGGTTTTTAATTTCTTCAATAAATGCTTGGGAAAAAGCCATAGTAAAGTCCTCCTTTCCGGTTTAATTGAATCTTGGGGTGCTTTTGTCGCGGGGTCCCCGAGAAAACACAGTTTTCTTGGGGTGCTTTTATCGCGGGGTCCCCGAGAAAACACAGTTTTCTTGGGGTGCTTTTATCGCGGGGTCCCCGAGAAAACACAGTTTTCTTGGGGTGTTTTTATTTGTATTGCCATACCTTGGGTATGAACAGCTCTTCGTATTTTGCCAGAGCGTATCTGTCGGTCATGCAGGCGATAAAATCGCAGGCGACCTTTTCGATACCGTCTTCTTCTATGTGCTTGGAATATTCCTCGGGAAGCTTATGGATATTTTTCACGTAATACTCGTAAAGCTGCTGTATCATTCCGATAACCTTGCCGTCCTCGCTTTTTGCTTTCGTGTTGCGGTAAACGCGGGCGAACATAAACTCGCGCAGCTCCATAGTCGCTTCTCCTACGGGAGAGGTAAAGGCTATATCGCCTTCAACTCCGTGTGCCACCACCGAGCGTATCATAGTGTCGATACGGTCACTGTGAGTGTCACCCAGAATATCGGTAAGCTCCTTGGGCAGGTCGTCGTTTTTCAGTATTCCCGCACGGATGGCGTCGTCAATATCGTGGTTGATATATGCGATACGGTCGGCAAATTTTATCAGCTGTCCCTCAAGGGTAAAGGCCTTTCTGCTTCCCGTGTGGTTGAGGATAGCGTCGCGTACCTCCATGGTCAGATTAAGATTTTCCAGCTTGTCCGCCACGCGCAGGGATTGCTCGTTGTGTCTGAAGCCGTGAGGGCATATTTCGTCCAGCGCACGCTCGCCCGAATGACCGAAGGGGGTGTGACCGAGATCGTGTCCCAAAGCCGCCGCTTCGGTAAGGTCCTCGTTCAGCCGCAGATTTCTCGCAAGGGAGCGCGCTATCTGCGCCACCTCAAGGGTGTGTGTAAGACGGGTGCGGTAATGGTCACCCTCGGGGGCAAGGAATACCTGCATTTTGTGCATAAGCCTGCGGAATGATTTTGCGTGGATTATCTTATCTCTGTCACGCATAAAATCGGTACGCATATCGTCCACCGTGTGGGGACGGAGTCTGCCTGCGGTGTTCTGTGAAAAGAATGCTTTTTCACACAGCATCTTTTTTTCAATATCGTAAATATCCTGTCTCACTGTATACACTCCTTCGTCTGAATAGGGTGTGTTTCGTCACAAAAATATAGACACATACAATTATACGCTCGTTTTAACAAAAACCCTTTATTTTGTTTAAAATATTTTTAATAAAAATAATATTTTTTACTTTTAATTAAATTAATAAAGGAAAACTCCCTTGTTTTTATATTAAATTTTGTTGCAAAACACGGTTGGATATGGTATAATATACTGATTAAGAATGGAGTGGTCTGCTTGTTCGGCTATATACGTCCCGATATGGGCGAGCTTAAAACAAAACACGTTGCCTTGTACCGCTCCGTGTACTGCGGTATCTGCCGCTGCGGGGGCAAAAGAATATCTCCCTTTACACGCTTTTTGCTTAATTACGATTTCGTCTTTCTCGCCGTGGTGCGCCTTGCCGTCACAGGCGAAAAATACGTTATAACCCCCCGCCGTTGCGGCTATACTCTTCGGAAAAGAGGAGTTATGGAGGAAAACGAAGCGCTTCTTTTTACCTCCGCCGCATTCGGAAGCCTTTGCTTTTACAAGGCTCTTGACGATATTAAGGACGAAAAGGGATTTAAGCGGCTTTACACCCGTCTTTCTCTGCCATTTTTCAAAAGAATGGCGAAAAAAGCGGAAAGGCTGTATCCCGGTATCGGTGACGCGGTGCGTATCCCTCTTGAAAAGCTTTCCCGTCTTGAAAAGGATGGCTGTGCCGTGCCCGACGAGGCGGCGGACAGCTTTGCGGAGGTAACCGCAAATATGGCATCCTTCGGGCTTGAAGGGGCTCAAAGCAGAGTCGCCCGTGATATCGGCTACCATATCGGCAGATTCGTGTATCTTATCGACGCGCTTGACGATATGGAAAAGGACGAAAAAAGCAATTCCTACAATCCTCTTAACCTTGCGTATTCGGGCTCGGAGGGTGTGAATAAAAACGTAGATTTTATACGCCGTACCCTGCTTGACAGCGGCGCGGCAATATCCAGAAGCTATGCTCTTGCCGACGGAAGCTCTTTCGACGGTATTATATATAACATCGCCGGCTACGGTATCCAAGCCGCGGTGGATAAGGTGATCAACAAGGAGAAAAAGTAAATGAAAGACCCATATCAGGTATTGGGCGTCAATCCCAACGCAACGGATGACGAGGTAAAAAAAGCATACCGCAATCTTGCAAAAAAGTACCATCCCGATACTTACGTCGGCAATCCCCTGGCGGATCTTGCGGCGGAAAAAATGAAAGAAATAAACGAAGCCTACGATACCATCACCAAGCAGCGCGCCGCCCGTAATCAGGGAGGCGGATATTCCACAGGCAGAAGCGGTTATTCCGCCGGCGGAAACGCAGGGGGAGATACCCTTTACCGCGTCCGCGAATTGCTCAGCGCAAACCGCGTTACCGAGGCGGAGACAATACTTTCCCGTATTCCCGAAGGACAGCGTTCCGCCGAGTGGTATTTCCTTATGGGCCACGTTATGGCTCGCAAAAACTGGCTGGGCGAGGCGAGAAAATATTTCGAGCAGGCGTGTAAAATGGACCCCTATAACGCAGAGTACCGAAACACGCTCAACAATATGTCCTCCCATTCCTCCTCAAGCACCTATACCACCTCCGCAAAGGACGACGATTGCGGCTTTTGCGAGATATGCACGGGAATGCTGTGCGCCAATATGCTTTGTAACTGCTGCCGATGAAAAAAAGAGTTCAGCGAGTATCCCTTTGCGCCTTTCTTTGCGCTCTGTCCTTGGTGCTTATGCTTGCGGGATGCTTTATACAGTCCCTTGACCTTACCGCCGCTATAGCTGCGGGACTAACGGTTGCCGTGGCGATGATCGAATTTGGCATAAGCTGGTCGGTAATGCTTTACGCCGCCACCTCAATTCTGGCGTTCGTTCTGCTTCCGTCAAAAACACCTGCGCTGTTTTATTTTCTTATGGGCGGAATATACCCCATTATAAAATCCCTTGTGGAAAAAATAAAAAGCCGTCCCCTTACGTGGGCGGTAAAGCTGATAGGCTTTAATCTGTTTTATACCGCACTCATCTGCGTGGGCAAATTTTTGCTTTATATAAACGATCCAATATTTTCATTCAACATTTTCGTATACGCGTTGGGCAACGCCACCTTTATCCTTTACGATATCTGCTTTACACGGCTTGCCACGCTGTATATCAAACGAATACGGAGGAAATTAAAATGATAAAAAGTATGTCCGGCTACGGCAGACAAAAATCCCTTGTGGGCGGAAAGAATATAACCTTTGAGATAAAATCCGTTAACAACCGCTTTGCGGATATATCCGTAAGAATGCCCCGTCAGTATTCACCTCTTGAGACAAACGTAAAGGAGCTTTGCGCCAAATACGTCACCCGCGGCAAGATCGACCTTTATCTCACCGTTGAAAATATCGACGGCGATCCCGTTTCTCTCACCCTTAACAAGGAGTTTGTGGAGGGATACTTAAAACTGCTTAACCGGATAAAGACGGAATACGGCGTTCCCGGTGAGATCACCCTTTCCATGCTTTCCGGCAAATCGGATATTATGACCGTCACCCGCGCAGACGAGGACGCAGAGCAGATGTGGAAGGAGATCGAGCCTATCTGCAGAGGCGCTTTCGAGCAGTACAATGCCATGCGTGAGAGTGAGGGCGGCAGACTTAAGGAAAAGCTGCTTACTTATCTCGACACCGTTGAAGCACTCCGCAACGAGGTGGCTGTTCTTGCGCCCGAGGCGTTAAAGAAAAATCTTGAAAAAATGCGTGCCCGTATAAACGATCTTCTTGCAGGCGTGCCCGTAAACGAGGACAGACTGCTTACCGAATGTGCCGTATTTACGGACAAGACCGACGTTACCGAGGAATTGGTACGCCTTCAGTCCCATTGCACCGAATTCCGCGCAACACTGGATTCCGACGGTCCCGTAGGCAAAAAGCTTGAATACATCGTGCCCGAAATGCTCCGCGAAACAAATACGCTGGGCTCCAAGTGCAACGATTACGAAATTTCCCGCCGCGTGGTAGCTATAAAGACGGAAATCGAAAAGCTCCGCGAGCAGGTAGCAAACCTTGAGTGAGGTAAAACAAAAATGGATTTTGTTGATATTGGCTTTGGCAACCGCGTCAACGCACAGCGTATAATTTCCGTGCTCAGTCCCGACAGCTTGCCTATACGCAGGCTCGTTCAGGATTCCAAAAACGCAGGCAGAGTTATAGATTGCAGCTGCGGCAAAAAGACGCGTTCCGTCATCATTACCGACAGTGAGCACGTAATACTTTCCTCAGAGGAAGCAGACGTTATTTCGGGGAGGCTGTAATGAATACGAAAAAAGGTACTCTTTTGGTGGTTTCCGGTCCTGCGGGAAGCGGAAAAGGCACCGTAAACAAGGTGTTGCTTGAAAATACGGAAAAATACGTTTTTTCCGTGTCCGCAACCACCCGTTCCCCCCGTCCCGGCGAGGTCGAGGGAATACACTATTTCTTTATGACCAGAGAAAAGTTTATGTCACTGGTGGAAGAGGATAATTTCCTTGAGCACGCCGAATACGTAGACAACTGCTACGGCACCCTCCGCCCCTTCGTGGAGGAAAATCTGGCACAGGGCAAAAACGTTATTCTGGATATCGAGGTTCAGGGAGCCTTGCAGGTAAGAGAAAAAATGCCCGAAGCACTTCTCGTTTTCCTTTGCCCGCCCAATTACGCTACTCTTGAGAGACGTCTCCGCGGCAGAGGCACCGAAACCGAGGAGGTCATTCAGGAGCGCCTGAAGACTGCCCTTACCGAGCTTCAGATCGCCGCACAGTACGATTATCTCGTGGTAAACGAGGACAACAAGGCAGAGGAATGCGCCGCTAAAATAGACGGAATAATCGATACCCGTCCCGAAAAGAATAAAGAATACATACTTGACTTTATAAAAAATTTTACTGAATAAAGGTGTTTTAAAAATGATCTATCCCACTATCAAAGAAATCACAAAAGAAAACTACAACCGTTATACTCTCGTTATCGCAACCGCAAAGAGCGCGCGCCATATAACCGATCAGGCTGTTGCCGCCGCTGAAAAGGCTGCAGAAAGCAACGATAAGGATTCCAAAACTCCCGCAACTCCCTTCCTCGGCGAAAAGGCTGTTACTCTGGCAGTAGATAAGCTTCTCACCGGCGAATACAAGGTAATATCCGCAGAGCAGGAATAATAATGGTCGGAAAGCTGTACTGTTCGGTAAGGATAACCGATATAGCATATTCTGCGGATAAAGGGTATGCCTATATGGTGCCTCCCTCTATGCGGGATACCCTGCGGAAGGGAAGCATTGTCCTTGTGCCCTTCGGTCACGGCAACCGTCTGCGTAAGGGTGTCGTCACGGGCTTTTCGGATTATTGCGAATATTCCGCAATAAAGCCCGTTTCCGAAATTCTGGAGGATTACGGTTTCGTTTCCGAGGAGACCGTGGATATGTGTCTGTTTATGGCAGAACGGTGCTTTTGTACCGTGGGCGCGGCGTTGCGTGCCATACTTCCTCCGGGAATGGAGTCCACCGTGGAATATTTGTATTCCTGCGGCGAGGCGGACGAAAATACCCTTAACCCAAAGGCGCAGGTAATTTTCCGTTCCCTGCGTGAAAAAGAACGCACCGAAAGTGATCTTATTTCTCTTTTCGGTGAGGAGGCAAAGGGGCTTCTTTCCGCGCTTACTTCAGTGGGCGCAGTAAAAAGACAGCCCGTTACCAAGGAAAGCATAAACGAAAAGAATCTTTCCTACGTCCGCCTTACGGTGGATACGGATACCGCATACCAAAACGCAAAGACGGAAAAGCAGATCTCTCTTATAGACGCGCTTTCTCTTGAAGGCGAAATATCCGTCACCGAGCTTGAACGGTTTTTCTCCGTGTCCCGTTCGGTGGTAAACACCCTTTGCAAAAAGAATATTTGCGAAATTTTTGAGCGGCGTATCGTCCGCGACCCCGTTTCGGAGAAAAGCAGAGAAAAATTCACCACTCCTCTTACCGACGAGCAGGAAAAAGCCGTAAAGGATATAGACGAGCTTCTTTCATCAGGCGAGCCCAAAGCGGCACTGCTTTACGGCGTTACGGGAAGCGGAAAAACACGCGTTATTATAGAAGCCGTTAAAAAGACGCTTGAAACGGGTAAGTCCGCTATAGTGCTCATACCCGAAATAGGTCTTACCTCCGAGGCGGTGGGAATATACTACGCCGAATTCGGAGAAAAGCTTGCGGTCATACACTCTATGTTAAGCATCGGCGAGCGTATAGATACCGCCCGCGCCATCTCCGCAGGCGAAAAGACGGTGGTCATCGGCACGCGGAGCGCAGTGTTTGCTCCCCTTAAAAACCTCGGTATCATCGTAATTGACGAGGAGCAGGAGCATACCTATAAATCTGAAAACACCCCCAAATTCCACGCTCGTGATATCGCACGGTTCCGCTGTGCGTACAACAAGTGCGTAATGCTTCTTGCCAGCGCCACCCCCTCGGTGGAAAGCTTTTATAAGGCAAAGCAGGGAATATATAAATTGATCACCCTTAAGCACCGCTACGGAAGTGCATCTCTGCCAGATATAATTTTGTCGGATATAAAGCAGGACAGCACCGTAAACGGCGGAAGGCTTATCGGCAAGGAATTAAAGGAAAAGCTTATTTCAACCGTTGAGGACGGCAAGCAGGCAATACTGTTCGTGGGCAGACGGGGCTACAGCTCCTTTATAAGCTGTGCCTCCTGCGGAGAGGTCATATCCTGTCCCAACTGCTCGGTGTCCCTCACTTACCACGCCTTCAGCGGTGAAAAGCGCAAAAACGAAAAATTAAACTGTCATTATTGCGGTTATTCCGTCCCCGTGCCCGAGGAATGTCCGTCCTGCGGCAAGAAAAGCATTGCCCGCTTCGGATTCGGCACCCAAAAGCTTCAGGAGGAATTGGAAACACATTATCCCTCCATCCGCGCAATACGTATGGATACGGATACCACCGCCACCCGCCACGCCCACGAAAGGAGATTCAACTCCTTCCGCAATAAGGAGGCGGACCTGCTTTACGGCACCCAGATGATATCAAAGGGTTTGGATTTTCCCTTGGTGTCCTTGGTAGGCGTGCTGTCGGTGGACGCTATGCTGTATCAGAACGATTTCCGCGCGGCGGAGCGTACCTTCTCCCTGCTTACACAGCTTGCGGGCAGAGCAGGCAGAGCGGGGGAGGAGGGTGAAGCAGTGCTTCAGACCGCAAACCCCCAAAGCGATATTTTAAAGCTCGCCCAAACGCAGGATTACGAAAAATTCTTTGATGGCGAAATAGCCATGCGGCGTGCCGTCACCTTTCCGCCCTTTTGCGATATAGCGGTGTTCCGCATATCGGGGGAAAAGGAAGCGGACACCCGTCGCGGCGCAACTGCTTTTTCGGTATTGCTTGAAAAGCTTATAGCAGAAAAATATCCCGATCTAAAGACCGTCCGCTTCGGACCCTTCAGCGAGGGAATATATAAAATAAACAACCGTTACAGAATGCGGATCACGGTGAAGTACAAGGACTGCGCCGCCGCACGAAGCTGTTTCCGCGACGCGGTTTTGGCTTATACCAAGGCTGACCGCACGGGAACCGCGCTGGATATAGACATAAATCCCACAGTTATTTAGGAGGCAATTTTTATGGCACTTCTTCGTATATTAAGAGATCCCGATCCCACTTTACGCAAAATATCCCGTCCCGTTGACGCTATCACTCCCCGTATAAGAGTGTTGGTTGAGGATATGAAGGACACTCTCCGCAAGGCAGAGGGAGTGGGACTTGCCGCACCTCAGGTAGGCGTACTCCGCAGAGTAGTTATCGTGGATATGGGCAAGGGAAAACTTCAGGAATTCATCAACCCCGAGATCGTGTATACCGAGGGCAAGCAGGAAGAGGTAGAAGGCTGTCTGTCCTGCCCCGGCAAAGCGGGTATCGTTGAGCGCCCCGCAAAGGTGACCGTCCGCGCGCTTAACGTTGCGGGCGAGGCGTTCGAGGCAACGGGCACCGAGCTTATTGCAAGATGCTTCTGCCACGAGCTTGACCATCTCGACGGCGTGCTTTATATAGACAAAGCAAAGGAAATGCTTGATCCGGAGGAATAAAACACAAAATGCGTGTAGTTTTTATGGGCACACCCGAATTTGCCCTTACTTCACTTAAAGCCATATACGACGCGGGACATGATATCGCCTTGGTGGTATCCCAGCCCGATAAGCCTTCCGGCAGAGGATACGCACTTACCCCCTCGCCCGTAAAGAAGTTTGCTCTCGAAAAGGGTATAGAGGTGGTAACTCCCGCTTCTATGCGTACCGAGGAGGCGGACCGGCTTTTGCGCTCCGTCAATGCAGACGTGTTCGTGGTTGCCGCATTCGGAAAAATACTTCCCCAAAATATTCTTGATATTCCCCCTCACGGCTGTATCTGCGTCCACGCATCTCTCCTTCCCGCACTCCGCGGCGCCGCTCCCATTAACCGCGCGGTTATGGAGGGACACGATAAGGGCGGCATAACCATAATGTATATGGATGCGGGCATAGATACGGGTGATATTATCCTTCAGCGCGCCATTCCCATCCCCGAGGATATGACGGCGGGCGAATATCACGATAAAATGGCTGTTCTCGGCGGTGAGCTTATAACCGAATACCTTTCTCTTGCGGAAAAGGGTCTTGTCACCCGCACTCCCCAGACTGAGGACGGCGCATCCTATGCCAACAAAATAGACAAAAAAGAAGCATACGAGGATTTCTCCCGCTCTGCGAGAGAGACTCATAACCGCATAAGAGGACTTGCTCCCTATCCCGCGGCTTATGCTCTTTTAAACGGTAAGCGTATAAAGCTGTTTGCTTCCTCCGTTTCCGACGGTTGCGGCGCTCCCGGCACGGTGCTTTCCACCGAAAAGGGAATAGAAATAGCCTGCGGAGAGGGAAGTGTTATAATAACCGCACTTCAGCCCGAGGGCAAAGGAAAAATGGACGCACAAAGCTTTTTGCGCGGAAATTCTGTAAAAAAAGGTGATATTTTCAATGTCTGATCCCCGCCGTGTCGCACTTGATATTTTATACCGAATATCCTCGTCGGGTGCGTACAGCAATATAGGTCTGCTTTCCACCGACCTTACGGGCGTTGACCGTGCCTTTTGCACCGAGCTTATAAAGGGCGTGACCGAGCGCAGACGTACTCTTGATCATATCATTTCAAAATACGTAAACAAAACTCCCGAGGGTAAGATATACGATCTCCTTCGTATGGGAGTTTACCAGATAATCTTTCTTTCCCGCGTGCCCGACCACGCCGTGTGCGACGAGTCCGTTAAGACCGCAAAGCAGATAAGCCGTTCCTCGGCGGGCTTTGTAAACGCCGTCCTTCGCAGTGTGTGCCGCGAAAAAGAGAGTATAATAAAGAGTCTGCCCTCACTTCCCGAGCCCGTATACTATTCGGTTTCCGACAGTATTTTCGCTATGGTAAAGGAGCAGTATCCCGAAGAATATAAAGATATATTCAACGCTTTTTATGAAAAAAAGCCCGTTTGCGTACGTGCCAACACCTTGAAGGACACCCCGTACGTTGACGGCGTAAACGAAAACACGGATATGGCGGATATAGAAAAGGGACTTTTCTTCGTGCAGGGGCTTTCCTCCCAAGCCGCCGTCAAGGCGCTTGAGGCAAAGGAGGATATGACGGTAATCGACCTTTGTGCCTGCCCCGGCGGAAAAAGCTTCGGCGCCGCTTTGGATATGAAGAATAAGGGCAGAATAATATCCTCCGACCTTCATAAAAACAAGCTGTCCCTTATAGAAAAGGGTGCAAAAAAGCTGGGCATAGATATTATAGAAACCGTCCCCCGCGACGCCCGCGTACCCGACGAAGCCCTTTTCGGCATTGCCGACAGAGTTATATGCGATGTGCCCTGCTCGGGTATAGGCGTTATAGGCAGCAAGCCCGAAATAAGATACAAGGACGCTTCGGATTTCGCGGGACTTTATCCCACTCAGACAAAAATACTTGAAAACGCGCTTTCTTACCTTAAGAAGGGCGGCAAAGCGGTGTATTCCACCTGCACGGTAAACCGTCTTGAAAACGGAAATATAGTGCATAGCGTCTTAAATAATAAGGAAGGCTTCCGTCTGGTAAGCGAAAGGACCATTCTCCCCGGCAACGGGTACGATGGATTTTATATAGCAGTTATTGAAAGAGACTAAAAAATGACCGACCTTAAAAGTATGCTTCCCAAGGAGATAGAGGAATATCTCGTTAATATCGGCGAAAAGCCTTTTCGTGCCAAGCAGATATTCCGCTGGATATCCTCAGGCGAAAGGGAAATAGATAATATGACAGACCTTTCCGTCGCCTTAAGGGAAAAATTAAAAGCGGATTGCTTTATTACCGAAGCAAAAATAGTTTCAAAGCTGGTTTCCAAGATCGACGGAACCGTTAAATATCTTTTTGAGCTTGCCGACGGTGAGAAGATAGAAACCGTGTTTATGCGTTATAAATACGGAAATACTGTGTGCGTATCCACTCAGGCGGGATGCCGTATGGGCTGTACCTTTTGCGCGTCGCCTCTCAACGGCTTCCGCAGAAACCTTACTCCCGCCGAAATACTTGAGCAGATAATGGCGGCAATGCGGGATACGGGCGAACGTGTAAAGGGCGTGGTGCTTATGGGCATCGGCGAGCCCTTGGATAATTACGATAACGTCCTCCGCTTTCTTGAGCTTGTCCACCATCCCGACGGGCTTAATATATCCCACCGTCACATTTCTCTTTCTACCTGCGGTCTCGTCGATAAAATCGACAGACTTGCCGACGAGCATCTGCAGATAACCCTTTCCGTTTCCCTTCACGCGCCTAACGATGATATCCGCCGCGCAACCATGCCCGTGGCGAGAAAATATCCTTATGAAACGCTTATCGACGCGTGCAAAAGATATACGGAAAAGACCTCCCGCCGCATTTCCTTTGAATACGCTCTCATTTCGGGCGTAAACGATTCGGACGAAAATGCGCATCAGCTTGGCAGAACTCTTTCCGGTATGCTGTGCCACGTAAATCTTATCCCCGTTAACGAGGTCAAAGAGAGAGGGTACAAAAAAAGCACCCGTCAGCAGGTTGCCCGCTTTACCGAGATACTTAATTCATATAAAATAAACACCACCGTCCGCCGTAAGCTTGGCGGAGATATAAATGCTTCCTGCGGACAGCTCCGCGCGGAGCACAGAGAGGAGTGATATACCTTGCATTGCTGCGGTCATACCGACGTAGGTAAAAAAAGAAAAATAAACGAAGACTATTTCCTTATCCGCAACGAAAAAGAATATTTTTCCGCTGTGGTATGTGACGGTATGGGCGGTGCTGCAAGCGGAAACGTGGCAAGCCGTCTTGCCTGCGAGATATATCAGGAAACCTTGGAATCCTCTTTAAAGGGTGTGGACCTTTATTCCATCACCCGTGAGGAAATGGTAAAAATACTCCGTCTTTCCGTGGTATGCGCCAATAAGGCGGTATACGCAAAGTCACAGACGGATAACAAGTGCTACGGGATGGGAACCACCCTTGTGGCGTTTTTCTCCTGTCCCGCCCTTAACGCCGCTGTCAACGTGGGCGACAGCCGACTTTATACGGTAAGCAACCGTATGGCGATACAGATAACCAAGGACCATTCCCTCGTACAGATGCTGGTGGATAACGGCGCTCTTACCGAAAAGGAAGCCTTACAGCATCCCAAGAGAAACATTATACTCCGCGCTCTCGGTGTAGAGGATATGGTAGAGCCGGATATGTTTTTCAATATTGAATTCGATTATATTCTGCTTTGTACTGACGGGCTTTCAAACTTCGTTTCCCGCCGCGATATGGAGGATATAATATATATGCAGTCCCGCTGGCGCACCATTACCGATGAAAAGCGGGTAAAAATGCTTGTTGATCTTGCAAACAAAAAAGGCGGTACGGATAATATCACCGCCGTGCTCATCGGAAAGGAGTAAGCTGATGAACAATAAATATCAAAGCTTTGTAGGCAAAGTCCTTGACGGCAGATATAAAATACTTGAGCTTTTGGGCGTAGGCGGAATGGCGTTCGTCCTGAAGGCAGAGGATCTGCTTATGGACCGTACAGTTGCCATAAAGATACTCAACGACGAATACAACGGCGATAAGCAGGCGGAATCCCGGTTTATAAACGAATCCAAGGCTGTTGCCATGCTTTCCCATAAAAATCTCGTAAGCATATACGACGTTGCCATTTATCCCGATATGAAGTATATCGTTATGGAATATCTTGACGATATCACCTTAAAGGAATATCTGGATAAAAAGGGAGTGCTTCCTTGGAAGGAAGCGTGTCTGTACACCATGCAGATACTCCGCGCACTTGAGCACACCCACAGCAGAGACGTTATTCACAGAGATATAAAGCCTCAGAATATTATTCTGCAAAAGAACGGCGAAATAAAGGTTACGGATTTCGGTATAGCAAAAACTCCTCACGAGGCGGTGACCTCGGGCAGGGACCGCGCTATCGGAACGGTGTACTATATCAGCCCCGAGCAGGCTTCCAGCAAGGAGACCACCTTTGCCTCCGACCTGTATTCCGTAGGTATTATGCTTTACGAAATGGTTACGGGAGTTTTACCCTTTACTGCGGAAAACCTGCTTGAGATCGCTATGATGCAGATAAACGACGAGCCCGGAAACCCCTGCGATATCACCCCCGATCTTCCCTTCGGTGTTGCGCAGATAATCCGCAAGGCTATGGAAAAGAATCCCTCAAACCGTTTCTCCTCCGCTCACAGTATGATCAAGGCTATAGATATGGTGCTTCGCAACCCTGCGGTCACCTTTGCTATGGGCAACGATTACCCTGCAGGCGAGGCTCTGCCTTATAACGTAGTTCCCATCGATTCCATCGCAACCTCCGAAATAGACAGCTACGCCGACGAAAACGGAGCGAAGCCTCCCGTTGGCGGTGCGGGCAAAAAGCGTTACGTTAAAAAGCGCAAAAAGAAAAAGCGCTCCGTACGTGAAAGCCGTTCACTGCTTCCCGTCGTTGCGGCAATAGCACTTTCCTTCCTTTTGGTTTGCGCCTTCTGCGGCGGATACTACGCCGTTTACGCCCTCAAGCTTACCACCGGACCCGCTACGGGCAACGAGGTGGTGGTTCCCAAGCTGGTGGGACAGATTTGGTCGGAAGCCCTTTCCGAAAAGCTGGTTAACGGCACCTACGACAGCACGGGCGTAAAGTTCAAGGTGCTTGATATTATCGAGGTGTATAAATCAGGCTACAAGGACGGCGAGATAATCGAGCAAAACCCCGTAGCGTACCATATCGGTAAGCTTCCCGACGGACAGATCTTCTTCGAGATCGACTCCATAAAAATAAACGTTGTGCCCGATGACGTTTCCGTGCCTTACATCCGCGGCTACACCTATAAGGAGGCGGAAATAAGACTTAAGGAAATGGGCTTTAAGGTGGAAAAGGAAGTAGTCTACGACGAATACGGATTTTCCAATCAGGTCGTCCGTACCGAGCCCGAATTCGGCGCACTTGTAAGTGCGGGCAGTACCGTAAAGGTATTCGTTTCTATGGGTAAGGACGTTACCACAGCCTTTGCCGTGCCTAACCTTAAGGGAATGACTCTTATCGAAGCACAGACCGCTCTTGAGCGTGCAAACCTCACCCTCGGCGAGGTCACCTATGAATACGACGGTGAGTTTACCAACGAGGTAATCAAGCAGAGCATAAAGGCAGGCAGAGAGGGACTTGATCCCTTCACGGAAATAGATATTGTAATTTCCGGCGCCTCCAACGGACAGGAATATATCAAGGGCGATATGCCCGATCTGTTTGGGCTCTCTATCGAAGAAGCCGAGGATTTTCTTATTGCAATAGGACTTGTTCCCAACAGAATAACCGAAATTTATTCCGATGAATACGAGCCCGGCACAGTCTGCGGACAGAGCATCGAATACCGTCTCCCCGTTAACGAGGGCGACAAGGTAGACCTTATCGTCTGCGTGGGTCCCGAGGACGGCGTGACGGAGGATACCTCCGATACGGAGGAATAATTCGTGCCGAAGGGAATATTACTCAAGGGTCAAAAAGGTCTTTACGCTGTGTATGACGGCGAAAAAGAAATACAGTGCCGCGCGGGAAGCAGATTGCGTAAAGGCGATATGCGTCTTTCTCCCGGCGACGAGGTGGAGTACACCTTGAACGCCGACGGCACTGGATTTATTACCGAAATATTGCCGCGGAGGAACGCTTTCGTCCGTCCTCCCGTGGCGAACATAGACGCTTTCGTCATCGTCACCGCTGCCGCTTCGCCGGATCCCGATATTTTTTATCTGGATTCCCTTTGCACCATTGCAACCCTTGCAGGTGCGGAGGTAATGCTGGTGATAAACAAGACGGATATCGCTTCCCCCGAATATCTTAAGTCCATATACGAAAAAACACCCGTAAAGGTGTTTTGCGTGCAGGCGGTAAACGGTGTTGGAACAGAGCCTTTGCGTCAGGCTTTAAAGGGAAAGACCGCAGTGTTTGCAGGTCCCTCCGGCGCAGGCAAATCAAGCCTGCTGAATGCATTGTGTCCCACCCTTTCCGCGCAGGTGGGGGATCTTTCCCAAAGGCTTATGCGCGGTAAAAACACAACCCGAGTGTCCGAGCTTTTTATGCTTGACGGCGATATCCGCCTTGCAGATACTCCGGGATTTACTATGTTGGATTTCGCCGCTTGCGGCGTTACCGATCACAAAACGGTCATAGATGCTTTCCCCGAAATGCTCCCCTTTACGGAGAATTGCCGTTGGCGCGATTGCGCTCACACGGTTGAGGAGGGCTGTGCCGTTATACAAGCGGTAAAGGACGGAAAAGTGCCTGTCTCCCGTCACGAAAGCTTTGTCCGTATATATACCGAGGTCAAACAAAATACTACTTATTAGGGGTGTATAAAATGTTTATTGGTTTTATCAACCTGGCTAACGTAATAACACTTGGCGGATTATGCTCTTCCGCTCTTGCAGTATTCTGCGCGGCAAACCACGATTATTGTCTTGCGCTTACCTTCTTCCTCCTTGCGGGAATTTGCGATATGACGGACGGCACCGCCGCAAGACGCAGTAAGGGCAGAAGCGACCGTGCCAAGGTCTACGGCATCCAGCTGGACAGCCTTTGCGATATGGTCAGCTTCGGCGTAACGCCTTGTATGATCGCGTGGTTTTTGGGCTACGATTCATTTATTGATATTATCGTATATATGCTTTTCCTAATAGCGTCCGCTACACGACTTGCATATTTCAATACCCTTACCATGGAAAAGGCAGACCTTTCCTCAAAATCCTTTGTAGGTATGCCCATACCCTTTTCCTGCTTCTCCACGGCAGTGCTTATGATGATGCTGTCCTTCGGACTTGCACCTGCGGGAATGGCGTGGGCGTTCAGAGTGGTTTATCTGCTTGTGGCAATGCTGTACGTTCTCCGTATAAAGATACCCAAGCCTCCCCTTAAGATAGCCATAATCTTCGGTGCGCTTATCGCGGTGATCTACGTGCTGACAATGCTTCGCTGGGGAGGAAACTCCGTTACCGAAGGTATCGAAAACTACATCAAGCTCAAATCATAATAATCACCCCGCGAAGCCTTACGGCTTCGTGGGGACCCCGACAACAAGTCACCCCAACAAGCGGTTTCGCCTATCGGGGTGATTTTTTGCTTTGTTAAATTATAACTTCCATTCCGTCGTAGGAGGTAAGAAATCCGTCCTTTTCCGCAATGGGAACAAGCTCGTCGTATATAGCCACGCCGTTGTGGGAAAAATGGTTAACGCAGAACACGGTGCTTTCGTCGGCAATACCCTTTTCCCGCATCATATCTGCGGTTATCTTGCAGGTGTCAAGTCCCAGATGTCCGCCGAAGGAGGGGAGCGTTACGTAGGTGCAGTCGAGAGAAACGAAATCCGCTCGTATCTTATTGTTCTCAAGGTATTCCCATACGTCGTCAAAGAGCATACCCGTATCGTGGAGATACAAAAGGGTTTTGTTTCCTTCCTTTATAATATAACAGCAGGCGTTGTTCTCGTCGTGGGTGTGGTTTGCACGGACAGGAGTTACCTCGTAATCGCCGAATTTGTAGGTTACGTAGTTTTGCAAAACCATAGGGGTTATGTATTTGCATCTGCGCTCGTCGGAAAAACGGTGGAAGTAATTATCGTAAGCGTCAATTACCCTTTGAGGACCTGCCAGAATAAGCGTTTTTTCCGTAAGGTTATGGGCGTAATAATCCTCGTCACGGAAGGCAAGGTCAAGTGGTGCGAAATGGTCGGAGTGGGGATGGGTTATAAGCAAAAACTTGATCGCGCTGTAATCAATATTGTTTTGCAGCATATGCATATTTGCATCGGGCGGGAAATCTATTAGCATATCGTCGTTGATAAGAGCCTGCGAACGGGTGCGTATATTTCTGCCCCCGGCCTTTCTCGCTCTGTCGCAATGGTCGCATCTGCAGAACACCGCAGGCCATCCTTCTGCCGCCGCAGTACCGAGATAACGTAATTTCATATAAAAACCTCCCTGCTTTTTTAACAATATACCATAATTATATTAAAAATACAATAAAAAAAGCAAAAAAGGTATTGCATTTCACCTTTTTTTATGGTATACTTGCTCGGTGAGAAAGTGAGGTATAATGACATGAAGCAGGCTATTCATCCTGAATACAAGGAAACCGTAATCAAATGCGCTTGTGGCGAAGAATATGTTACTAAGTCTACAAAACAGAATTTGAAGGTTGATATATGCTCTAAGTGCCATCCGTTCTATACCGGCAAGCAGAAGCTTGTTGATAGCGGCGGACGTGTAGATTCCTTTAAGAAGAAGTACAACCTTAAGTAATTTAAAGCATTTTCATTCGCATAAGGACAGCGTATTCCGCTGTCCTTTTTTACTTCTTTTTTGTTTAAAGGAGGAAAAGAAAATGGAAAATATTTTTGATCAAAAAACTGTCACCCGCGCCGTGCTGGTGGCACTCACTCTGGATATGACCGAGGAGCAGGTTCAGGTCTCTCTTGACGAGCTTGAGCGTCTGCTGGATACCGCAGGCGGTATCGCCGCCGCAAGGGTAGTGCAGTCCAGAGTCAATCCCGATCCCCGCACCTATATCGGTTCGGGCAAGGCGGAGGAGATAGCGGAGTTTATCAAAGCGCAGGATGAGGAAATTAATCTTGCCGTTTTTGATAACGAACTGTCGCCCTCCCAGATCGCCTCTCTTGAGGATATTTTGGGCGTTCGTGTAATCGACCGCACAATGCTTATACTTGATATTTTCGCCCTTCACGCCGTCACGGGTGAGGGCAAGCTGCAGGTTGAGATCGCCTGCCTACGCTACACCGCGCCACGTCTCGTGGGAAAGGGAAAACAGCTTTCCCGTCTCGGCGGCGGTATCGGTACACGCGGTCCCGGTGAATCCAAGCTGGAAACGGACAGACGTCATCTTAAAAGACGTATTGCCGCTTTGCAGGAGGAGATCGACGCAGTGGAAAAGGTACGCGCTACCAAGCGCGCCTCCCGTGAAAGATCGGGCATTCCCACTGCCGCAATAGTGGGCTATACCAACGCAGGTAAATCCACACTTCTTAATCGGCTTACGGATGCGGGCATTCTTGCAGAGGACAAGCTCTTTGCAACCCTTGACCCCACCACCCGCCGTCTTTCACTGCCCGACGGAAACGAAATATTGCTTACGGACACCGTCGGATTTATAGATAGACTTCCTACCCACCTCGTAAAAGCGTTCCGCTCCACCCTGGAGGAACTGAGCTACGCGGATATTATTATCGTACTCACCGATTTTTCCGAATGTGACGAGGAGCGCCGCCGTAAAAACGACGTGACAAACAAGCTCATAGACGAGCTTGGCGCAAAGGGCAAGCCTATTTTGCAGGTGTACAACAAGTGCGACGCCGCTGTGGACACCGAATTCGTTCCCAAGGATGCGGTCTGCATCTCTGCCGCCACCGGCGAGGGTGTGGATGAGCTTCTTGAAAAAATACAAGAGCTTGTAAAAGAGGGAAAGCGTATACTCCGTATGCTGTTCCCTTACGATAAACAGTCGGAGGCAGCCTCCGTCCACCGTTATGCAAGGGTAATAACCACGGAATACCTTGATAACGGCGTGCTTATAACTGCAGAATGCGATGCAAAGGCATCGGGAAAGTTCAAGTGCTATATACAAAACGATTAAGGAGATAAGCGGTTTTGGAAAAAGGATCTGTGCAGTACCGTCAATATCTGGATATCCTTCGGGAGGAGCTTCGCCCCGCAATGGGCTGTACCGAGCCCGTGTCGCTGGCATACGCCGCGGCGTTGGCAAGGGATACCCTCGGCGTTATCCCCCAAAGGGTTGAGGTTAAGGTAAGCGGAAATATTATAAAGAACGTAAAAAGCGTGGTAATTCCCAATACCGACGGGCTTCACGGCATTCCCGCCGCCATCGCCGCAGGAATTGTGGCAGGCAGAGCGGAAAAATGCCTCGAGACCTTGGGTAACGTCGCTCAAAAGCAAAAGACGGATATCCGCGCATATCTTGAAAATGCCGAAATATCCGTTTCTCCCGCCACCGACGGACTGGTTTTCGATATTGATATAACCGTGTCCCACGGTGAAAAAAGCGCCCGTGTGCGTATTGTAAACAACCACACCAATATCGTACATATCTCCCGAAACGGCGTTGCGGAAACCGAAAAAGAGGTCGTTGAAAGTTCCGAGGACAGCCTTACGGATAAATCATGCCTTAATATCGACGATATCGTCGCCTTTGCGGATATGGTGGATATAAGTGAGATAGAGGATACCGTAGGCAGGCAGATAGAATATAATATGACTATTGCCGAGGAGGGCATCAACAATTATTGGGGTGCCAATATTGGCAAGGTAATTCTCCGCAGGCAGGGCAACGGAGTTGAAAAGCGCGCTTGTGCCTATGCCGCCGCGGGAAGCGACGCCCGTATGAGCGGCTGCGATAAGCCGGTGTATATCATCTCGGGAAGCGGCAATCAGGGTATAACCGCCTCCGTTCCCGTTTGCGTGTATGCAGACGAGATAAAGGCAACCCGTGAAAAGCTTATGCGTGCCGTCACCGTATCGGATCTCGTTACCATACATCAGAAGGCGGGTATCGGCAGACTTTCCGCATTTTGCGGTGCTATCAGCGCGGGCTGCGGCGCAGGCGCAGGCGTTGCGTATCTGTGCGGCGGAAACGCCCATGCGGTGGCGCATACGGTGGTAAACGCCATTGCCATTCTTTCGGGCACTATTTGTGACGGTGCCAAGCCCTCCTGCGCGGCAAAAATAGCCTCTGCCGTGGATGCGGGACTTCTGGGCTATCATATGTATCTTGAGCACCAGCAGTTTTACGGTGGCGACGGTATAGTCACCAAGGGCGCAGATAAGACTGTCTGCAACGTTGGCCGTCTTGCCCGCGAGGGTATGAAGGAGACGGATAACACCATACTCAAAATAATGCTGGAGGATTAAATGAATATAAATATATTCGTTGAAGGCTTTGTTAACGCTCCAATATGCGAGCAGGAGAATCTTCTGAAGCAAATTGACGAGGATAATTTAAAATACACGGGAATTTTGGATTCCGCTCATCTGTTTATGCTTCTTTCTGCGGATAACGAATTCCTTGCGGTAGACCTTGCCTGTATCTGTCTTGATAACTTCAGCGGCGAAAACACCGTAGACAATAAATGCTTTGAAGCGATTTTAAAAGGGAAAGGGAAGCGGGGAACGTCTTTGCGTATGTCCGTTGAGCACGCGCCGCTTTCTTTCAGTCAGCTTTGGTTGCTTGCGCATAACAAGGACGGGTACTTTTCTTTGTGTGAGGTATTGCTTTCGTTGTATAAAAACGATTGCTTTTCCGAAAAGGATATCGAAATGCTGTTAAGCAAAACCAAGGTAAAGCGTGAAAACGTAAAGACTGCGGTTGAGTGGACTGCGGAAAAATGCCCTTGCGAAAAAAGTAATTTTGCTTTATCTCAGGTGTCGTTTTAATACGGCGCCTTTATTTTCTTGACATACCTTATAAAAGGTGATATAATCCCATTAATGTTTGATAAAAAGAGGCATTTTTATGAATAAAGTATACGTTCCCAAAGGATACGTTCCTGCTCTCGGCAGTTACGATACCCAGCGTGCAATTGAATTTATAAAAGAAAATTTTCAGAAAGCTCTTTCGGAAAGTCTTCACTTAAAGCGCGTATCCGCACCGCTGTTCGTAACGGCCCAGTCGGGACTTAACGATAACCTTTCGGGAAAGGAGCGTCCCGTCTCCTTTGATATCCCCGCGGTTCAGGGCGAGGGACAGGTGGTACACTCTCTCGCAAAATGGAAGCGACTTGCGTTAAAGAGATACGGATTTGTAATGCACAGAGGTCTTTTTACGGATATGAACGCTATCCGCCGCGACGAGGAATTGGATAACCTCCATTCCATTTACGTTGACCAGTGGGACTGGGAAAAGATAATCGCTCCCGAGGACCGCACTATCCAATATCTTTACTCCACCGTAAGCAGTATAGTTTCCGCTATCTGCGAAGTTAACGATAAATTAAAGGAAAAATACCCCGTGCTTAAAACGTCTCTTTCACGTCAGGTGGCGTTTATTACGTCCGAGGAATTGGAGTCGCTGTATCCCGACCTCGCTCCCGATGAGCGCGAGCACGAGTATACCCGCATTCACCGCACCGTTTTCGTGTCCCGTATCGGCGCGCCCTTAAAGAACGGCGTTCCCCACGGCATGCGCGCTCCCGACTATGACGATTGGTCACTAAACGGCGATATTCTTTTCTGGCACGATGCGCTGGATACTCATATAGAAATTTCATCAATGGGCATACGAGTTGACCCCGTGTCCCTCGATGCACAGCTTGCCGCTTCGGGCTGTGATGACAGACGCGTTCTTCCCTTCCACAGTATGCTTCTTAAGGGCGAATTGCCTCTAACCATCGGCGGCGGTATCGGTCAGTCCCGTCTTTGCCTGCTTATGCTGGGTAACGTACATATCGGCGAGGTACAATCCTCGGTTTGGGACGCAGAGACCATCCGCGTCTGCGCAGAAAAAGGAGTGCCCTTGCTGTGAGTACCGAAAAATGGAACGCATATACGGCTGACGGCACCCTTGTGGATACCGTACTCCTTAGGGACGAGCCTATTCCCGAGGGGATGTATCACCTCGTGTGCGAGGTGCTTGTAAGACATACCGACGGAAGCTATCTGTGTATGGAGCGTGCCTCCACCAAAAAGGCGTATCCGGGGTATTACGAAGCCACCGCAGGCGGTTCCGCTTTGCTTGGCGAAACCAAGGAAGAATGTGTCCGCAGAGAATTATGGGAGGAAACGGGTATAATAACGGATTCCTTTATTGAAACGGGCAGATACCTTACCAAGGACACCATATATTACACCTACGTCTGTACCGTCGATTGCGATAAGGATACCGTTCTGCTGCAGGACGGCGAAACGGAAGACTATAAATGGATGACGGAAGAAGAGTTTATCTCCTTTATAAATTCGGATAAAGCCATTCCCACCCAAAGGGAAAGATACAAGGAATATTTTAAAAAGCTGGGATATTTACGATAATATCCCCTTTTTTTGTCGGGGCCCCCACGAAGCCGTAGGGCTTCGCGGGGTGATTTGTCGGGGTCCCCACGAAGCCGTAAGGCTTCGCGGGGTGATTTTGTGCGTAATATTCAACCGCAAGCGTCACTTGACACGGGCAAGAAAACCGTGCTTGCAAAAATACACGTTTTAGTGCATAATATAAGTGATCACTGAAAGGAGAAAATGCTATGACCGTCGGTGAAAAAATACAGTATTACAGAAAAAAGCAGGGCTTGTCCCAAGAGGACCTCGGTCAAAAGCTTATGGTAAGCAGACAGACCGTAAGCCTTTGGGAAATGGACAAGACCGTTCCGTCAATAGATAACCTCGTCCGTTTAAAGGATATCTTCGGCGTTTCCGTTGACGAGATCCTTTGCGGCGGAGAAGTTGAAGCCGAAAGCACAGAACAGCCCCTTGAATCCTATACCGTCACATATACGAAGGACGAGGCAAAAGGACTTTTCAAATATTCCTTAAGAGCTATATTAAGAAGCTTTGTAATTTCAATTTTTGCTTTTATATTTTTGTTTATCGCATCAATAAACGCCGGCGATATTGTAAAGGGCTTTTTTCTCGGAATCCTCGTGCTGTGGATCATCGCCTTTATAAGAACTCTTCTTCTTTTCCGCAAAAACCGCAACGCGGGATCGGAAAGAATGTCCCAAAGCACGTACCTTTACGACGTTTTTGAATCTCACCTCTCCTTAACCATAACCCATCCCGATAAAAGAAGAAGCCTTAATATAGATCCGAAGGATATTCAAAAGGTATATTTTACGGAAAGGTTTATTATCTTTCAGGTGTCTGACGAGCTGTATGCTTTAAAAGCGGATCAGGTTGGAGAGGACTCCCATCTGTATATGCTTTTAAAACTGGCTACGTCAAAGGCTCCCGTGTCCCGCGCAAGGGCAAAATGGCGCGCGTTGTCCATAATACTGTTTATTGCTTCTATCTCAAGTATTATGCTTGCATTGCTATCGGTTAGCGTGGCAAGTACTATCAACGAAAAACACGTACAGAATATGTGGCTGTTTTTCCTGTACCTGCCCATTCCCGTCGGTTCTATCGTATTTTACAGCCTGCTAAAGCGCAAGGGTGTCGTTTTCAAGAAAAACCTTATCGTGGGAATAATAATGTCGGCGCTCCTTTGTATTTACGGCTCATTCGTTCTGTTCCCCGAGCAGGTGTCCATAAACGGGGTTTACGAGGCATCTATCGAAAACGTCCTTTCGGAAGATTATACTTCTCCCGACGTTATCAAGGTATTTCCCCTTAAAAAGGCAGAAGAACACATAGAGACCATTTGTATTTTTCAAACCGAGGACAAGGGCTTGGTGGTAGGCGCGCTGTACGGCTACGATGGCGATGAGACGACCTATTTTGAGGAGTTTGCTTCCGACGTTGAAATAGGTGAGCGGTATTATTCCGGCGGCTGTACCGGAGATTACGATATCGGGTATCAGATATATGAGACCCGCAAGGACGCCCCCGACATTTCCTACGAGCTGCAGGAGATAACCGTCGACGGCAAAAAATATTATTTCTGCGTGGGCTATATCGGTCACTATATGTCGGACGATACCCACTGGGTAACCGAATAACTAAAATCACCCCGCGAAGCCATACGGCTTCGTGGGGACCCCGACAACAAAAAGCACCGAAAAACTTCGGTGCTTTTTATTATGCATTTTCGTGTTGTTAATTTCGGGGTCCCCGAGAAACCAAAGGTTTCTTGGGGTGAATAATTAGTTGTATTTCTTGCGTGCGGTGTAGTGGGTGTGGAGAAGCTCGTGAGCCTTGTGGCCGCCGATCTCGCCGAGGTATTCAGCGTAAAGCTTCTTAACCTCTTCGTTTTCGTGAGACTTTCTCTTTGCCTTGCCTGCATCCTCTGCGTACAGAGCCTTTGCGCGCTCAGCCTTAACGTCAACGTAGCTGCGCTCGGTAGCAGAAACGATAGGAGTACCGCCGCCGTGGATACATCCGCCGGGACAAGCCATGATCTCGATAAAGTCGTACTGCTTTTCGCCGCTCTTTATGGATTCAAGAAGAGCCTTTGCGTTTGCGGTGCCGTGTGCAACTGCAACGCGTACGGTCTTGCCGTTGAGGTCGACCTCTGCTTCCTTGATACCGTCAAGTCCGCGAACTGCGGTAAGGTTAACGTCGGTAAGCTCGTTGCCGGTAACAACCTCGTATACGGTACGGAGAGCTGCCTCCATAACGCCGCCGGTGGTACCGAAGATAACGGATGCGCCGGTGGATTCGCCCATAAGGCTGTCAAAGTCGCTGTCGGGCAGACGAACGAAATCTATGCTTGCGGTCTTTATCATTCGTGCAAGCTCTCTTACGGTGAGAACCGCGTCAACGTCCTTCATACCGTCTCTGGAAAGCTCGGGACGGGAAGCCTCAAACTTCTTGGAGGTACAGGGCATTACGGATACTACGTAAATATTGTTGGGATCAATACCTTCTTTTTCTGCGAAGTAGCTCTTTATGAGAGCACCTTCCATCTCGTGAGGAGATTTGCAGGAGGAAAGGTTGGGAATAAATTCGGGATAGAAGGTCTCGCAGTACTTGATCCAGCCGGGAGAGCAGGAGGTGATCATGGGAAGAACACCGCCGTTCTGCATACGCTGAATAAGCTCGGTGCCTTCTTCCATAATGGTAAGGTCAGCGCCGAAATCGGTATCGAATACCTTGTCAAAGCCAAGTCTGCGGAGAGCGGAAACCAGCTTGCCGGTTACGGAAGTACCCATGGGAAGACCGAACTCTTCGCCGAGAGTAGCTCTTACTGCGGGAGCGGGCTGTACTACTACGTACTTTTCGGGATCGTTGAGAGCCGCCCAAACGTCAGCAGTGTTGTCCTTTTCGTGGAGTGCGCCTACGGGACAGGCGAGTATACACTGACCGCAGTATACGCAGGGTGCGTCAACGATAGAACGGTCGAATGCGGAGCCTACGGTAGTCTTTATACCGCGTCTGGAAAGGCCGATAGCGCCGATCTTCTGTACGTCGTTACAAGCGGCGATACAGCGGCGGCAGGAGATACACTTGCTGTTATCACGTACCAGAGAAGGGGAGATATCGTCAAGTATAGTTTCGGTCTTTTCGCCGTCGTAGGGATAATCGCTTACTCCGTATTCCTTACAAAGAGCTGCCAATTCGCAGTTACCGCTGCGTACGCAGGAGGTACACTCTCTGTTATGGTTGGAAAGGAGCAGCTCAAGGTTTATTTTTCTTGCCTTGCGCAGGTTTTCGGTGTTGGTGCGGATTTCCATTCCGTCGGAAATAGGAGCAACACAGGCAGCCTGATATGCTCTTGCGCCTTTAATCTCTACCAGACACAGACGGCACGCGCCGATCTGCTGTACGTCCTTAAGATAGCAAAGGGTGGGAATGTTTATATGGGCTTCTCTGGCAGCTTCAAGCACAGTATAATTTGCGGGTACGGTAACCTGAATGCCGTCTATGGTAATTGTTACGTTGTTCATTTTCGTTCCCCCTTATTTCTTTACTATTGCCTTCTTGGGGCAGCTTGCGAGACATACGCCGCACTTGATACACTTGGACTGATCTATAACGAAGGGGCTCTTGATAGTACCGCTGATCGCGCCAACGGGACACTTCTTGGAGCACAGAGAACAGCCTACGCACTTAACGGGATCGATAACGATTCTTGCAAGTGCCTTACATGCGCCTGCGGGGCATCTCTTTTCACGGATATGAGCTTCATACTCATCGCGGAAATAACGAATGGTGGAAAGTACGGGGTTGGGAGCAGTCTGACCGAGACCGCAAAGTGCGGTAGCCTTGATAGTGTTACCAAGCTCGATAAGCTTTTCGATATCGCCCTCTTCGCCCTTACCTTCGGTAATGCGCTCGAGTATCTCAAGCATTCTTCTGGTACCGATACGGCAGGGAGTACACTTACCGCAGGATTCATCAACGGTGAAGCCCAGGAAGAACTTTGCAATATCTACCATACAGTTGTCCTCGTCCATAACGATAAGACCGCCGGAGCCCATCATGGAGCCGATAGCGATAAGGTTGTCGTAATCAACGGGAGTGTCGATAAGGGAAGCGGGGATACATCCGCCGGAAGGACCGCCGGTCTGCGCTGCCTTAAACTTCTTGCCGTTGGGGATACCGCCGCCGATCTCTTCGATAATGGTGCGGAGAGGAGTACCCATGGGGATCTCAACAAGACCGGTGTTGGTGATCTTGCCGCCAAGCGCAAATACCTTGGTGCCGTGGGACTTTTCGGTACCGATGCTCTTGAACCAGTCTGCGCCGTTTATAATAATCTGAGGAATGTTTGCGTAAGTCTCAACGTTGTTGAGGATGGTGGGCTGACCGAACAGACCCTTAACAGCGGGGAAGGGAGGACGGGGTCTGGGCTCACCGCGGTGACCTTCGATAGAGGTCATAAGAGCGGTTTCTTCGCCGCAAACGAATGCGCCTGCGCCGAGACGGATATCAAGGTTGAACTTGAAGTCGGTACCGAATATGTTGTCGCCGAGAAGACCGTATTCCTTAGCCTGCTTTATAGCGGTGGAAAGTCTCTGTACTGCGATGGGGTACTCTGCACGTACGTATATGTAGCCCTGATCTGCGCCGATAGCGTATCCTGCGATAGCCATAGCCTCGATAACTGCGTGGGGGTCACCCTCAAGTATGGATCTGTCCATAAATGCGCCGGGGTCGCCTTCGTCGGCGTTACAGCAAACGTATTTCTGTACGTTGCCTCTGTTGCCGGAAGCAAATTTCCACTTAAGGCCGGTGGGGAAGCCTGCACCGCCGCGTCCGCGGAGTCCGGAATCCAGAATGAGCTGGATAACCTCGTCGGGAGTCATTTCGGTTACGCACTTGCCCAGTGCGGTATAACCGTCACGGCCGATATATTCTTCGATATTTTCGGGATCTATAACACCGCAGTTACGAAGAGCGATACGCATCTGGCTTCTGTAGAATGCGGTCTCGCTGAGAGAAGAAGCAGCCTCGCCGCCTTCAACAACGGGATCGTTATAAACGAGTCTCTGTACGGGACGTCCCTTAAGGAGATGCTCCTCAACTATTTCGGGGATATCCTCTGCGGTAACTCTTGAATAGAAAACACCCTCGGGATAAACTATCATTATGGGACCGAGAGCACACAGACCGAAGCATCCGGTCTGCACCATTTTAATTTCCTCTGTAAGTCCGTGCTTTTCAAGCTCGGCGGTCAGTGCGCTTCTGACAGCGGCACTGCCGGAGGAGGTACAGCCTGTACCTGCACAAATTAGTACGTGAGCGCGAATCATTTATACGTTCCCTCCGTTTATATCTTATAATTTCCGATAGTGTATTCGGCTACGGGTTTTCCGCCCTTGATATGCTCTGCAACGATGCGCTTTGCCATATCGGGAGTAACCTTTACGTAAGTAACCTTTTCTTTGCCTGCTTCAAAAACCTCTACTACGGGCTCGTACTGACAAATGCCGATACATCCCGTCTGTGTTACCGTAGCGGTAGCGGACAGCCCCTCCTTGGAAACCTCTTCAACGAGGGTATTGAGAACGGGTCTTGCGCCTGCAGCGATACCGCAGGTAGCCATACCGACTACTATGCGGACGCCGTTGACACCCTCACGGATACCGACCTTGTCCTTCATCTTTTCTCTGATCTGAGCAAGTTCTGCTAATGTTTTCATTCAGAAAGATCCTTTCTTTTTCGGAATATATTTACTTTTTTTATTTTTCGTACTGTTGCGTCGTGTAAGCCTTTATCCAAAGCTGTACGTCGGGGTTGGATAAGGGTACACCCTGCAGGACCTCACGCAGTGCGCGTGTATCCAGCTCCACCGTTTCCTTTCCCTCAATTTTATGGGTAAATACCATATCTCCCTCGCCGCAGCCCTGCGCAAGCAGGCACACCGTGGAAGCGATATCCCCAAGGGGAGTGAAATCTATGTGGCTTTTGTTGAACACGCCTGTTATTACCGTCCCGTGATTTACGGGGTCCTTGGTGCTTTGGATGGTGATATACCCTCCCGTCTGCTCCGCCGCCTGACGGAACAAGGGGATACCCAAGCCCACCTTGCGGGTGGTGCGGGTGGTGTAAAAGGGGTTGGATACTTGCTTCAGTGTATCCTCACTCATACCGCAGCCGTTATCGACTATCCTTATGGTAAGCTTGTCTGCGCTTTCTTCCAATATTATTTCCGTAAGAGTAGCTCCCGCGGTAAAGGAATTTTGCGCTATATCAAGTATGTTTAACGAAAGCTCTTTCATTTTCCGCCTCGCAGATAGTCTATAATCCGGTTTCGCACTTCCTCCGCCGTGCCGTGTGCGGACAGGGGAAGAAAATTCTCTGCCTCGTTAATATCCCATAAACAGTGAGCGTCACTGTCGGAAATAACGGGTGTGTTCTCAAGAATTGGGTTATTCTCTTTTATTTTTTCCGTTTTGCTTTTGTCCTTTATCTCCACACAGCCGAACACGGGTGCTTCGGGCATCATACCCAGAATACCGATCATACCGTTTGAGGTCTTGTCGATATGTGCGGGCACTACTGCCGCGCCGTATTTTGACGCCTTTTCATACAGCTCGTCAACGGAAAGCATGGTGGCTGCGGGAAGCAGATATTCGTATTCGCCGATAATATTATCGTCCTCGTCAAGTATCTGCTGGTTACCGAAGAGGTCTATGCGGTTTTTTATCTTCATACGGTACCCGTCCAGCTCCTGTTCAAAGCCTTCGGCGTCCTCCACCGTCCGAAAATACACCAGCACGTGTATTTCCTCGGCAGTGGTGACCTCCATTCCCGGTACAGCCACGATCCCGTAATGGTCGCACACCCTTTCAAAGGGACGGCAGTTTTTGCAGGTATTGTGGTCGGTAATGGCTACCGCACGGAGATTTTTGATTTTTGCCATTCCCGCTATATTATTCACCGTCATATCCTCGTCCCCGCAGGGAGACAGGCAGGAATGTATATGCAGGTCGTATGACGTCATAACAGCTTGCTCAGCTTTAAGCAGATGTTATACGCGCTGTCGGGCATAAGAAGCATATTTACTCCTCTTGCCTCCGCCATAGCGATAACGTCATCCTCGGGACGGGCGTTTTCCGCAATAATTACACAGCTTACGTCGGAAAGGGATGCCACTGCGGGTACGTTTATGTTGGACATTATAGTCACCCATACGTTGCCTGCCCGTGCTTTTCCCATTACCCAGCTAAGAAGGTCGCCGGTATAACAGCCGCGCACCGTCTTTTCCCCTTCGGGCAGGGAAAGGACTTGGGGTTCAAGTTGTGTTATAAGCTCGTTTACCGTCATTTCTCGCTTGGCTCCTTTATTTGTTTTCGTTTAATTTCTTTTTTGCAAGCACCACACATTCTTCGGGGTGGGCTTTTCCTCTTACCACGTCGTCCGCAAAGGCACGGCAGTTCGGTGCGCCGCAGTATCCGCAGTCGATTTCGGGCAGAGTTTCAAAAAAGCTTGCCGCTTCCGCCATAAGGCGTATAGCCGTTTTTCTGTCAGAGGAAAACATACTGACAGGGTTTACCTCCGGAAAATCGCCAACATCGTATTCCGCAGGGAATGGAGTTCCGTCTGCGGAGCGGGGCGGGCGGTTCTGGCTTACCGGAAGGTATCTTCTTATGTTTTGTAATCTTACTCGGGCGATATAGGGATTTTCCATTGTCAGGACACCGCCGACGCATCCGCCGGGGCAGGCGTTAAGCTCAATAAAGTCCAGACAGGGATAGGATCCCGTTTCTATATCGTCAAGTACCTTTATAACGTTTTCGATACCGTCTGCCGCAAGGTATCTGTCGTTGAGAAGGGAAGAGGATTCTCCGCCGCTGGTAGCCCAGTTAACGCCTATCATTCCCGTGCGGGAGATGGGTGCGGGTGATATCTCGTCCTTCATGGTGTCGAGCAGCTCGAAATACATATCGCTCATAGAGACTACGAGATCGATATTGCTTTTTTCACCGCAAAGTGCGTTTTTAACGTAGCTTACCTTTGCCGTGCAGGGGGATATAAAGACTACTCCAATATCCTCGTCCGTCAATTCGGGGTGCTCTTTTCTGGCTTTTTCTCTTGCCAGCTTACCCGCTATCTCAACGGGCGGCATTATGGGAATGAGGTTTTTTGCCAGAGTGGGGAAGCGCAGTGAAATGAGCCTTACTATAACGGGGCAGGCAGAGCTTATAACGGGGCGTTGAATATCCTCGGATTTAAGATACCGTCTCGTGTATTCCGTAACCATTTCCGCGGCGCACGCCACCTCGAAAACGTCGTCAAACCCGTAATCCAGAAGTCCCTTAAGCATACAGTCCACGTCGTCCAGATTATCGAACTGACCGTACAGCGTAGGGGGCGGCAGTGCTATTTTGTATTTGAATTTTTTAATGCTGTCAAGGGGATCGTAGATAGCCTTTTTGGCTTTATGTGGACACAGACGTATACATTCACCGCAGTCGATACAACGCTCGGTGTTTATAACGGCGTGTCCGTCCCGTATACGTATCGCTTCGGTGGGACATCTGCGCAGACAATGGGTACAGCCCTTGCATTTTTCGCTTAACAGCGATACCGAGTGTCTGTATGCCGACATTTCTTCCTCACTTTCACACGTATACCGTCATGGTGATCTTCGTGCCCTTGCCGAGCTTGGAATCTATCACCATTTCGTCGGTATATCTTTTCATATTCGGGAGACCCATTCCCGCGCCGAAGCCCAGCGAACGGATGTTATCGGGCGCGGTGGAAAATCCTTCCTGCATCGCCTGCTCAATATCGGCGATACCGGGGCCCGTATCTGTAAGTATGATTATTATTCTGTCTTCTTCGATGACGACCTCTGCCGTTCCGCCGCCTGCGTGGATGACCATGTTTATCTCACCCTCGTACATGGCGATGGAAACTCTGCGTATGGTCTCAGGCTCAAAGCCCACTTCACGGAGTATCTTTTTGACCTTGACGGAAGCTTCGCCCGCCGATGTGAAGTTGGCTCCGTCCACATCGAAGCGATAGGATAACTTCTGATTATCCAAGGTCATATCACTCCTTGCGACCGAGTCCGTTAATATAAAGCTCACCGCACGCTTCGTACATACGCATATCGGTGGTCATTACCACGATACCGCTTTCCCGTGCGGCTTCTATCATTTCCTCCGAAGGCTTTTTGCTGCGGACGAAAACGATACAGCGCATATCCATCATACTTGCGGTGCGAATGACCTGAAGGTTTACGAGACCCGTGAGCAGTACCGCCTGGTTTTTAACGTAAGCCAGAACGTCGCTCATCATATCGCTGCCGCAGGCGGAATTTACTTCTGCTTCGCCGTGATCCTCACAGCACAGAATTTCCGCGTCTATTATCTTTGCCAGCTCAGCTATCTTCATAGGCGTTCCCTGCTTTTATCTGTATTTGTCCAGAATGTCTTTTACGTCTGCGGGAGTAAGTCTGCCGTAAACGTCGTTATTGATAGTCATAACGGGAGCGAGACCGCAGCAGCCGAGGCAGCGTGTATCCTGAATAGTGAATACACCGTCGGGTGTGGTTTCGCCTGCGCCGATACCGAGTATCTCCATAACCTTGTCAAGAACTGCCTGCGCGCCTTTAACGTAGCAAGCGGTACCGGTGCATACGCTTATGATATATTCGCCCTTGGGCTGAAGTGAAAACTGCGAATAAAACGTAGCAACACCGTATACCTCGGTAAGGGGGATATCAAGGGAATCCGCAATAAGCTCTTGTGTTTCCAAAGAAAGGTATCCGAAAAGTCCCTGTGCGTACTGCATAATGGGCATAAGGGGGCCGTCTGCGTTTTTATGCTCGTTGATAAACTCCTTCAGCTCGGCTGTTTTTTGCGCCATTTGCTCTTTTGTTAATGCCATTCTTTTTGTCCTCCTGAAATTACTTTCGGAACAGATTATATCCATTCACTAATAATAAATATATAGTATCATAAAACTTTGGTATTTTCAATAAAAATATTAAAAAACGTAGTCATTTTTATCAAAAAAACTTTATTTTCTCGAAAATCTATGGTATAATTTTGCAGAAGGGAGTTGTATATGTATGAAAAATAAGACTTGGTGGCATTCAAAGGTCGCTTATCAGATATATCCGCGCTCGTTTATGGATTCCAACGGCGACGGTATCGGTGATATAAACGGCATTATCAGCAAGCTGGATTACCTTAAGGAATTGGGTGTGGAGATCGTATGGCTCTCTCCCGTTTACCGTTCTCCTATGGACGACGGCGGATACGATATTTCGGATTATTACGATATAGACCCTATCTTCGGTAATAAAGAGGATATGGATAAGCTTATCAATGAAGCAAACAAGCGCGGCATAAAGCTGCTTATGGACCTTGTTATCAACCACTGCTCCGACGAGCACGAGTGGTTCCAAAAGGCGCTCAAGGACCCCGATTGCGAGGAAGCGGAGTATTTCTGGTTCCGCGAGAGTGCGGGCGGCCCTCCCAACAACTGGCGTTCAATGTTCGGCGGTTCCGCTTGGGAAAACGTGGGCGGCGACAGATATTATCTTCATCTGTTCTCCAAAAAACAGCCCGACCTCAACTGGGAGAACCCCAAGCTGAGACAAAAGCTGTACGATATGGTAAATTATTGGCTGGATAAGGGCTTGGGCGGCTTCCGTATAGACGCTATCACCCATATCAAAAAGGATCCCACCCTTAAATCCTATCCGGCAGATGCGGACGGAATGGCAGGCTGCTTTGCTCCTACCAGAAACTTCCCCGGTATCGGTGAGTATCTCACCGACCTGCGCAAAAACACCTTTGATAATTACGAGTGCGTAACCGTTGCGGAGGCGGCGGGTGTGCCCTACGGCGATCTTGGCGCATACGTGGGCACTGAGGACGGATATTTCGATACTATGTTCGATTTTTCATATTCCGAGCCTTACGCCTACGGAAACGGCTGGCACGATTGCCTTCGTCCCGGCGAATGGGATTTTGCGGATTGGCGCAACAAGCTGTATATGAGCCAGACCGAAACGGAAAAGATCGGCTACGGTGCAGTGTTTATAGAAAACCACGATTATCCCCGTTCTATGGATAAGTTTATTCCCGATGCGTACAGAAGCGTCCGCGCACAGCGTATGCTTGGTAATATGTACTTCTTTATGCGCGGTATTCCCTTTATATATCAGGGACAGGAGCTGGGTATGACCAATACCCGCATGGACAGAATCGAGGATTACGACGATATCTCCACCAAAAACCATTACCGCGTCGCTTTAAGAGACGGTCTTTCTCCCGAAGAAGCCTTAAAGGGAGTTGCCCGTTATTCCCGTGATAACGCACGCGTTCCTTTCCCTTGGACCAAGGGTGAAAACGGCGGATTTACCACCGGCACGCCTTGGCTCAAGTGCCATCCCGATTATGAGACCTTTGCCGCTGAGGATCAGATGAAGGAAAAGGACAGTATGTTCCATTGGTACAAGAATATGATAGATCTCCGCTCAGAGTATGGGGATATTCTCGTAGAAGGCTCCTTCACCCCCATGGACTACGGCGTTGAAAAGAGCGTTTGCTACGCCCGCACCACCGAAAAGGGCACGATTATAAGCGTAAACTCCTTCTCTCCCGAAGTGACCGAATATGCTTGCGGAGAGGGCAAGGTAATAAACGGCGACGGTATAAAGAGCTACCAAAACGGTATCGTTACTCTTGAGCCCTTCGGCTGTGCTTTGATACTTTTATAAGGCAGGAAAAAATATGATCAGAATAGGATTAAGCGGCGTGGGACGGATGGGCTCCTACCATCTGGCAGTGTATGAAAAATTAATGAGAGAGGGCTTCCCCGTAAAGGTGGTGGCGGTCTGCGACGTTGATAAGACCCGCCTTGACGGAAGCAAGGTCACCCTTTCCAATCTTGCAGGCGAAAAGGGAAACATATCCGCCTATAATCAGTATACCGATATTGACGAAATGCTCCGTAACGAGGAATTGGACGCGGTGGACGTTATTATGCCTACCTACCTCCATTGCGATGCGGCTGTAAAGGTTCTTGAAAGCGGCAGACACTGTATGTGCGAAAAGCCTATGGCGCTTGACCGCGAGCAGTGCGACAGAATGATAAAGGCGTCAGAGCGCAACGGCAAAACTCTTATGATCGGACATTGCCTCCGCTTCTGGCGTGAGTACGTTTACCTCAAGGAGGTAACGGAAAAATCGGTTTACGGTGCCTGCCTCAAGGCGTCCTTCTGGCGCGGCGGTTATCAGGACCACGTAAATTCCCCCTCTTGGGAGGATTGGATAATCACCCGTGAAAAGGGCGGCGGCGGTCTGTTTGATCAGCATATTCACGATGCGGACTGTATCCGTTGGCTCTTCGGCGACCCCGAATATTTAAGCGCCATCGGCAAGACCGTGTTCCCCAAAAGCGCAAACGATATCGTAAGCACCAACTACGGCTACGATGATAAGATCGTTTACGCTCACGACGATATAACCTACAAGGGTTATCCCTTCGGCTACGGCTTTACCGTTAGCTTTGAGCACGGCACGCTGGAATATAAGGACAACGTGCTTACCGTGTACCCCGAAGAGGGGGATCCCTTCAAGCCCGAGCTTTCCTCCTACGGCGAAACGGAGGACGCGTATTATAACGAGCTCAAGTATTTTCTCACCTGCCTGCTTGAAAATACCTTCCCCGAAAGATGTCATCCCGCAGACAGCGCCTGCGCAGTGGACCTCGTAACAGCGGAAACCACCTCCGCAGACAACAAGGGAAAGATCATCTCGTACAAATGATCATAAATCACCCCAAGAAGCCTTACGGCTTCGTGGGGACCCCGATAATAAAAAACGCCCGATTTCTCGGGCGTTTTAAATCGCTTTCATTGAATGTAAAGTAACAGATCGTGATCGCAATGCTTTAGATATTTGTGGTACCAAACGTTGTAGCCTTCATATTCGCGGACGGAATTGCTTCCCGATACGTTGCAATAATACGTTTTCTTTATCAGAACGCCGTTTTCGTCGTAGAAGTATTCGGTTACGCTGTCAACTTTACCGCTATGATCGTTATATCCTTTTTCCGTCTTTTTAATTACTCTGCCGTTTTCATCGTAGGTATACTCATATCTGCAATAATCGTTTTCCAGATGCTCAATGCTTTTGTAATCGAAAGACGTTCTGTAACCGTTTTCGTCATATTCGTATACGTAGCGGAATATCTGAGTTTCGCCTTTTTTCTTTTCGTCCACCAAAAGATTTCCGTTTTCATCGTAGGTGAGCGTCTCAATGGCAACGGAACCGTCATAAAAACGCGTTTCCGCCTTTATCAGCTTTCCGTTTTCTTCGTATGTGTACGTCGTGACCTCGGAGTTGACCGTTTCTTCGATAATTCTGCCTTCCGAATCGTGCTTCCATTTTTCGATTCGGTAAACCCCTTGATCGCTGCTATAATATTCTCTGTGGATCATTCTTCCGTTGCTGTCGTATGCGTATCTTATTCCCTGTATTTTATCGTTGGAAGTATGGGTCGTAGTTTCTTTTGATGCAAGCAATCCGTTGCCGTACCAAGTAAACACGGTGGTTGCTGAATACCCGTCACGTTCCTCTGTGGTTTTCACCAGCGTACCGTCGGTATTGTAGTGGTAGTCAAGGTAGTCGCGCGTTCCGCCTTCAAATAAACCGTTTTTGTTAAAAATATAACTTATCACGCTTTCGCTGTATCCTCCGTTACTGTAAGAGGAGCGATACATAGATACGGGAAAACCGTTTTTATCAAGCGAATACTGAACGTATGCAAATCCGTCGTCGTTACGAATTTTATCGTTGTAATCGAAGTTTTGTTTAACATAAAATTCACCGAAATTTTCAAGCAGTTGAATAGCGTAAATATCGTTTTCTTTTTCTTGCAACAGATCGAACGCTTTTCTGTATTCACCGTTGTTAATAAGCGAAATTATTTCTTCATATCCCTTGGGAACGGTAATAACTTCGGGCGTTTCGGGGAAATCCTCGCTTATCATAGGCTTCGCAGGCTCTTCTTCCGGCTTGCTTTCTTCGGGTACGCTTACCTCCGGCTCGCTCTCTTCGGGCTTGCTTTCTTCGGGAGTGCTTTCATCGGGCTTACTCTTCTCGGGTTTGCTCTCCTCGGGCTCGCTTTCTTCGGGCTCGGACACACTTTCGTTCACACTCTCTTCTTGTGATACAGAGCGGGAAACATCTTCGCTTGTGTCGGCAGGCTCGTCGGCTGCGCATGAAACCGAAAATAAAATGACGGATAAAATAAGTGCTGTAAAAACTAAAACTTTGGTTTTCATTTGTTTCTCCTCCTTGAAAATGTGTGTATTTTTTTGCGTTTTGCAATTATGGTGTAAGGCGTACCGTCATTCTTTATTTATGGGATGAACCGTGAAATATTCTTTCTGCATTTCGGGTGTACCGAAAAGGTAATCTGTATTGTGCGCCTTGTATTCCAAGTTTCTGAAAATTTCATTGTATGTTTCGAGGGTTATATCGAAATCATCAATGAACTTCAAAATATTTTGTTCTTTGTCGTCGGTGTTTGCAAGCCATTGGTTGAAAGCGTCCTGTCCAACGTAATTGATCAAAAGACGGTCTATGATGTAATAATATCTGGTATATCCGTTCCTGTCCTCGATATGGGTGTAGTGATCATCAAGATCAGCATATCTGTATCCGTAGGGAATAAACCGTTCATCGTTCCAGAACTCGTTGTTATACCACACGTCTTCGGCAAATGTGGGATAAAATTCGGCATACACAGGCGTGCCGTAATGCTCATATTCACCCAAAGACATTATACGGCGGTATTCGTAATCCGTGTAAAAGCCTATATAATCCTCCCACGGTATGTTGAAATACTCCAAAACGTGTCCGGCGGCGATGTATTCGGTTCTATCAAACATAGCGAGATACTTTTCCCTTTCCGCAGTGCTGAAATACGAGTCTACGAAATGGTAATCCAAGCCGTAATAGCCTTTTACGTGCCGTTGACCGTTGGGGGCAACGGATCGGGAAATATATAATGCTTGGTCGATCATTCCCGGCAGATCCTCCTGCGAATACCATTCGCCCTCGGGAAGCGTTCCGATAACGTAGCCGTCGTATTTTGAATAATCCACCACCGGCTCGCTTTCTTCGGGCACGCTTTCTTCTTCGGGTATGCTTTCTTCTTCGGGTATGCTTTCTTCGGGTACGCTTTCTTCTTGCGCCGTACTTTCTTCCGGCATGGAAACGTCTTCGCTCACACTCGTGTCGGCGTGTTGCGCCTCGGAGCGGGAAACGGTATCGTTCATATCGGCAGGCGCGTTGGCGTTACATGAAAACATAAACAAAATAAGGGTGACAATTAATGCTGTAAATACTAAAGTCTTGCTTTTCATTTGTTTCTCCTCCTTGAAAATGTGTGTATTTTTTGGTGTTTTGCGTGTATAGAGTTTTTTACCAGTTTCCTGCAAGAAGCTCTGCTTTTATGGGCAGCATGCTCTCGTCGGCGTCCTGCATTTTTAGTGAAATTTGGACTTTAAGAGATCCATTGTCTTCCGTAGCAGAAAAATCAAATCCGATAAGCATGCCTGTTTTTAAATCATAAGTGAAGTTGGCAGTATCTTCAAAACTGTTTTTATTTTCTCGCTTGTCTATAATTATACCATCTCTGGGACGAATATGGTAATACAAGAATGACAGATATCTGTCTGTGCAATCAGTAGATACTGTAACGGTTCCGTCGGAATTGTATGTGTATTCCGTGCCTATAAAATTTGCAGAGCGAAGTAAATATAGCTCGAAGTCGTTTTTTGAAAGGGAATCAAAGTCGTTTCTGTTCATACTGAAAGCTATATTTTCGTATATTGATTCACAATAAGATAACAGAATAAATTCTTCACTGGCTTGCGTTGTTTCCGTTTTGTCCTGTTCCCAGTGATCACCGTATTGATATCCGTAACCGTATTGTTGTCTGCGAACGGTTTGCTCTCCGTCTTTTAAATAAGAGTAGATGTTTGAATAAAAACCGTCAAGTCTGGTGCTTTCGTTTAAAGGGTAAGCGTTGTACGGCATCCTCTCGTAACTGAAAGCAGAAGTTATATCGTCATCGTTTTTTAAAACGATCTGCTTTATGTTTAAATATGACCACACGTCTTCTGCACCCGGAGTGAAGGTTCCGATATCGTAAAGGTTAACCTCAATCAGCTTGTTTGTAAAAACAGATTCATCATACACAAAGAAACTGTTATAAAACCGATTAAACTCTGTCATCGATTCTTTAAATGAATTTAAAGATGAGTATGTGTCGGTTTTATATATTTCATTTTCATCAATGCTGATTTCTTGGGTATCAAGATATAACTTAAGATCAGTTTGAACTCCGTCGACGAAGACAGTGAAAACGTAACCAATACCTTCATAAACTGTCAACGCGCCCCGTACAAACGATTCTTCTTCAGCGTTGTCGGTGTTATTTAATGCGCAAGAACCGCTGAACTGATAAACTTGGTCTCCACGGTCAGAAGTTTTACGATCAACATCAAGTGTTTGGCTATTTATAATTTTCAATAAAAGGTCTTTTTTCGAAAACGCGGGTTCTGCATATACAGAGATTAGCTCATTATAGTCATTTTCATCTCCGGATATAATGGAACGCGAAGTATCATTGACGATTATATCGATATTTTTATCCTTATAACTGTATTTGAACATATCAGTTTTAAGTGAGTGAATATCATTTTCAAAGTCATAAGACAAAGAATAGCCATCATAAACTATTCGACCGCGTTTTTCTGTGTTAGCTGTAATCGTTTCCGCTACCTGAGCAAAAGCTTTTTTTATTTCCTCGGGCTTACTTTCTTCTATAGGCAGGCTTGTTTTTTCGGGCGGCGGCGCATTTTCGCCAACGCTTTCTTCGGTGCTTGCTTCAACACTTTCGTCTTTGCTTTCGGAGGCCGAAACTGAACTGCTTGTGTCGGCGGGCTCGTCGGCTATGCATGAAACCGAAAATAAAATGACGGATAAAATAAGTGCTGTAAAAATTAAAACTTTGGTTTTCATTTGTTTCTCCTCCTTGAAAATGTGTGTATTTTTTGGTGTTTCGCGTGTATAGAGTTTGTTACCAGTTTCCTGCAAGAAGCTCTGCTTTTATGGGCAGCATGCTCTCGTCGGCGTCGGTTACGGTAAGGTCAAATTCGTGCTTATACCAAAAACCGTCTCTCGTAGCCGTGCAGTCCACGGAAAGTGAGGTCATCATTCCCGTTTCGGAATCGTAGGTAAGCGTCGCAACATGGTCATAGACGTTTTTCTCGCTAATCCAATGACCGTTTATCTGATACGTTGTTCCGAACAGGAGACTAAGTATATGTTGTCTTCCCGAACAGGTGAAATTTACGGTTATGGTTCCGTCGTCGTTGCTTGTGTATTCTATTTTGTCAAACGCGCAGACTATTCTTTTAAAGCAATGCAGGTCGGTGGAGAGTTTCCCGCCGTTTTTCAAATAATCCGTGAAAAATGTATCGTCTCGGTATACTTGTACCGAACGGTCGGAAAACAGCAACTCTTGCTCTTTGGAATCAACTTCGTCGTGTTTGATAACAGAACCGTACGGGAGGTCGATGTTGTGGAAGTTATATGCTTCCCAAATTCTGCGGGAATCGTAGCCTTTTTCGGTTATATAGGAGTATGTATCGCTTTTGTATATTTCTCCCGACGGCCTGTAGTACTCCTGCAATTTCGCTACAACGTAGTCGTCGTTAGCACCAACCGCTACTGTCTTTTCGTTCAAATAGCCATTGGAGCCTCTGCTGTCCACGCCTTTGTAATTGACGTATATAGCTTTGTTAAGGGAATTTTTCCCCAAATTATATACGCTGCTGTAAAATTCATAAATCCTGTTGCAATAATCCTCGTATTCCTTCAAATCCTTAAAATTGTAAGTTTTATCCGCCTTGCTGTAAAGTATCGGCTTTGCGGGATTTGAATGCAGACCGAGCGTGTATTCTTTGGTAAAGGTCTTCGGGGTGGTTTTTCCGTTGTAAACCTCTTTGTAGTTGTATTGCGCAACGATTGTTATTTCTCTTTCCCGTGCTATGGCGTTTATCTTTACGGTTCCTTCATATTTTTCGTTGTGCACGTATTTTGCCGTGGTGACGTACTGTTCGCCTTGAGGTAATTCTATAAAGGTTATTTCCGAATCCGTTTCAAGCAGCGTGCGTATAAGCTCGTTACCGTTTTCCCTTGTACGGGTGATCGTGTTTCCTGTCCATTTAACAAAGGTTTCGTAATCGGCTTTTTCAATAAATAACGCAACATTTAAGTCGTAGCCGGGAAGGTACGCGTAAATACCGTTATTGTAGTAGTTGTATTCGGAGTTGTTTTCTTCTACATACGTTGAATTATCCGCGGAGCAATACCTGATGGTAGTGCCGTTGTATTCTTCTCTGTATCCCGGTTCCTGTTTCTCCTTCAAAGCGGATAAATAATTTCTGAATTTTTCTTTTATTTCCTCTTGTGTGAGTTTCGGCTTGCTTTCTGCCGGTTTGCTTTCCTCAGGCTTACTTTCCTCAGGCTTGCTTTCTTCGGGCTCGCTTACGTCGCTTTCATCGATAACGTCGCTCACTTCGCTTACGTCAACAATGTTGCTTACGTCGCTTACGTCGCTTGTTTCTTTATCGGCGGCGGGGCTTGTCAAAAAGAACACAGCTACTGCCGCACAGATAATTATCGCCGCTATCATTACCCAAAACAGCGGTTTCTTGTAATTAAGTGTGTTTTTCACTCGCTTTTTCACTCCTGTCTCGCCAAATGCTATGGGACAGGCGGAAATTCTGCTCTTGCTTACTCCGCATTCCAGCAGTGCTTCCGCATACGCTTTTCTTGCTTCGGCACTCATATTCTTTACAACCTTCTCGTCACATGCGTACTCGATATCCCTGCAGAGAAGGATGTAGCCCAGCCATACCAACGGATTGAACCAGTGAATCGTCAGTATCGCATATCCTATAGGTTTAATTAAGTGATCGCCGCGCTTCAAATGCGCTCTCTCGTGTGCCAGAACGTGCTCTTCCGTGGTTTTTGTAAGTCCGAAGGGCATATATATCCTCGGACGGAATAATCCCAGTATAAACGGCGAACCTACCGCTTCGCTTTTGCGTATGTCCTTTCCCTCGGGTATGGAGGTAGCAAGACGCTTTTTGAGAAGCAGATAGTTTATTACGGCGTTCAATATCAACACCGCCATACCGATCATCCAGATACAGCTTGCCCAAAAGGTAACGGTCTGCAAAGCGTTTTTGCTTTCTCCGTTTTCGACCTTGGCGGTAGACTGTATAATGGGATTTACTCTGTCGTCAATGGCGCTTATACCGCTGTGGATAAATTCATCGGGAACGTACAGATTTTCGGGCGGCGCAAAATGGTCGGGAGCATCTGTGTTCGGAACGTCATTGGGAACATCCGTATCCGCGGGCGGCGTATCCGTGTCCTGAACGGGCGTATCGGTGTCTTCATTTTCGGGCGGCGTAACGTCTGGCGTCTGCAGGACCGTCTCGCCGTATACCGATTCGGGGATTATCGTTTCTCTGCTGGGAACGAGGCTTACTGCGCTTTCCAAGGAGAAGGGCAGTATTAATCTTATACCGACCATTGCCCACAGCAGACATGAAAGCCACTTGGGCGCGCGTTGTCGTATAACGAGCCTTACGAGCATTACTACAGCTATCAGCCAGCTTGCCGTAATACTTAAATTAAGCACGTCCAAAAATAATTTTGCCATTGGCGCTTCCCCTCCTGACTACTCTATTAGTCATACATAGTCTAACACATAAGACAGCGTTTGTCAACAAGTAATTTTCTTTTTTTGTAAAAAAATCAAAAACGCCCGATTATCTCAGTCCTTTTGCCTTTACAATTTTATTATACGGAATATAGTTAAAATGTCTATAAACAAATTGTTAATAAATTATTTTTTGTACAAATGCACAAAAACACGGGGCTGTTTTTGTATATAAAAACAGCCCCGTGAGGAAAATAAACCTCGCGGGGCGTCAAAAGCTATTTTATTTTACGTAATACGGCGATATAATCGTTGATTTTTATTTCTTTATCCCCGTTTATGTCGGGATACCCGCGGGAAACGTCCTCTCCCACGATTATCCTGCGGATGCACTCCGCATCACGCTTGTCGATGATACCGTTGCAGTCGGCGTCACCCTGTATCACCTTGGTTGCCGCCTCCACGGAGGTGGTCACCATATACGCCGTGCCGTCGGTGCCGATAAGGTAATCGGGCAGCTTTTCGGAGGGAGAATAGGTCTTGCGCACGGTGCGCTCGCCCTCTTCGGTCATGGCGGAATAGTATTTGTTTACCAGCTTCATAAAGTAGTTCCAGCCGGTGCCGTCGTGCACCAGAACCTTGTTGCTGTTAAGCCGCATATAGTAGGGACACTGCTTGGTGTGGAAATAGTAAACGTCTGTGTGCTGAAGTATCTTGTCGGGCGTAAGATCGTATCTCACCAAAAGCTCTGCGGTAAGCACCGCCGCGTTTTCCATTGCGGGCGTAAAGGTTTCGGCATACCATTTTTCGTATTCCTCACCCTTTGTGATAGGATCGTTGTTTCCGCCCGGTCCTACGGGTGCGCCGTTAAGACAGATCTCTATGCCTATGGTATAAAAATTATAGTTTGTCGCCGCGTGCCAGCCCGCAACCACGTCGGGCAGACCGTGGTATATCACGTTGCCGTCGACGGTGTAATGCCACGACGAGGACGAGCCGTCGGTCTTGTTCACGAGATAATTGTGTACGAAATCCGCATCGGAATAGCTTTCGCACATACCCGTGTTGTGAATTACGATGTAGCGGATATCGTTGACGTAATGGGAATAATAGGGTCTTCCAACCGACATAAAATCGTTTATTACCTTAACCTTTTCCCCAAATCCTTCACCGATGTAGAAGGTTTTATCAGGTTCGTCAAAATCCGCGCCGGAGGGGTAAGCGTGTCCTTTTACGGTGGTAATGCTGTTTTCAAGCTTACCGTTGGGAATGGCGTATCCGCTTGAAAGATCGTAGGTCCTTCCTTCACCGTCACCGCCGTTTTTGTTTATACGCTCAATATTTCCGTAGGCGGAAACGCATATTTCATCGGTCAGCGTGGTATACGCCGCATCCTGAGTAAAGGTTACTTTGATATATCTTGCGGAAAACGTCTCCTCAAGCTGAATACGGTTTATCAGTATCTCGGTGCGCTTGTTTTCAACGTTTTGAACCTGCAATTCACCTACGGAGAAAAAGCTCTCTCCGTCAATGGACGCCTTTACGGAAATGGAGGGGGTAAGTCCCTTTATGCGACGCTCGGTCATGGTGCGTATAAACACCTGACCTATCTCGCGGGCGATATAGCCAATATCCAGCGTAACGGTGACGGAATAAGTACCGCTTCCGCTTTCGGAACGGTAGCCTGCCCAGCCGCCGCTTCCGATCCAATCGCTGTTTTCGTAATCGATAACGGGTGCGAAGATACCGTCGGTAAGCTCATTGCCGCTGTCGGCGTAATCCTCCAGAGGAACCGCATCCTCGTATTCAACGGTGTATGGCTTGTTGAGCGACACCGTCGCCTGCTTTTCAACGCCGCGCTCCGACGTATCGTACACGGGAGTTTTTCCTGCGGCGCTTGCCGTAAGGGGAAGGATCACCATCAGCGCCGCAAGTATTATTAAAACTGTTTTTTTCAATTAAAATCAACCTTTTTTAGAGTCAGCCGCTCTTTTAATCTTTTCGACCGCTTCGTCGGTCATAGCATCGGGATGTACGGTAAAGGAAAAACTGCCGTTATCGGTAATTATTTCCGCAATAAAGCTTTCCACGTACTTGTTCTTCTTTTTAACTTCCTTGGTGTAGCTCTTGTCGGTAGTCTTTACGTCCTTTACGTCTGCAAGAAAAACGGAAAAACGGCTCGTTTTAACGTCGCCCGTGATAAGGTCGATATTTCCCGCAACCGCATACAGAGTATCGGGCGTGTAGGTAAGCGCACCGCCGCCGTATATTTCACAGCGGGGAGTGTTATCGGTACCGAAAACGGTAATCTTTACGTCATCGTCCCACAGCGCGTATCCGCCGGAGGTGTAATCAAACACGCGGTTTACCTTTTTGTGCTTTTCGCTTTCGTTAACGAATTCGTCAAGCTGATTTTCCAATTCCTTGTGGAAGGTTGCCGCGTATTCGTCCACGGCGCCGTCGCGCACGCGGATAGTAAAGTGGCACATAATGACGACTATGCCCGCAACCATTATGAGCCAAGCAGCCTGATACAGGTCGAAGGAGCGGATTATACCGAAGTACAGCGTTAAAAACAGCAGAAATCCTGCGGCAAATACGCCTATTCCCGCATACAGCAGCTTTTTGGTCTGGGTAAAATATTTTTTAAAGCTTTTTTTCTCCATTAATTATTTTTCCGCCTTTTTGATAGTATCGATAATTCTCTCGTATACCGCCTCGGCGTAGTCACCGTAGGTCTCGTTCTTGGGATGCAGGCCGTCGGTGAATACCGCGTCGTTTTCTTTACCCCAAGTGTAGAGGTCAACCTGAGGAAGCTCGTATTCCTCTGCGATCTGCTTTATAAGGGGCAGGGAATATGCGTCAAGGTTTTTGTTCCAGTTGGGTGCGTCCCAATGACCGCGTCCGTCAAAGAGAGGGGTGGGGATGCAAATAAATATCTGGGTATCCTTGTTTACTGCATAGAAGGAATCAAGCAATTCTCTTGCGGAATTGAGGAACAGATCCTTTCTGTTGGGGTCGGACCAATCCTTCCAGTCCTGACCGGGGTTGGAATCGTTTGTTCCCAGCGCGAATATAACAACGTCGGGCACGAACTTAAGGGCGGTCTGGTACTGCTGGCATTTTGCGTATGCGTAAGGGTCCGTATTGCAAATTGAGTATCCGCTGAGTCCCGCGTTAAGCACGCAGTAATCCCAGCCCAACAGCTTTTGCAGGTAAGCGGGGTAGGTAAGCTCGTTGGAAATAGAGTTTATACCCTGAGTAATACTGTCACCTACGCAGGCAACCTTCACTACGTCCTTCTTACCGCTGGACATAAAATCGGTGAGGTTTGCGTCCTCGTCGGTCTTGCACGCTTTTATAAATACCTCCAAGGCGTTGTGCCAGCCGTTTGCGTATGCGCCTGCCAGCATTACCTTGGTGCCCTTTACTACCAGTGAAAACTGTCCCGCCTCGAAGGAGTCTCTGTCAAAGGCGTTTCTCAAGTCTCTGCCTGCGGTAAAGCCGATAAGTATTTCGTTTTCCGTTTCGGGAGTGGTGTCGGGCACTGCTTCAAGTGTGTATCCGCAGTATTCCTCTAAAAACGCGTTTATTTCCTCTACCAGAAGGCGGTAGTGGTTGTAACCGTCGAAGGTAAGGCTCTGGCAGTATACTATGGTAAACTCCTTAAGGCTTACTCCGTTTACGGTTATTTCTCTGGGGCCGTAGCCTTTATCCTCGGATACTTCGCTTACATTCTCGCTTGTTTCGTTTCCGCCTTCGCAGGCAACCATGGAAATTAACAAAATAAAGCACAAAAGCATACAAATAATTTTTTTCATATCCTTAACTCCTTGTTCATTAATGTATCCATTATAAATGGTTTTTGTTTATGTGTCAATCTTTTTGATACATATTTATATTACCTTTATTTGCGATTTATATGTTTATATGTATACATAATCATATATGGATATATACAATCAAGCAAATTGTCAAGAATATATATCTCCAATAAAATATATATGTGGAGGTGCTGTGTGATGATAAAACTCACTCTTGACAAAGCATTGGAAAAACGCGGAATAAGCAGATATCGCTTATCAAAGCTTACCGGAATACAGTTTCAGGTTGTTGATAAATACTATAAAAACAAAGTAGTACGTTACGATAGCTATATTTTGGAGCGTATCTGTCTTGCTCTTGATTGCGGTATAGAGGATATTATCGAAGTAACCAAAGAATAAATAGTACGAATCACCCCAAGAAGCCTTGCGGCTTCTCGGGGACCCCAATAAAAAAGCGTGGCGGGTACCCGTCACGCTTTATCACTATCCGTTTATTGCCTCGTTTTGCTTTTCCATAAGGGCGGCAATTCCTTTTTTGCCAAGGGAAAGAAGCTGTGCAAGCTCGTCTGCGGTAAAGGCTCTTCCCTCGCCGGTGCCCTGTATTTCAATAAATGCGCCGCTTTCGTCCATTACGAGGTTCATATCCACCTCTGCGCTTGAATCCTCACGGTAACAAAGGTCAAGCATAGGTGTGTCTCCGTTTATACCTACGGATACTGCGGCGATCTGATGAATTAAGGGGTTTTTCTGCAAAAGTCCTTGCTTCATCCATTTTTTTATACCCAGAGCAAGTGCCACGTAGGCGCCCGTAATGGATGCAGTGCGGGTACCGCCGTCTGCCTGAATAACGTCGCAGTCGATCCATATAGTCTTTTCGCCCAGTGCTTCAAAATCCACCGCCTGACGCAACGCTCTTCCTATAAGACGCTTTATTTCCGTGCTGCGTCCGTCGGGCTTAAGGGTCTCTCTTTTCTTTCTTCCGCCGGTGGAGGAGGGAAGCATAGCGTATTCCGCAGTAAGCCAGCCCTTTCCCGTGTCCTTCAGAAAGGGCATCGTGCCTTCCTCGAGGAGGGCGGTGCATATAACTCTCGTTTTACCCCAGTTTATAAGCACGCTTCCTCCTGTGGTTTCGGTAAAATCCACGGTAATATCAACCTTTCGGAGTGCGTCGGGAGTTCTTCCGTCAGTACGAAGCATAATAAATCCATCCTTTTCTTTTGGTTATAAAAAGTATACAATAAACCTTTCAAAATGTCAAACTATTCTTAAGAGGTATATCATGTTCGGAAAAGCCTTAAAGCAATACAGAAAAAAGCATAACCTTACCCAACGCTCCCTTTCCCGCATAAGCGGTGTTGACCGTGATATTATCAGCCGTATAGAGCGCGGCACGGAGAATGCGGACACCGAAACGCAGGGACGTATAGTGAACGCCGTTCTGCGGAATAAATCCCATTTCCGTCCCGAAAACGTCTGCGAATTTGAGCGGGGCGAGCAGCTCGGTCTGCTTCTCAGCACCCTTCCCGACGGAATGGCGGAGGAGGTATACGAGGATATTATCAACAAGCTGAGAGAATACGTGGGCTTTCAGATAGACGTGGATATTTTAACCAAACCGCCTTGCCCCGTAAAGCGAAAAAGAAAGCACGTGCAAAACAGGTTTTAAAAGATCCCCCGAGATGCATGGGGCTTCTCGGGGGAAACGTAAATATTAATCAAGCTTTTCTTTTCCGTATTGGTTTTCGTAGTCCTTTTTGCCAAGCATCCAAAGCTTTTTGCAAAGGAAAAATACTCCTGCAAGGAACGCTGCCAATATAACGAAGTATATCACGGAATACACCGCGTCGTCGATAAAATCAAATACGCCCACCGTGGACTCGTCCATTTTACTGCCGTATACCATATAATACATGGATGTGGTCACCTTTTCAAAATATCTGTCGTAAAACAGCACGCAGGCAATATATTTTGTCAATTCACCGGGAAGGATAAGACCTATCGTCTTTTTTATCCATAATTTTTCGTCCTCGCTTCTGTGGTACAGAGTGGGGAATTTTTTGTACAGATATACGCCCACTATCACCCAGCAAAGCAGTATATACAGCACCGGCATAACCAACAGAAAAAGAGGATATACCACCGCGGGATGGGGAATTTTCTCCGCTATCGCCTCCACCGCCCAATATACCAGATTGGATGATACTATAGACGCCAGAAAGGTCATTACCACGTAAATGAACTTCGAATCCAAAGAAACCTTCTTTTCCATATCCATTCCTCCTTGTAAATTGCATTATCATAGTATCACACTTGTGACGGTATGTCAATATTAAACGGCAGTTATTTCAACTGCCGTTTTGATATTATTCCTTGCTTATTACCTTTTTCTGCCAGCTTTTCTTTCCGCATTCGGGGCATTTTATATATCTCGTTCTGCCCATGTGCATGGAAAATGACACAGTCTTGAAATCGGGCACGTGGGTGTGACCGCAATGCTTGCACTTATAGTATCCCGCCACCTGCTCTATCTTAAGGGCAAAGAAGAAACCCGCAAAGCAGGGTATAAATCCCGAAAATACTATTACCATTCGTACCCACTCCTGTTCGATAGGCAGATAGGCTGCGATGATAATGGGAATTAACAATATCAGAACGGACAAAACACCGATTACCCATTCAAGGGTAAGAAGCTGTTTGTCCTTTTGCTCCTTTTCCTTTATCATTTCAATAAGCTGTTTTTCCATTTCCTTGTTGTAGTTTTCCATTTTAATAACCTCCCCGTGTAATAGATCGTTTACCGTAATTTTTAATTCCTCGCACAGCAACAGCATTATGGATGAATCGGGCATTGCACGTCCCGTCTCCCATTTGGAAACGGCTCTGTCGGTAATATTCAGCCGCTCCGCAAGCTGTGCCTGAGTCAAGGCCTGCTTTTTTCTCTGCTCGGCAATAAATTTGCCGATCTTTATCTGGTCCAATTTCTTGCCTCCTTTCACGTAAATATTATACCGCTTCTTTACAAAAGTCTACATACCGTCGGTTGAGTCGGGGAGAGATCAACCGAATACGGGTATCAAAACGTTACGGGTATGCTTTTTTAATCGCCGTTTATGCGAAGATAAGCGGAATCCAGCTCGATGTTCAGCTCCGATACCGTTCCGACCTTGGCAGACAGATCTATACCGATCTTGAAAATATTCGTTCCCGTATCTCCTGCCTGCTCAACGTTTTCCCACAAAAGCTTTCCGTCAACGTACATATCGTAGGTGTATACGTTATTTTCGCTCTTTTTTACGGTTATCTCATAATCGTGCCATAGGGAAGTGTCCAGACTTGTGTTCCGCGACGGATCGGAGTATGAGTTGAATACGGAGCCTATATTGTTTTCGGAAGAAGATAAAATGATACGGATACAGTACTCCGCGCTTCTCACGGTAAACTCCGCTATTCCTTCCGAATTAAGCTTTGCTCTGAATCCGAAGGTGAAATCGGATACGGGGGATACAAATCCCTTTCTCGTAATATAGGAATAGTCGGTAAGGGGATCTCTTTGAAGGGTAACGGAGGATTGGTTCTGGATTACGTTTACCGCGCATCCCGCTCCGTGAGCTTTTCCCCATTCGCTCCAATCATCAAAGGCGTCCTCAAATTCACAGTTCATCAATTCCGCCTTGGTCAGCGTAAGCACGCCGCCGTTGGCAACCAGAATTCTTTGCAGCTTGGTTACGTCAATATCGTGGACCTTGGTTTTGTCCTGCACCGAAATAGCCGCGGCTGTGCCTGCCGCTTCTCCGATGATCATATATTGGGGCTCCATACGGATGGTGGAATAAGCAACGTGGCTCGCGGAAAGGGTGCAGGTTACCAAAAGATTATCCGCCTCGGCTTTTTTGGGCAATAAGGCTCTGTAGGAAATTTCATAGGGGTCTACGTTGACCTCCATATTGCCCTCGTTTCGGATATATCCGTCTGAAGTGATATATCTTTGAACGTTGTGGGAATCGCTGTTATAGGATCCCATACCGATAGTATCCTGCTTTGTTAAATTTTTTCCGCCGCCCTTTTCAATATCCCTTTGTGTCATTACGTATTCACCGATCATTCGGCGTCCCTCGCGGATATAAAGCTGGAAGGTCCAGTTGTCGGTTTCCACGTATTCGTCCTTGGGTATTCCCCATTGGGACATGGCGTTTCGCACGGAAGAGTTAACGGATGGATCGTTTGCAAGAAAATAGAAAAGTCCCGCAACGTAATTATAGTGGTCGTTCCATATCTCCTTACGTTGTGCGTACGTGGCATCGGGATAATCGTAGTTTCCGCCGATATAATCGGTAGAAAAAGCACCGTTATTGTTAAAATCGTGCTTGCCGTTTACACCGGGTCCCACCCCGAACAGATTATATACTGTCGGAGCGGTTCCTTTTGCTTTTACCCACGCGTCGATATAATCCGCAAGCAGAGTATACCGTGTGGGATCGTATCCTTCCGGCTTGGGAAAGGGGAGCATATTGCTCTTATTATTGGTTACGCATACGCGGAAATTATAGGCTTGGATTTTTTTATCTCCCGTTCCGTAGGGCGCGAGAGGCTCTTCGCTTACCTCTTTGTACTTCAGATTTCCGTTTTCATCTCTTGCGGCTATCTTAAAATTGAAATTATGGTTGCTTGCGCCCTGAATATCGGGGGAAACGACACCCGCCAGAGATTCACCGTATTCCTCGCGTCCTTCCCTGCCGTAGGTGTAGGAAACTCCTGCCTGAGCCATCAGGTCACCCTCGTAAGAAGCATCTATAAAGTTTAAAGCGGCAAATTCCTTTCCGCTTTCGCATATTATTTTGGTAATGGCAGTGCCGTGCATTTCGACGCCTGTGCCTTCAACCAATCTTTCTCCCAAAAACACCTCTACGGGATATTGGGTGCTTTTGGTTTCGTTCAGCATATCGGCAAAGATCTCCTCCGCAACGTGGGGCTCAAAATTCCAATCCACCGCATTGCCCGAATCGTTGCCTTTTATAAAAGCGTTTCTTTGGAAAAATTCCTTCGCCATTCCGCCAATAACGCTTGCGTTTCCTACGTCGGTGGCAAACAGACCGCCCGACATCATTCCGCCGAGCTGTGTATTGGGCGCCACGAGGGCAACCGTCGCTCCCTGACGGCTTGCGGCAACCGCGGAAACCACCGCCGCCGCAGTGTCGCCGTAAACGACCACGTCGTATCTCAGCACATTTTCCTCCTCGTCGGGAAGGGGCTCTTCGTCCGGCGCGGAGGTGTCGGCGCTCGTTTCATCCTCCGAAATCTCCGTTTCTTCACCGCTCGTCTCCTGCTCGGAAGTTTCCGGCTCTTCCTCGCTTATCTCTGCGGAAATATCCGAATTTTCTTCGCTTACTTCTTCCGGGATTTCAGAGCCTTCGCTGACCGTTTCGGAATAATTGCCGTTTGAAAAATTATCGGTAGTGCTTTCTTCGTTATTTCCGCAAGCGCATAAAGCCCCCGCCGACAGTACGAATGAAAGCAATAAAGCCGTAATCATAGTAATTCTATTCATAAAGTCCACTCCCGTTTTATTTGGTGTTCTCGTATACATTCTAACACGCTGCCGAAAAAATGTCCACATAAATTTCGGATGACAGTCCACCGGACTGTCATATTTAACGCCGCCAGCCTCCTTGAGGTTCAAGTCCTCACATATCAAAAAACAGCATCGCCACGAGGGCAATGCCGTTTTTTGGTGCACCTGAGCATTCTATAATCGAACCGTTTACCTGTTCTAAGGTTACGGTTTTGCATGCTTCCTTATAATTGAATGTTATAACCAGCTTGTCGTCGTAGAGATATACGGCGTTTATCAGGTTTTTAGTTATGCGCAAATTTGTGATGCAATAGCATACTTTGGTGTAAAAGCAGATGATTTTAAGTCCAAAGAAGCCGCTTGGATAAATTTGCTCACCTTTAATTTAAGTTCGGTTAACTAACCGCTTGTTGGCCTCGGTACGTTTGAAATATGTGAGCGTGGTGAGCATACCGATGAGAACCCTCAAATCGTATAAACTGTTACCATCACAGCATACAAGGCTCATGCATTCAAGGTAGGTAAGGTCCGTTAAAGATGATGTAAACAAGTAATCTGACAAGAATCATGTCCTTAATTAAACGACCACTTTAAACTCAGGTGGTCATTTTTTGTTTATTGTTTGAAAGCAAGTACGGGTAATTATGAAATGATTTCTAAATAATAAAGCGAACGCTTTATTATCTATTGGATTTCTTGCAAATATGATATAATAAACCATTATGGTGATCTGTATGACTACGAAAACGGTGCATGACTGAATAACGTAGATATCGAGAAATATGATATTTTGATCAACGGTGAGTTGATTGAAAAGGAAATCCGCCATACGCTTCTTCTCGCGGTCAGCAGTTTGTTTTGGATAAGGAATACTTCTTGTCGATCAAGTGTTATATTTGATTGGGGCGCTGCTTGGAATTTTATAGAGATTCTAAAGAGAAAAGAAAGACGTGAATGAGTTTTAAAAAAGTATATTTTTGTTTGTCCGAAAATGGATTGCTGAAGGTATATAGTTTATGAAGGCAGAATGGAGGTGAATGAAGTGTCTAATAACTTTAAAGTGAATTATGTTTGCAATAAGGCCATTATTGGTATAGCGAGGGGCAATATTGATGCTCTTTCAGATGTTTATGATTCTATAGGCAAACAGGTTTATTTTATTGCATATTCCGTTTTGAAAAATCATCATGATGCTGAAGATGTTCTCCAAAAAGTGCTTTGCGAAATCGTAAAATGTGCCCATACTTATAAACCTATGAGTAATGCGCGAGCTTGGATCTTATCAATTGCTCGAAATCAAGCACTTAAATATCTTCGTGACAAGAAGATGCACATATCTTTGGATGATATTGAAAACGATCCTCAGTTTTCTTATGACGTTTCATTCATATCTAATATGACCTTATTCGATGCTTTGAATAGCTTAACTGATGATGAAAGGCAAGTTGTTTTGTTGCACATTGAATCGGAAATGAAATTCAGAGAGATTGCTGATTTTCTTTGCATAACAAGTGATGCTGCACAAAAACGATATCAGAGAGCGATAAAAAAACTCAAGGCATACTACTCAAATTAACGAGGTGACCCTGATGAAATTTGAAAAAAGAATAAAAAAGACTCTTGTAAACGATGCAGATATGTTTATGAGAGCGAGGAAGCAAGATATTCTTTCTAAGGATTTTCTTGATTCGGTAAGGGCACAACAGCCTTTGCGCAACAAGCGAGAGTTCGTTCCCGTTAAGCGTGTTCTTGCGGCTGTAATGGTTGCTGTTCTTGTCATTTGCTCGGTAATATTTGTTCCTTTGTCGTTAAGGGACAATGGTTTTTCTGTAATAGATCAAGGTTCTACGGATTCGGGATCTCGCCCAAATCTTCCCGTTATAAACGATCCTGTTTTTGAGCCGTCACAATGGGTTGGTGAGGCAGATACACCTTATGCAATAATTAATATTGGTGAAATAAGTAGTGACACAATCAGATTGTCTCAAAATGGTGTTTTGCAAAACTACGTTAAGGTCGAGGGTGAGGTCATTGCATCTTACAACACCGAGAAATTTGATATTAATAATTCTTCGCTCTCTGGTGCAGATGTAACCGAGTCAAAGGTTGTCGCATTTAATAACATTCGAGAATTTTATATAACTGAGCAGTCGATTGAATTGATTGAAGGATTAGATGCTATTTTTGTTAATGTTGTTAAAATGAACATGGATGGTAAATTTTATTATGGTCCGGTAACAAACGATCAAGGAATCGCGGAATTTCTTCCTGTGGTAGAAGGAAAACTTCAAATCAATGAGAATGATTATAACACTCGTTCTTTTTTGTCAATTAAAATCCTAAATGATACCTTAGATGAATTGATGGATTATCGTGATCGCGGAGGAGAAGAAACCGAATTCACAAAAGCGTTACCGTCAAAAAAGATTATGAACGGCGTATCTACTGATGAGGTTGATCTGTACTTTAAAGCATGGAATTGTGCAAAAAAGATCAATGCTACCAATCGTAGAACTTCCGAAATTCCGACTTAGCCAACAGAAAAGGAATTGTGATACCAATGGGCTATATTGTATAATTGGTTTTTTGCAACGTATCGTGAATTTTTAATCACATTAATGACTAATGGAGGAAAAGCATTATGTGCGGTTTTCCGTTTGTCGTTGGTTCTGCGATTTTGAGATGCTATTTTGTCTGACGCATGAAACGACGCATAAAATTTTGGACTGTGTGAAAGTAATGGACTGAAGTGAATTTCATTATGTCCATATAGTACAATATATCAAGGAAAATCGGAGATAATGTACAGAGCGACTAACTCTGTACTGCCACAAACAAAGGCTATTTAACATCTTTTAAGAAAACAACAAACCCGAACGTTTCACCAATCGGTAAAAGGTTCGGGTTTGAATGCTTTGGTGCGGATGACAGGACTTGAACCTGCACGCAATTGCACCGGTTTCTAAGACCGGCTCGTCTGCCAGTTCCGACACATCCGCGTATTCTGCCCGAGTATTTTAACACATCGGGCTTTGTTTGTCAACTTAAATTATATCTGCACGTTGCGTGCGGCTTCGAGCGCGGCGTCGATATGGGGGAAGAATCTGTCTTCACCGATCTCTGCAACGAATCCGTCCTTTTTCATTACGGAGTACGGCTGCTCGTTGGCGTGGGATATAAATACACGCACGTCCTTGCTCTTGCAGATATTGTATACCGAACGGAGTGCGCGCATAGCGGTCTCGTCCAAAGCGGGCACGTTACGCATACGGATAATTATTATCTTCACTCCGTCGCGTACGGGAACGGAAATTTTATCGGACGCGGCGAAGAACATAGGTCCGTTTATCTCAAAAACGTCGGTGTGCTCGGGAATATCCTTCAGTCTGCCGCCGTCGGACTCAAGCATTTCGTCAGCCTTCGTCCAGTGGCGCACATTGGTGCTTTCCGCCATTCTGCGTAAAAACAGCACTGCGGTGAGAAGCATACCCACCTCAATAGCCACTACGAGGTCGAATATAACGGTGAGCAGGAAGGTGATTACAAGCACCGCGATATCGCTCTTGGGTGCAGTCTTGCATATACGGACGAACTGACGCCATTCGCACATATTATAGGCAACGATAAAGAGTATTGCGGCGATAACGGGCATAGGTATCCAAGCGGCGAAGGGCATAAGCACCACGAGGATGAGAAGCAGTACTACCGCGTGTATAATTCCCGCAACGGGAGTTCTACCGCCGTTTTTCACGTTGGCGGCGGTACGCGCTATGGCGCCGGTGGCGGGAATACCGCCGAATAGACCGGAGCAGATGTTACCGAGTCCCTGCGCGATAAGCTCCGTGTTGGAATTGTGGCGGTCGTTTATCATTCCGTCGGATACCACGCAGGAAAGGAGAGATTCTATTCCCGCAAGTATTGCAATGGTAAAGGCCGAGGGGATAAGCTGTCGGATAAGGTCAAAGCTCAATTCGGGCATTGCAAAGGAGGGGAGGGATCCCGAAATGGTGTAAAGATCGCCTATGGTGTTAACGTCCATATTAAGGAGCTTCACCATAGCCGTTCCCACGATTACCGCAATAAGTGAGCCGGGTATTTTTTTGCTTATATAAGGCCAGATTATGAGTATCGCCAATGCAACGGCACCCACTACCAAAGCCTGCCAGTTTACGGTGGTGATTGACTTTATTACCGCTTCAACCTTTTCCATGGTTTCCACGGCGTGGGTTCCCTCGGGATAGGTAAGACCAAAAAAGTCCTTTATCTGACCGATAACGATGGTCACCGCAATGCCGAAGGTAAAGCCGGTGGTAATGGCGTGAGGAATGTATTTTATAAGGCTTCCGAACTTAAGGACGCCCATAAGTATAAGCAGTATACCTGCCATTATGGTGGCGATAACCAGTCCGCTCGTGCCGTGAGTCGCGACTATTCCCGCAACGATGGTGGCAAATGCCGCGGTGGGTCCCGATATATTAACCTTGCTTCCGCCGAACAAGGCGATAACGAATCCCGCAATAATAGCGGTGTAAAGTCCCTTTTCGGGAGAAACTCCGCTGGCGATGGCAAGTGCTATGGAAAGGGGCAGCGCGATTATGGCGACGATAATTCCCGCCACGATATCGCTTACCACCTGCTTTTTGCTGTAGCTTTTCAGGGAGGAGATTATCTTCGGTTCAAATATTTTCATATTTTTCCGTACTTCCTTTATTATTATATTGTAAGCGTTTTTTACCAAGTGACAATTATAGCACTTCGGCGGTATTTTACAATAAACAAAATTTACAAATTTTTCAAGGGTTTATCACGTCTTTTACACGTTTTCGTTGACATGTCCCTATGGGATATGATATAATTAAAGCAAGGAAGGCTTCGGCTTTTTTCACGGACTCACTTTTTTGAAAAACGAGGTGTTTTATTTTGAAGAAAAATTATATCCGCACTTTATTCGTGTTTCTTCTCGTGTCTGCTCTGCTGTTACTTTCCGCATGCTCCGCAAGCAGTGACGGATACTATGAAAACGAGCCCGAAAACGGTTATACCGATACCAACGGCGATAAGACCGAGGTAGGCACCACCGAAGGGGTTACCGAGGTCAATCCCAACGGAAAGATAATCCGCAACGTAGTTCTCCGCGGCGAGACCAAGGATTTTGATACTGCGTTGGAAACTCTTAAAAACAAGATCTCCGAAAACGGCGGATACGTGGAAAAATCCAGCGTGACCGGCGGTGAGAGCCTCGGCTCAAACAGAAAAAGCTCCCGCAACGCCGTTTATACCATCCGAATTCCCGCGGAAAAGCTCGATAACTTCCTTGAAAAGACCGAGGATATGCTTAATATCATCTCCTCCTCCGAAACCACTACCGACGTTACTCTTGAGTATTACGATATCCAATCCCGTATGAATACTCTTGAGGCAAAAAGGGCGGCTCTTGAAAAAATGCTTGAGCAGGCAACCTCGCTCAACGATATACGTACCCTTCAGGACGATCTGTACGAGGTTATCGGCGAGATAGAGGCGTACCGCTCAAAGCTTAACGTCTTTGACAGTAAAGTAAGCTATTCCACCGTAGACCTTACCATAACCGAGGTTATCGAATATACCGAAATAAAGGAAGAAGAGCCTACCTTCTGGGAGCGTATCTCCACCACCTTCTTAAAGACCTGGACGGGATTCTGGGAATTCTGTCAGGACCTTGCGGTGTTCCTTGTCGGGGCAATGCCCGTGTTCTGCGTCTTTGGCGTTATAGGACTTATAGTGCTGCTCATAATCGTCCTCGTTAAGAAGCGAAACAGAAAACGACTCCAGCGTTGGAAAGAACAGAATAAGCAGTAATAACAAAATCCCGCGATTTTCTCGCGGGATTTTACAATTTGTTCATAAATGGCGCGCGTGTGTATGTTATAATTTATTCGAAGGAAAAAATTTTAAACTTTTTTATAGACAAAACTCCTTTTTTTAACATTTATATAGTGGGGGACACGATTATGCGTAAATTAAATAAAACGTTCGTATGTTTGTTGCTGGTACTGTTTTGCTTATCTTCTTGCTCACACGCTTCTGACAACGAAATTATTGATAACGATAATTACACTATTGCTACAGAAGACGATATATGTTATCTGCATTTGAAGAAGAATTTTTCCGACGCTTATTCATATGAAAATATGGCGCCGTACGTTATGCACGATTTGTCGTTTAAAAGCATATCGGAATTATACTCAAAAATTAAGAACAACGGCTTTACTGAATACCAATTGGCACATATTCAAAAAGTTTTCACGCATGATGAATCCGGAAGAGTTATTGTTTGCGATATAAATAAGTTATTTGTGCCTGCTTTACCGGAACAAGGCAGTGTGGGAAAAGTATATTGGGGCGGAGCCGACTACTCTTATTCTTTACAGTTTTCTGACAACGTGCACGGTTTTTTTATCTGTTCTGTATCTGAGATTTTCAATCAGCGGTATCAAACAGGCTATGTTGATTATATAGATAATTCTTTGTTTACGCTTGGAGAAACAAAGACTGTATCGGACAGAAACGCGACTGAGTATTATTATACGACTTCACAAGGGAGTTTAAAAGCCATTCAATATACTCTCGAAAGCGGCAACAAGAAAATATTTGTTTGTGAAAAATATGCGTTGGAATTGAACCATGATCTCGGCGACGTATCGGATACCGTTCCTTATCAAATCGACCTATTTATTTTCGATGAAAATAATACGTGTGAAATTTTATTGTATGATTTCACTTCCCGCCCCACCGAAGAATGGCTGCTTTCATTCGGAATGGAGCCCTACGTTCCCGAAGATACCGCAACCGAATAAACCACCCTCTTCTCCCCGAAAGTTTTAGGTGAGAAAAGATTGTCTGCGCAATAACCAACCCATAAAAGGAAATTAAGGAGGTTATTATGAAAAAAACAGTGATATCCGTATTGTTGGCAGTAATGGTTTTAGGACTTTTTTCTTGTTCTGAAGATATGCCCTTACCCGACGGCGAAACCGATTCCTATTTTGCTGTAAGAGTTGGAACAACAGATGGCGATTATTTCAAGGAAGACGAAAACTTTATTCACGATAGTAAATTGTTTGTCGACAAAGATGTTAAAAAACAGAGAGTTTTCAGTTTTAATGAAAAGACGTTTAATCTCGAGTATGTGAATTCTGATAATTATGTATACAATGAGAGACAAAGGTATCGTTTAAACACGCTGAACGGAGAATTAGAAGCTAAGTTTTTTACGGACAGCGGTGAACTTGCATGGTTCAGCATACCAAAAACACTTACGGACGCTCCGGAAACATTTCGAAGCGAGTCTGAATTTCGTGAATGGGCAGAGAGCTTTTTGAAAAAGTTTGGCATAAACGATATGTCCGGATACACAATTAATTACAAAACGGATTTTGTGTACAGTGTTCCGGGAAAAACTTCGAGTAGAACTGTAGACAGCTTCTATATTCCTGAACCCGATTCAAATGTAACGGTATCTTTTTATGTTATTATGTACACATATGCTATAGATGGTGTTGATACTTCTGACCGTTACGAGTTCTTGTTTAACACCGAAAAAGATGGTAGGATTACCGTGTTTTTGCCTAACGCCAGTTTTGACGAGTACGAAAGCTGTCCGTTGGATATGGAAAAAGCAGATAAAGCGCTTGACGATTATGTCAAAGCCTATTTGAACACAACCATTTATGAATTGGATTCGTATGACGTTACTCAAAAAACGCTAACCATTATAAACGGAGAGTTGGCGTGCGAGTATGATTTGTCTATAGAGCTTACCAGAGACGGTTGGGATTCAACTCTTACGACATTACTTTCTGTTGCAGTGTTTCCGGATATCCCCGAAGATACCGCAACCGAATAAACCACCCTTTTCTCCCCGAAAAAAGCTTTCGGGGAGAGTTTTTGCTCCGGGTGGAACACACCAAAGCATTAAAAAATCCCGCGATTTTCTCGCGGGATTTTTATGTGCATTTATTTACCTATATGGGGGTTCTGTCTGTGTGCTTCTTCGATGACTGCAAGCTGCTGGCGTACCTGACAAAGCTTGATATCGTGTTCTCTGCCTTCGGTAAAGAGTGCGTATATCTGGTCGTAATATGTCTGTACAGCGGCGATAAAGGGAGCCTGAGGGTCGCCTTCCCAGCTTTCCTCGTGCCAATTAAGCTTTTCGGTACAGTAAGCAGGGAAGCATTCTACCTTGTCTGCAGTAAGAGGATCCTTTATAAGATGCTGTTCCTCGTTTTCCTCGGGAATAAAATACTTCCAGTCTATATGAGCCATAGTGCCCTTAAGAGAACCGCGTGTTCCGTGGAGCTTGTATGTAAACAGAGGATATCCGTCCGCCGAAGAAATCTCAAGGTCGATAAGAGGCTTATTCGGCGCGGTAAGGATGAGCTTGCAGTAATCCTCCGCGTCGCCGAAGGTGTTGCATCTGTCCATACGGCAGAATACCTCGGGCATACCGTCGTACATATCCATAATATTAAGCGCCTGATCGAGAGGGTGGGGGCCTGTATTTGCAAGATTACCGCCGTTAAATTCGCGGCAACACTGCCAGTCCCAGCGGCGTGCGTATCCGTTGAACTGAATGCCCACCTGAACGATTCTGCCAAGCACTCCGGAAGCGATAACTTCCTTTACCTTTTCAAAATAATGAGCAAATCTGGATTGCTGGAATACGAGGAATATTCTTCCGTTATTCTTTGCAATTTCGCACAGCTCGTCAAATTCCTTTACCGTGGGAACGCAGGGCTTTTCGCAAAGCACGTTAAAGCCGTGCTCAAGAAGATCCTTGGTTACGGAATAATGAAGATGGCTGGGTGTGGAATTAACGACGAGATCTATATCGGTTCTGCCGTAAAGCTGTGTATGTGAAGTAAAGGTCTCGCAACCGAATTCTTCGGCGGCGCGGTTACGGCGTACCTCCATAGGCTCAACGACACCGATAACCTTAAAGCGCTCGGTATCCTTTTTCAGATGCAGACCGTGAATATCTCTGCCGCTTCTGCCCTGACCGAGTATGACTACGTTTAACTGTTTCATATTTTTCACCACTCCTTGATGTGTTGCCTTGATTATACCATAGCAAAAAAAGGAAGTAAAGAAAAATATTTATTTTTTGCCTAAAAGAATACCCGTTTTTTTATCCCATCTTTGTATTGCCGTCCTTCCCTCCCGACGGATCGCTCCGTCAAAGACGAAGGTGCGTATTTTTACGGTCATCTGCTTTTCGTCTTCCTCCGTTACGTATTTCATCACAGCGGAAAAGGGCTTGAAATTCTCCTTGACTTGCGTCTTTACCGCCAAGGGTAAAAGACGTTTTTTTGCAAATAAAATATATTTTTCCGCCAACTCCCTGTAAAACGGCTCCGCCTTCTTTTTAAGTATCCCGTTTCCGAAATCGGGGAGTGAAAGGTTTATATACACCGCGTCCTCCCCGTTTTCGGATTTCAATATCTGCTTTATAAGCATTTTTCATTCCTCCCGCCACATTTTATGCGCTTTGCACCCCATAAAAGAACGGGTATTACCGGCGGAAGCAGTAAGCATACCACGAGCACTCCGCCCGAGCTGAAGGTCACGGGAATTAAAACCGCCAAGGCAATGCACAAGCCTTTTATTTTGCTTTTGGGCGCGCATCCCGCCGCGCAGGGAATGAGTGGGATAAGCGCAAGCTCGGTCAGGGAATGGCACGCGCTTCCCCTCATTCCCGTTATTGCCGCCACCGCCGCCACGGCAAGCAGTATGGGCAGGGGATAGTAATAGTTTTTCTTTACCGCCGTCATTATAAGACAGCAGGTGTAAACTATCAGCGTGGATTTTAAGGGCAGAGTAAGTCCGCATAACGCAAAAAGCAGTGGAATTGCATAGGGAGTGCAATATCTCAGCCCCTTTATATTTGAAAGCACCGCCGCCGATACCGCAAATATAACTCCCGCTATGGGCGTGGCGTTGGTGACCGCTACGCAAACGGTCACCACTGCCGCAAATGCCGCCGTCAAAGCTTTTCTCTCCTGAACACCGTTTTACCGGGGAAGGCAGTGATAAAATCCTGCAGTCCTTCCCTTGAAAGGGGTGCAAGCGGTGTCATATAAGGCTTGCCGAAGCTTTCCTTTGAGCAAAGCAGACAGAATATAAGGGATGCGAATGCAAACACCCCGGGGAACCCCGCAAGCCAGCCTGCCGCCAGCAGAATATATCTGGCAATGACCGACGAATACATATATACCGGTACTATAAAGGCGGTCACCTCCGAGAGGGCGACTACCATTACGGTGGTAGGTGCGATAAGCCCTGCGCTTACCGCTGCCTCTCCCAATATAAGCGAGCCTACTATTCCCACGGCGTCACCGAGCCGTTGGGGCATCCGAACTCCCACCTCGCGCAGCAGCTCAAAGACGGTGAGGGCGGCAAAGACCTCTGCCCATACGGGCATCGGAAGCTTGGCGGCGTATTCCTCCAAGGATATCCGTATGGCTTCGGGCAATAATTGGGGAGCGTGATACCAAGCGGCGCAAAACAGCGCAGGCAAAAACAGCGATACCAGCATTGCGGAAAACCGCAGTGAGCGTATGAAGGTGGCGTATGCGGGGGAGCGGTAGTAATCGTCGGACGCCTGCAGTGCCTCCGCGAAAACGTACGGCGCGGTCAGCACGAAGGGCGACCCGTCGCAAATTATTGCCACTCTCCCCGCTATTATTTTGGAAACCACCTTGTCCGCTTTTTCCGAGCTTCCGAAGGTCGGTATCATACCGTTTCCCGTAAGAAGAGTTTCAAGATTTCCCGAATCGGTAAGTCCGGTTATTCTTTGCTCCTTAAGGTCCTTTATTATCCTTTCGGGCATACCCTTTTCAGCCCTGCCTTCTATCCATACGACCGCTACGCGCGTGCTTGTAACGTCACCCATTATAACGGGTACGGATTTAAGATTTTCGGATTTCACGCATCTGCGTATGAGGGCAAGATTTATTTCCCAGTCCTCCGTAAAGCCGACCTTGGGACCGCGTACGGTAATGTCGGTATCGGGCTCGGTTACAGACCTTTTTACCGTTGCCGCCGCGTTTGCCACAATACTTTCGTTTCCGCATATTATCAGCGCCTGACCGTCAAGCACCGCCGCCACCGCCTCGTTTGCGTCCTTTGGCTCGGTCGCGGTTACAGAACTAAGTATTTCCTTAAGGCTGCCCTTTCCGTCGTTTTCGGTTATGGGGGAAATCATCTCGCGGGAGATATAGCCTCTGTCAGCCATACCTCTCAAAAAACAGATAAACAATCTTTTTTTACCCAGAATTATTTCTCTGGATATAAAATCCGAGCAATTTTCAAACCGTTTTTCTATTTCCTCACGCACTTTTTTCACACTCCCGATCCTTATGTTTTCCGCAAAGGAAAAATTTTATACCAAAAAGCCATTGACTAAAAGGGACGGTGCGTATATAATTAATATGTTATAATATGTTAAAATAACGGAGATGTGTTTGATATGAAAAAGATGTTTTTTGTTTTGCTTGCGGTTTCTCTGCTTCTTTGCTCCTGCGGCAGAAGCTTTACCGTAAACGTAAAGGAAGCGGGCACCGCTATGGCAGAGGCTACGGGATACGCTTTTCTTGAGTACGATGCCGACAGCATCTATAACGATACCGGCATATCCGAGGATATGTACGTAAACGGATTTTTTGCCTGGCTTCTTGAAGCGAGCGTCGGCAACTGCGCCTGCGTAGCGGTCTTTGAGGCGGCAGATGCGGAAAAGGCAGAGGAGATAGAAACTTATCTTCAGGCATACCTTACCGATATGCAGCTCGTGCAGAAGGAGTACAACGCAGACAACTATCAGCTTACCCTTAACGCAGAGCTTAAGGTGGACGGAAACTACGTGGTATTCTCCGTCGCACCCGACAATACCGCGGTCATCAATGCGTTTAACAGCGCAAAGGTCTCCCAGTAAAGGCAGGATAAAATGAACAAACAAAACAGCGGCCTTCGGGCGTTCTTTACGGTGCTTATGTTTATACCCCTCGGGTTTATAATTTATTTCGCCGTAACCTTTGTAAACCACAATATTCCCGTTACCGAGGTGGTGTCGGTTTCCGTCACTGCGGGCGACGGTCAGACCTACGATTATACCGACGAGGATACCCGCGCCTTCTTTCTTGACGTGTACCTTGATGCGGTCGCGGACGACAGCATAACTGCTCCTCCCGCTTCCTCCGTTCCCGCCTCCGTCACCTGCGACAGAGGGGACAAGCGTATAGACTACAAGCTGTATCCCGATAAGAAAACGGGAAAAGTGCTTCTTGCAGACGAAAACGGACATTTTTATCTGCTCCCCTCCGACGTTGAGGCACAGCTTCTGGTCAGAAAAGAGTTTCAATATCTCTATGCAGAGGATCTCCTTCCCGAATTCACCGTAATTTCGGGCGACAGAGTTCAGACCGTTGCTCCCACCAGCTATAAGTGGTCCTATAAAAAGGCGGACGGTAATTATTACAAGGATAATATTTCCGATACCTATAAGGACGAGCTTGACCTCCGCATTTATTCCGACCGTGAAAATTCCATTTCCTTCTCTGTAGAGCCCACAACCGTAGAGCTTCGCATCAACGGCGAAAGCGTAGCGCCCGGCAGCTTTTCGGGACTTGCATATTCCGCAGATACGTCCCTTGACGTTACCGTACGCGCAAGCTGGGTAAGCGACGGAGACAATAATTTCGGCACGGCTGAATACAACTTCAAGATACTTTACGATATCCCCGCAAGGGTATATCTGTCCCACGACGTTTGCACCCGCGGCGATACACTTCTTCTCCGCGTGGATATGCTTACCGACGGCGAAAGCGTATTCCTTGAAAGCGACCTTATCACCACCGCACCCGAATTTGAGGTTCAGGGCGGTATAGCATACGCCATTCTTCCCGTTTCACTTGAAAACGAGCCCGGTACTTACGATCTCGTTTTCACCTCGGGCGAAAACTCCGTTGAGCTTACCCTTGAGGTGGTGGACGGCGATTACGGCTTTGCCACCTACCATTATCCCAACGATATCTTCAAGCAGAATATAGCCTACGATAAGGTCGAGGAATTGACCGCGGTAATAGACGAGACCGCAGCAGTGGGCGGCGCAATGTTCTTTACCTTTGACAGCCCCTTTGCTCCCGCGTGCGGAGGCGGCACCCTTATCGAATCCTTCGGTAAGAGCATCGTCGTAAACGATGAGACTGCAGGGGAGGCTCCCTTCAGCGGATACGTTCCCGGTAACGTATACGAGGTCGCCGCAGGCACCTCCATCACCTCTATGCAGAGAGGTAAGGTAGTCTTCTCGGGCGAAACCACTCTTACGGGCGGAACCGTTATCATAAGCCACGGTATGGGAATTTATTCCTATTACTTCCACCTTACGGATATTACCGTAGCCGAGGGCACCACCGTACAGAAGGGCGCAATTCTCGGAAAGGCAGGTGTAAGTCCCCTTTCTATGGAGGGCGTGGGCAATATAGCACACACCGCCGTTTCCGTGGGAAGCGTGTTCGTGGACGCAGCTCCCTTTATCGAGGGCAAGATATTTATAGAGCAATAATTTATTTAAGCACCTTTTTCGGGTGCTTAAATTTTTCTTTACAAATACAAAATATAGTGGTATAATATAACGTAAATACAAAAAGTCCGAAAGGAAAAGCGTATATTATGAAATGTCCCATGTGCTCCTATCCCGAAAGCAAGGTTATAGATTCCCGCCCCTCCGCAGACCATTCCTCCATTCGCCGCCGCAGAGAGTGCGAAAAGTGCCAGAAGCGCTTTACCACCTATGAAATAGTGGAAACGGTGCCTCTCGTAGTGGTCAAGCGCGATAAATCCCGCGAGACCTTTGACAGAAGCAAGCTTCTCCGCTCCATAATCTCCGCCTGCGACAAACGCCACGTTTCCCGCGAGCAGATGGAGTCTATTGCGGACGAGATACAGTTCAATCTGCAGAACGCTCTGCAAAACGAGGTCACCTCCGCTTATATCGGCGAATTGGTGCTTGAAAAATTACGCGTGATAGACGAGGTCGCCTACATACGCTTCGCGTCGGTATACCGCTCCTTCAAGGATATTTCCCAGTTTATGGAAGAAATAACCAAATTGAATAAATAGTATTTTGCTTAAGGACCGCTTAAAAAGGCGGTCCTTTTATCTTTTAAAAAATATTGAAAAACTTTTAAAAATCCCCTTGACAAATACATTTTACGGTGGTATATTATGCGTGGTTAGCATATGCTAATAACATATTGAGGTAGGTTTCATATGAACTTAACGAACGCTATTGAGGGAAACGAATATATCATTCAGAGCATTGAAACCGATGACGAGGAGCTTAACTCCTTCCTGTTTTCGCTGGGCTGCTACAGCGGTGAGCGTATAACGGTAGTGTCCCGCCGCAAGGGAACCATGGTGGTTTCCATCAAGGACGGCAGATACAGCATCGATAATCAGCTTGGTGAAGCTATAATCGTTGAATAAAGAAAAGCCTTGACGGGCTGTTTTCTTTAGCCTTTGAGTTAGTCCTCGCTAACTTCCTATCACATCTGACCTATCGGGAGGAATAAAAATGAGAATTGCTTTCGCAGGCAACCCAAACAGCGGTAAGACCACCATGTACAACGCGCTTACCGGCAGAAACGAAAAAGTCGGCAACTGGGCAGGCGTTACCGTTGACAAAAAGGAAAGCCCTATCAAAAAGAGCTTTTGCGGCGAGAACGACGTTATCGCGGTTGACCTTCCCGGTGCATATTCCATGTCGCCCTTCACTTCCGAGGAAAGCATCACCAACGCATACGTCAAAAACGAAAAGCCCGACGTTATCGTAAATATCGTGGACGCTACCAACCTCAGCAGAAGCTTGTTCTTTACCACACAGCTTCTCGAGCTGGGCGTTCCCGTCGTGGTCGCACTCAATAAGAGGGATATCAACGAAAAAAAGGAAACCATAATAGACGCCGACCTTCTTTCCAAGGAGCTTGGCTGTCCCGTAGTTCTTACGGTATCCACCACCCGCGGCGATAACGGTCTTTCCGAGGTTGTAAAAGCGGCAATTTCTCTTAAGGGTAAGGAGCAGAAGGCACCCTTCCTGCAGACCGACGTTGACCTTACCGATAAAAAGAGCGTTGAGGCAGGCGACAGAAGACGCTTTGCATACGTAAACAAGCTGGTTTCCAAGGTAGAGACCAGAAAGGTAAAGACCAAGGATAAGAATTTTCAGGATAAAATAGATTTCGTTCTCACAAGCTGGTGGGGCGGAATTCCCATATTCTGCGTGGTAATGTTCCTTGTGTTCCAGATCTCTCAGGCTTGGGTAGGTCCTTGGATCGCGGAAGGCTACGTTTTCGAAAAGGACGATTCTATCGCTATTACATATAACGGCACCGATTACGAGCTGTTTAAAGAAGATAACCCCGATACCGACGCGGACGATGAAGGCATAGTCGGCACTTGGGTGCAGGAAAGCACTTCTCTTGTATTTGCCGAGGACGGCACCGCTACTCTTATTGCCGACGGCAAGACGGTAAACGGCGAATATTCCTTTGATGAAGAGGAAGGTCTCTCGCTTACCGTAGACGGTAACGAGCTTACCGCCGCACACGAAACCAACGACATTGAGATAAAGGGTCTCGTTTCCTATATCGAAATGCTCGGCGAATGGGTCGGCGGACTTATGGAAAACGCAAATCCCCTTCTCACCTCCATTCTCGTTGACGGTATCATCGGCGGCGTAGGCGCAGTAGTTGGCTTTTTGCCTCTGGTAATGGTAATGTACTTCCTTATAGCCCTTCTTGAGGATTGCGGCTATATGGCGCGCGTTTCCGTAGTGCTTGACCCCATCTTCAAAAAGGTAGGTCTTTCCGGTAAATCCGTAATTCCCTTCGTTATCGGTACCGGCTGTGCCATTCCCGGCGTTATGGCTTGCCGTACTATCCGTAACGAGCGTGAGCGCAGAGCTACCGCAATGCTCGCACCCTTTATGCCCTGCGGCGCAAAGCTTCCCGTTATCGCCCTCTTTGCAGGCGCTTTCTTCGGCGAGGCTTCCTGGGTAGGTACTCTTATGTACTTCGTGGGAATAGTTATCATATTCTTCTCCGCACTTCTCGTAAACAAGATCACCGGCTACAAGCAGAGAAAATCCTTCTTCATTATGGAGCTGCCCGAGTACAAGGCACCTTCCGTAAAGAGAGCATTCCTTTCCATGTGTCAGCGCGGCTGGTCCTACGTGGTAAAAGCAGGTACCATCATTCTAGTATGTAACTTTGCGGTTCAGCTTATGCAGTCCTTCAGCTGGAGCCTTACTCCCGTTGAAAACGCGGCTGATTCCATTCTCGCAACCGTTGCAACTCCCTTTGCATATATCTTCGCTCCCATCGTGGGCGTCGTTGCGTGGCAGCTTGCGGCTGCGGCTATAACCGGATTTATAGCCAAGGAAAACGTAGTAGGTACTCTTGCGGTATGCTTCGTCGGACTTGAAAATCTTATCGATACCGAAGAACTTGCCCTTATGGAGGGCGCAGGCGCAGAGGTAGCGGGAATTATGGCTATTACCAAGGTTGCGGCCCTTGCATATCTTATGTTCAACCTCTTTTCTCCTCCTTGCTTTGCCGCTATCGGCGCAATGAACTCCGAAATGAAGAGCAAAAAGTGGCTGTGGGGCGGTATCGGACTTCAGCTCGGCGTAGGCTACTCCGTAGGCTTCCTCGTATACTTCTTCGGCACCCTCTTCACCGGCGCTTCCTTCGGTCCCGTATGGATGCCCGTTCTCGGCTGGGCTGTGGTTGCGGTATTCGTAACCGTTATCACCGTGCTGATAGTAAAAGCTAACGCCAATATTAAGAAAGAGTACGCTTTAAGCGCAAAATAATATGGAAAACTATATTGCTATATGTGTTATACTCCTTATAGTGGGACTTGCCGCGTGGTACATTATACGCGCCAAGAAAAAGGGCAAAAAGTGTATCGGCTGTCCCTACGGTTGTTGCCCGTCCAAGGATAACTGCAACGGTTCCTGCAGCTGCTGCGGCGGCAACGAAAAGTAAATAAACAAAAAACAGCCCTTGCTTAATGCGAAAAGCAAGGGTTGTTTTTGGTTAAAGGCGTTTATTAATCGAGACCGATAACGGTATCTATGGGAATGGATAATACCATACCCTGAGCTTCACTGCTCATACCGCATTTTTCGCTTATGGCGTTCATAATATCGAGCTTGCTCTTGTTGTCGGCTACGATGACCACCATATCCTTTTCCTCTTGGAAGCTGAGCCCCCAGCGGCTTGCCTCCTGCTCGTCACCTACGCGGTGGGAATGTATTACCGTGCCGCCGCCTGCGCCCGCAGTGCGTGCCGCATCCATAACCTCCTGACTAAAGCCGTGGTTTACGGTGGCTACTATAAGAGAATGTGTGGTTGCCATAGGTGCTTCATCCTTTCCGTCGGTGATAAGGGGGGATTGTAATTTATCCATAATATGTATAAGCAGTGCGCTTGCTCCCGTAAGGGGCAGGGTAAAGGCAATACCGCTGTCCACCGCGCCGAGCTTAAGCTGCTTTTTGAAAACCTTAAGTATTTCCTCTGCGTTTTCCTTGTGGAGCGCCGTTACGAGTATGGCCTTATCGGGGCTTCCCAGACCGAGAATGTCCGTCATTTCGTTGGGCGCCGTGCCAAGACCGCTTATACGGTACACCGTGGGGATATCCCGCTGACGGCATATCTCCGCGGCTTTATCTGCTTTTTTCGGTGAGGTTATAAGCACTCCTATACGCAGGGATGCTTTTCTTTTTTCGGAGCTCATATTAAAATTCCTCCTCGATTTCGATGATCATATCGCTGTCGTCGGGAATTACGTATTCCTGTGCGTCTGCCTTGTGCTGCTTGTTGAGCTTGATGCGGTAAGCGATACCCATTATCTGTATTGCGATAAGGGGAGTAAGGGCTACCAACGCAACCACTCCGAATGCGTCCGTCATTACGTTTCCGCCCAACGCCTGACAGCATCCTATACAAAGAGGAAGCAGGAAGGTGGACGTCATGGGACCGCTGGCAACTCCGCCGGAGTCGAAGGCGATACCAACGAATATCTTGGGCACGAAAAGGGACATTATCAGCGCGATGATATATCCGGGAATAACTATGTACTGAATGGGTATGCCCGTAAGAATACGGAGCACCGCAAGTCCGATACTCACCGCAACGCCGATAGACAAGGCGCGGTTCATTGATCTTGCGCTTATTGCGCCGTTGGTTACCGTCTGTACCTGACGGTTGAGTATCTGTATGGCAGGCTCTGCTTTAACGATAAAGTAACCGATAAGCATTCCTATTGGAACCAAAAACCACTTAATGTTTCCCGCTGCAAGCTGTTCGCCAAGCAGGCTTCCTACGGGAGCAAAGCCCACGTTAACGCCGCAAAGGAACAGAACGAGACCGATATAAGTGTATATAAAGCCGACTATAACTCTTAATTGCTGTCTTTTGTGAGCCCGCTTGCCGATAAGCTGGAACACTGCGTACACCGCTACGATGGGAAGCATGGATATAAGCACTTCCTTGGCGTAGCGGGGAAGCTCAAGGGCAAATGCCTTTGCCACGTCCTGCATGGTAATAACCTCGGGTATCACCGTTTCGGATATGGAGGCTCCGTCGGGCTTATAGAAAAATCCCAGTATCATTACGGCAAGTATGGGACCGATGCTCGAAAGGGCAACCAGACCGAAGCTGTCGCTGGACGCGGATTTGTCACCTCGCATAGAGGACAATCCGAGACCCATCGCCATTATAAAGGGAACGGTTATGGGACCGGTGGTAACTCCGCCCGAGTCAAAGGCAACTGCAAGGAACTCCTTGGGTACGAAGAAGGAGAAAAGAAGCAAAACGCCGTAAAGTATGATAAGCAATCTTGAAAGGTCGATTCTGTGAATAATACGAAGCACCGCAAGGGCGAGAAACAGACCGACTCCGATGGCTACCGTTATTATTATGGTGAAATTGGGAATAGAGGGCACCTGCTGGGAAAGTATCTGCAGGTCAGGCTCGGCAATGGTGATAAGCACGCCCATCACGAAGCTGATCACCGCAGCAATAACAATTTTTTTGCTTTTTGTCAGCGATGCGCCGATACTCTCGCCCAAGGGTGACATGGCGGTCTCCGCACCCAGCTGGAACATTCCCATTCCGAATATAAGCATTACCGCGCCGACGAAAAACATCGCCATGGTTCCTATTTCAAGAGGAACGAGAAACACCGTCAACGCAAGAACGATACCGGTTATAGGCAGTACTGCGGAAAGAGATTCTTTTATTTTCTCTTTAGTTTAAGATTCAATTGTCTTTTTCCACCGCCTTTTTCAAAAATAAAGCTTACATATTTATTATATATGCGAAAAATGGTAAAGTCAACACCGTGTAAAAAAATTAACAACTCAAAAAAAGGGGATATAAGAGTCTTTGTTTTTGTTGATATTACCGTGAAAATGTGATATTATTAAACTAAACCAAACAAAGGATGAACGGCATATGAAGAAAGTCAGAATAACCGTAATGCGCGTTGCGCGTTACGACGATCTTATAAATAAATACGAAAACCCCATTTCCCACGCCTGCGATATGGTGGAGGGAACCGTCTTTATTGCAAACGGCTGGGAAAAGCCGTCGGGTATGTGCGACAGCGCGTGGGAAAGTATGTCCTCCTTCGTAATGGCACTTGCTCACGGCGGTAGCGATTTTTACGACGGATGGATGAAGGATCCCCGCTCCGCAATGATATCCTGCAACGACGGCTTCCGTCCCGTCAGCTTTTATCTTGAAGCGATGGATGAGGAGGCGGAATAATGAAAAGAATAATGTTCGTATGCCTCGGAAATATATGCCGCTCCCCAATGGCTGAGTTCATATTCAAGGATATGGTCAAAAAAGCGGGATTGGAAAATGAATTTATCATTTCCTCCTGCGCCACGAGCACCGATGAGATCATCGGCGGTATCGGAAACCCCGTATATCCTCCCGCAAGGCGCGAGCTTGAAAAGCACGGTATTTCCTGCGCAGACAAGCGTGCGGTGCAGTTGAAGTGGGCGGATTACGATAATTACGATCTTTTTATCGGTATGGATTCCAGCAATATCCGCAATATGCACTTAATACTCAAGGGCGATAAAAAGGACAAGATACGCCGTCTTATGGACTATACTCCGCGCAGAGGCGACGTTGCCGACCCCTATTTCACAGACCGCTTCGATATCGCCTACAGGGATATTTACGAAGGCTGTGAGGGACTTTTTAAAGCCTTGACAAAACAAAACCGCAAGTGGTATAATTCCGAGGAGTAAAGGAATCGGGAGACGAAAATGAACGCTAATTTGGTCTACTATTATTGTAACGTGTCTACCGCCTTGGCTGTTTTAAGGGAAAAGGAAATATGGATGACGGATATCCGCAACCTCAACGACCTTAACGAGCTTACCGGCGTTTACAATATGTTTTTCAATCTTTTGGAGGAGCACGATCAGGATAATAAAAACGCCTTGTCCGCCCTTCTTGAAATTGCCCGTCAGCCGGGCGCAATACAGCTTTACGAGCGTCCTTCCGGTGCTCACCCATATTACGTTGCCTGCTTCAGCAAAAATCAGGATTCGGTAAGCCAGTGGGTGTCCTTCGCCGACGACGGCCACGGAGTGGCTATCGGCTTTGATGAAAGCTGTCTTATGGAGGCGGCGCAGGCGGACGGTCTTGAATACCACGCCATTTCCTACGTCCGCGAGGATGATATAAAGCAGCATATACCCGAAATATACGAATATCTCCTTAACAGCGGCTTTACCACCGGCAGAGCTATGATGGACGCAACCATGTCCCGCATAAAGGAGATATACGAATCGGGCGCATACTACAAGACTCACCATTACAGAAGCGAAAACGAAAAGCGTATTATATACGAATATCCCCATACCGTCAAAAACCTTCCCGAGGGCTGGGCGGTAAAGGGAATAAAGGCGTATGCAAAAAAGAATATGATAAATACCTGCGTGCCTCTGGCGTTCCCGCCCTCTGCAATAAAGGCGATAATCACGGGACCCAAATACCAGAAGAACTATTACGAGCTTGAAATGGCGCTCGAGGTGCTGGGATACAAGGTATCGGATATAAATATTCAGGAATCCACCAGCGGATACAGATAAAAAATACCCCGAGAAAACCACCCCACAAATGCAAAAATAAGGAACTGCCTTTTTACAGACAGTTCCTTTTTGTTGTTGAGGTGATTGTCGGGATACTTGTTTCTATGCTTTCTTTTCGGAAACGAGGAATTTATATACCACAGCCGCCAAAGCGCCGCCTATGAGAGGAGCGACTATGAATACCCATACGTTTGCCAGCGCGTCTCCGCCAACGAAAAGTGCGGGACCGAAGGAACGGGCGGGATTGACCGATGTTCCCGTGAAGGAAATGCCGAGAATGTGAACGAGGGTGAGGGAAAGACCTATAACTATACCTGCAACAGCGCCGTTATTTTCCTTGGAGGTAACGCCCAATATGGCAATAACGAAGACAAAGGTGAGTATCACCTCGATAAGAAGGGAAAGCCAGATGTTGCCTTTGTAAAGTGCGTTTGCGCCCAGACCGCTTTCCTTGCCCACAAACGCCATAAGTACTGCCGCACCTGCGATAGAACCCAAAAACTGTGCGATAACGTAACCTGCAAAATCCATTATATTCATTTTGCCGTTAATAAGCATCGCAACAGAAACCGCGGGATTGATATGACAGCCGGATACGTTACCTATAGAATACGCCATCGCTACGATAACAAGACCAAAAGCAAGAGCGGTAAGCAGATAACCGGTGCCGTTTTCCGCAGAACAGCCTACAACGGCTGCGGTTCCGCAGGCGAAGAATACCAGTACAAAGGTGCCGATAAACTCTGCGAGATACTTTTTGATACTGTTCATAATTGTTCCTCCTATAATATATTAAGTATAATAAATATATAACATACGCTTTGCGGAATGTCAAGAATATGCTGTAAAAACGGGATTTTTCCATTAAAAAATAAAAAATATCGTACAAACTCTTTCATTTTGCATATTTGTGTGTTATACTGTATTTTGAATTGTTGTAATTCCACTTTGTGAGGAGATAGATTTTTATGGCAAATATAGAAACTAAATGCGTACAGGGCGGCTACACCCCCGGAAACGGTGAGCCCAGACAGATCCCCATCATCCAAAGCACCACCTTCAAATACGATACGGGCACGGATATGGGCAAGCTGTTCGACCTTGAAGCAAGCGGATATTTTTATTCCCGTCTGCAAAACCCCACCTGCGATACCGTTGCGGCAAAGATATGCCAGCTTGAGGGCGGTACTGCGGCCATGCTTACCTCCTCGGGTCAGGCGGCGTCCTTTTTTGCCATTTTCAATATAGCTCAGGCAGGAGACCACGTGGTGTCCTCCTCCAGCATCTACGGCGGTACCTTTAATCTGTTCAACGTTACCATGCGTAAAATGGGTATCGAGTTCACCTTTATTTCTCCCGATTGCTCCGACGAGGAGCTTGAAAATGCCTTCCGTCCCAACACCAAGGCGGTTTTCGGTGAAACGGTGGCAAATCCTGCTCTCACCGTTCTGGATATAGAGCGCTTCGCAAAGGCGGCTCACGCTCACGGCTGTCCTCTTATTATTGACAACACCTTCGCAACTCCCGTAAACTGCCGTCCCTTTGAGTGGGGCGCGGATATAGTTACCCATTCCACCACCAAGTATATGGACGGTCACGGCTCTGCCGTGGGCGGTTGTATAGTTGACAGCGGCAAGTTCGATTGGACAAAGTACGCAGATAAATTCCCCGGACTCTGCACCCCCGACGAAAGCTACCACGGCATCACTTATACCGAGCGCTTCGGAATCGAGGGCGCGTATATAACCAAAGCCACCGCACAGCTTATGCGTGACCTTGGCTCCACGCAGTCTCCCCAGTCCGCTTTTATTCTCAATCTCGGTCTCGAAAGTCTGCATCTTCGTATGAAGCAGCACTGCAAGAACGCGCAGGCGGTTGCCGAATACCTTTCCGAACACGAAAAGATATCCTGGGTAAAATACTGCGGTCTCAAGGGAGATAAGGATTACGCTCTGGCGCAGAAATATATGCCCAACGGCTCCTGCGGCGTCGTAAGCTTCGGCGTTAAGGGCGGAAAAGCCGCAGCCGAAAAGTTTATGGAGGCGCTTACCATCGCGGCAATAGAGACCCACGTTGCAGATGCAAGAAGCTGCTGTCTACATCCCGCAAGCACCACACACCGTCAGCTTTCCGATGAGGAGCTCGTGGCGTGCGGCGTAACTCCCGACCTTATCCGTCTTTCCTGCGGTATCGAGGGTACCGAGGATCTTATCGCGGATATCGCTCAGGCGCTTGAAAAAATATAAAAAGGATAATATACTTATATGCCTATAAAAATACCCAACGACCTGCCTGCGGTAAAAACACTGGCAGACGAAAACATTTTCGTTATGACCGAAAAACGGGCAATAACTCAGGATATCCGACCGCTCAAGCTGTTGGTGCTCAACCTTATGCCCACCAAGATCGAAACGGAAACCCAGTTTTCCCGTCTGCTGGGCAACACTCCCTTGCAGATCGAAATGGAGCTTATCCATACCAAGACCCACCGCTCCAAAAACGTGGCGGACGACCATCTCTTTTCCTTTTACAAAACCTTTGACGAGGTTAAGGACCGCACCTTTGACGGAATGATAATCACCGGTGCACCTGTAGAAAAATTGGATTTCGAGCAGGTCGATTACTGGCAGGAGCTTTGCGAGATAATGGAATGGACCAAGACCAACGTCCACTCCACTCTCCACATCTGCTGGGGTGCTCAGGCGGCGTTATATTACCATTACGGAATAAACAAGGTCCCCCTTGATAAAAAGCTTTTCGGCGTGTATCCCCACGTGGTGGAATACAAAAATTCCATTCTCTTCCGCGGCTTTGACGACGTGTTTATGGCACCTCATTCCCGCCATACCACCGTTCCGAGGGAGTGTATCGAGGCGGTGCCCGAATTAAAGATACTCGCTTCATCCGACGAAGCAGGGGTGTACGCACTTAAAAACGAAAGCAGCAGTCAGGTCTTCGTCTTCGGCCATTCGGAATACGACGCGGGCACCCTCAACAAGGAATACCTCCGCGATAAGAATGCAGGCCTTCCCATAGAGATACCCAAAAACTATTTCCCCGGTGACGACGATACCAAGCCGCCCGTGGTAACGTGGCGTTCCCACGCAAATCTGCTGTTTTATAACTGGCTTAATTATTTCGTTTACCAGACCACACCATACGATATTTCTCAGATACACAAATAAAAAGGCAAAAACGGGGCAGAATTGCCTCGTTTTTAAATTATTTTGAAAAAATGCACTTTTTTTATAAAAAGCCCTTGTATTTTCCTTTGGCTTGCGTTATAATTACACTGTATCTATTTATATAGTGCGGAATACTGTTTGAAAGCATTTTTTTGACTTTTCGGGAGCTTTTATATGAACGAGAATAAAACGGTAGACAAAAACGAAAAAATGGAAATAGATATTCAACGGCTTATCGGCGCTGTATGGAGCAGGGCTTGGGTCGTCGTACTCGTTTCCGTTCTCTGTGCCGTTATAACCTTCCTCGGCACCTTCTATTTCGTTACTCCGATGTATAAATCCTCCGCAATGTTTTACGTTAACAACAGCAATCTTTCTATCGGCGATACTCAGGTCACCCTTTCCAGCGCAAACCTTACCGCCTCCAGAAACCTTGTTGATTCTTATATCGTTATTCTTAAGACCCGCACCTCTCTTAACGAGATCATAGATTACGCGGGAGTAGACCGCTCCTACGGCGAATTGCGCGGTATGATATCCGCCGCATCCGTTAACTCCACCGAAATTTTCGAGGTGGTGGTAACCAGTCCCGATCCCGTTGAGGCGGAGAGAATAGCAAACGCCGTTGCGTACATCCTGCCCAACCGTATAAAGAATATTATCGAGGGAACCTCCGCAAAGGTAGTGGATAACGCTATCGTTGCATCATCTCCCTCTTCTCCCAGCTATACCAAAAATACCCTCATCGGATTTTTGGTAGGCTTGGTCATTTCCGTAGGCGCAATCGTTCTTATGGAGATATTCGATATCACCATCCGTTCCGAGGAGGATATCGAGCAGGTATGCAAGCATCCCATCCTTGCCGCCGTGCCGGATATGTCGGCACCCTCCAAGGGAGGCTACTATTACGCATACGACGGAAGCAACAAGCGTAAGAGAAAGAAAAAGCACGCCACCTCCCGTCCTTCTGAGCCCAGCCTTATCGGTAAGAATATCAGCTTTGCCGCTTCCGAAGCGTACAAGCTGCTCCGTACCAAGCTTCAGTTCTCCTTTGCGGACGAAAACGATTGCCACGTTATCGGCGTATCCAGTGCGCTGTCCGGCGAAGGTAAGAGCTTGTCCTCCGTAAACCTTGCGTACACTCTCGCTCAGCTTGATAAAAAAGTTCTGCTTATCGACTGCGATATGCGCCGTCCTTCCATCAACGATAAGCTTCCCGTACAAAAGAGCCCCGGATTATCCGGTTATCTTTCCAATCAGGTCCATCTGGATACCCTTATCCAGAAGTGCGGTATCGAAGGCGAAGAGAATGCGTTTGACGTTATCTCCGCAGGTCAGAATCCGCCTAACCCCATAGAGCTGCTCAGCTCCGCAAGAATGATCCGTCTGCTTACCCGTCTCCGCGAGGCGTACGATTATATCATTCTCGACTTCCCGCCCGTAGGCGAGGTTAGTGACGCTATGGCGGTAGCCAAGCTTACCGACGGTATGCTGGTAGTTGTCCGTCAGCACTACTGTAACCGTATCGTGCTTGCGGAAGCACTCCGTCAGTTCGATTTCGTCGGCTCCAAAATGCTGGGCGTTGTATACAACTGCGCTACCGAATCCGGCGGAAGCTACAGCAAGGGTTATTACAAGCGTTATTACAGAAGATACTATAAGAGATATTCCAAGTATTCCCGTTACGGCTACGGTTACGGCTACGAGCATGCCGCAAAGAAGGTGGCAAAGCAGGAGTCCGAAAAATCCGAGAAGACGGAAAAACCGTAAATGAGCATCACGGTAACGGATTTTCACAGCCACATTCTTCCTTGCATCGACGACGGAAGCGCTTCCGTGGAGGAATCCGCGGAAATGCTCCGCAGAGAGTATTCGCAAGGCATAAAAAGGGTAGTGGCAACCCCCCATTTTTACCCGCAGTACAATACGCCGAGCGCTTTTTTGCAAAAAAGAGCGCTCTCGGCAGAGCTTCTTGAAAAGCATATTTCAGGCGATCGACCTCTTCCGGAAATTATTTTGGGTGCAGAAGTGTATTTTTTCCGCGGAATCAGCGAATCCGAGGAGATTAAGGGGTTGACAATCGGAGAAAAAAAGTATATACTTATTGAGATGCCGCTTCCTCCGTGGTCGGATTCTATGTATAAAGAGCTTGAGGCAATCTATACGAAGCAGGGATTATTCCCCGTAATCGCTCACGTGGATCGGTATATAGCACCCTTCAGAACCTTCGGTATCCCCGAAAAGCTGGAGGATTTGCCTGTTTACGTGCAAGCAAACGCATCCTTTTTCATACGCAAGACAACACAGCGTATGGCGTTGCGTATGCTTAAACAGGATAAGATCCACCTGCTTGGGTCTGATTGCCACAATATGGAGACCCGCCTTCCCAATCTCGGAGAAGCGTTGGAGGTCATCCGTAACCGCCTCGGCGAAGAGGCAATATCCCGCATCAATTCCTACGAGCGGGAGATATTGGATTGAAAACAGAGCTTCCTTTTTTGGCGCTTTGAATATATTATGATAATTTATGTGGAGATGATTATATGAAAAAACTGATCTGCTTTTCTGTAATGCTGGTACTCTGCCTCACTATGGTATGCCCCGCTTTTGCAGAGGAAAGCGAGTTCGTTCCCAGTATCGGCTACAAGGATCACCCCGATATCGTTGGTGACGTTGAGCTTGTCGATCCTGAGAACAAGGTTATCGACGTAGTTCCCGAAGAGTGTCTCGTTATCGTTCCTATCGCGGACGTACTTAATAAGACGGACGAAGAGCTTACCGATGACGAAAAGAAAATGTTTGAGGAGCTTTACAATAAGCTTTCCGATGGTACTATAAAGGTTCCTTATCCCGACGGAGACCCCAACAAGGTAATACGCGATCTGTTCTATGCAAAGCTCATTTGCGAAGACCGCCGCGTTGAGCTTGAAAAGGACGACGTTTATATCAAGATCACTCTCGATACCGGCGTTGACGAAGATGAGACCGTAACCGTTATGGTATTTGACGGCGAAGAGTGGATTCCCGCAGAGAAGACTGAAAATAACGGCGACGGCACCGTTACCGTAGTTCTCGATATTCTCGGCGTTATCTCCGTATCCGTTCCCAACGGCGGCGATACTCCCATTACCGGCGATAACTCTTCTTCCGCTACCCTTCTTTGGGTAATCCTTATGGTAGCTTCCGCAGCAGCTCTTGTTGTGGTTATAGTTTCGCGCCGCAAAATAGTTGAACAGTAATTCCCCGATCTTTACTTGAATAGGATAATATTATGAGTAAACGAAAAAGTATACGTAACGTAGTTTTTCTGGTACTCATCCTTGTCCTGGTGCTTGTTATGATCTTCAGTGGGCTCCGGATTTTGGAGTCCACTGTTTTATTTGATGAGCAAAGCGGAGGGGATGACGTATCTTCCAAGACGGTTATCCGCGACGGAGTTGAATACTTCCCGCGGCAGGATATGACAGTGGTGCTCTTTATCGGTATCGATCAGGAGGGTAAGGCGGTTCCCAGCCCTTCTTATAATAACCCCGGCGCGGCAGACGTGGTTTCTCTCGTTATTTTTGATGAAACCAACAAGACCTGCAGCGTGCTGTGCCTCAACCGTGATACTATGCTCAAAATGCCCGTTCTCGGCTTGGGCGGCAAGCCTGCAGGCAGTAATTACGGTCAGCTCGCCCTTTCCCATACCTACGGCACCGGTATGGAGGATAGCTGTGAGAACGTAAAGAATACGGTCTCCGATTTCCTTATGGGCGTCCGCATAGATTATTACGTTTCCATGCGTATGGATGCCATCGGCATCGTTAACGATACCGTCGGCGGCGTGACCGTCACTGTCAAGGACGATTTTTCTGCAGTTGACCCCGCTATCACCAAGGGCGAATTTACTCTCAAGGGCGATCAGGCAATGACCTTCGTCCGCAGCAGAAAAGACCTTGGCAACCAGCTCAACGTGTCCCGTATGGAGCGCCAGCAGGAGTATATCAATGGATTTATGAAGGCTCTTTCCGCCAAGCTTGAGGAAAGCGATTCATTTGCGCTGACCGCTTATCAGGATGTGGAGGAATATATCGTAACCGATTGCTCCGTCAACGCCCTTACAAACCTTGTGGATAAATTTTCGGATTATTCCATAAAGGAGATAGTTTCTCCCAAGGGCGAAAACGTCCGCGGCGAGAAGTATTACGAATTTCACGTAGATAAGGAAGCGCTGGAGGACCTCGTCATCCGCCTTCTCTACGCACCCAAAAAATAAAAGCAACAAACGCCCTGCCAAAAGCAGGGCGTTCTCATTGTCGGGGTGATTATTCATTTTCGACTATTACAATTTCAATACCCTGCTTGTCAAATTTTGCAAGGTCTTCTTCAAGGGCGTTCCAATCTGTAATAAGCGTATTCAGTCTGCTTGCGGGACAGATGCTTACGATAGACTCAAATCCTATCTTTTCGGTGGGGAACAGTCCTATTGCTTGCTTCGAACTGTCAATTACCGCGTTCCAAAAGCTTATCGCTTGGGACTTTTGTATAGATAGTCCGAAGTCGGCGCTTATAGCAGCGGCGGTAATAAAGCACTTGTCAAACCTTAATCTCTTTACGGTGTCGATGGCAAAGGCATCGTAGCAGTTACCCTTGGCATCCATTTCACCGCCAAGCATAATAACCTGCACACCTTGCTTTTTTCTTAATTCTTCTGCAATAATAATAGAGTTCGTGACTGCGCGCACGTTCAGGTCGGCAGGTATCTCCCGAGCCATAAAATATCCAACTGTGGCGGAGGTAATAAAAACAACGTCATTCTTGTTTATCATAGAAACCGCCTTTTTGGCGATAGCGACGTAGTTTTCTTTTTCTTGCGCAAAATCCCTGCACGTTACGTTTTTCGGCTTTCCCGCAGCAACCTGCCGTAACGGTATGGCGCCGCCATGAGTGCGCTTTAAAAGTCCTTGCTTCTCAAGTATGCGCAGGTCTCGTTGCGCGGAACCGTATCCAACGTTAAACATTGTCTGTATATCCGTTACGGATATGCTTCCTCTTTCTGCAAGTATATCCAAAATCGCTTGGTGTCTTTCCTCTATAAACATAAAAACATTCCTTTCTGAACTTAAAAATAGACCTATCAAATGGGCGCCATTTCCGTCGTCTGTTTACACTATATCACGTTTGTTTACGTTTGTCAATACTAAACCGTCAATAATCGTTAAAATATTTTAACGATTATTGACGGTTGCATTTAAGTACGCTATATGTTATACTATAAAAAAGGAGGTGGAAAAGATGCTGTATTTAAAAAGCTTTACTTTGCCGAGCCGCAAGGACGAGGACGGATATTTGCTTTCCTTTCCGTATCAGCTTGAGATGGGCTGTTATTCTCATAACGACGTGTATCCCTTCAAGCTGTTTCCTCAAAAGGAGCTTAAGGATATCTCCTTCGAGCCAATAACCATTTTTTACGGCGGTAACGGATCGGGAAAATCCACCCTGCTCAACGTAATTGCAGAAAAACTGGATATCACCCGTTCTTCTTTGTTTAACGATACCCCTTATATGGTTTCATATCTTGATATGTGCAAGTTTTCTTTGGCGATGGAGGCAAAAAAGGTGCCGACTGCCAGCCGAAAGATAACCAGCGACGACGTCTTCGATTTTCTCCTCGACGTCCGCGCAGTAAACGAGGGCATCGACCGCAGACGGGAAGCGCTTTTGAATGAGCACTATTTCACCAACGAAGCTCCTATGCCGCGGTTCACTTCTCTTGCGGAGCACGACGAATTCAAGCGGTGTCTTGAGGCGAAGCGGTCCACCAAGTCAGCCTACGTCTCCCGCCGACTGCCAAAGGAGCTTGCAGGTAAATCCAACGGCGAAAGCGCGTTTGTGTATTTCACTCAAAAAATAGAGGAAAACGCCCTTTATCTGCTTGACGAGCCGGAAAACAGCCTTTCTCCCAAGCTGCAGCAGGAAATGGTGTCCTTTTTGGAGGATTCCGCCCGCTTTTACGGATGTCAGTTCGTCATCTCCACCCATTCGCCCTTTCTCCTTGCGGCAAAGGGCGCCAAGATCTACGATCTCGATTCCAATCCCGTCACCCCGAAAAAGTGGTTTGAGCTGGAGAACGTCCGCACTTACCACGATTTTTTCAAAAAACACACACATCTGTTTTAAAAACAAAAGCTTTTTGCTGTATTGGCAAAAAGCTTTTTGTATTTTGATTAATTATTGATACTTTTTAATATCTCTTCTTTTGTTAAATTATATTCTCGCGCAATGTCCATAGCATAGCTTTGTCCATAATAACCGCGTATTATCTTAAATGCTCGTTTGTGCGATGTTTCGTCGATACGTGCGCACAGATTAATGATCTTCGCTTTTCCGCTTGTGTATGAGTTTTCCAAACTGCACAACTCGTGAAAATGAGTAGTCCATATTCCACGTGCACCGATGTCTGAATATGCGGTGATAATTTCTGTTGCGATAACTACCGCTTCGGTAGAATTAGTACTTGAAAGTGCTTCATCAAATAAAAACAAACTGTTATTGGTGATGTTTTTATTTATTGCTTGTATTTTTTCACATTCATCGGATAATCTTCCGTGTACATATGAGCGGTCTTTTATATCTATGAAATGAACTAAAATTCCGTCAACAGCTTTAATATCAGCAGTTTTGGCGGGAAGCGGTAATCCTAAATGGAGCATTGCATATAAAATTCCGACAGATTGTGTGTAAATGGACTTTCCTCCTTGATTTGGCCCTGTTAATATGTATATATCACCATTATCGTCAAATGTAAGATCGTTTTTTATTAAGCCTTTGTCTGCTTTAGAGTTCAAAGCCAGTATTGGGTGATAAAGCCCTTCAATTTTGTCGTTTTTGACAAGATTGGGCTTACACAATGACAAGCCATTCTCATTTAGCTCAACAAGTGTTTTCATACACGCAACAATAAATCGCCATTCGTGGATTGTGTGGGATAATACGTTAAGATTGTTTACCGCATATTTTTTCACAACACCTGCCCAAGACTTTAGTCCTGAAGCAAACACCTTGTTTAAAGCCGAGTTTGTCGATGCGCGCAACGAGCTTGCTTCTTCGGCGGTTAAGCTCTTGTCGAGTGGAACAAGTGGAGAAGCGCAGACAAACTCACTATTTTTAAAATTAAGGCGCATAAGCTTGTCCATAAATTCACCGGAAACGTAGCTCTCTTCGTGTACGGATATAAGCCCTGCCTCAACAGGTTTCATTTGAGCATTTAAATTAATACCTACAGTAATGCTCTTTATTTCGGTAATAGTGTGTATTTGCTTATCCACTTCTTCGCAAAGGGTGTCAAATTCTTTTGTGGTGCAGATGGGCTTTACCTTTTCCCACAGCACCAAAAGCGCACGGCTTTTTACTTGGTGTTCGTCAAAAATGCTTTTTATTTCTTTAAGATATTCAACTCTTGTTTCAATCTCTTTTATACTGTACAGCAGCTTTTCGTTAGAAAGCGCAGTTTCTTTTTCTTTTTGTATTTCAAAAAAGTCTTCCAGCACTAAAAAGCTCTTTGAAAGCCTTTCGTAAAGGGTAGGCTTTTCCAACAACTCTGCAAAAAGTTCCTGCCTTTGCTCCATCGTGCCTTTATCAACAGTGAAAAATTCACACAGATCTCTTTCGGGTTCACCGAATTTTCTTCCATAGTTGATGTTTATCAGAGCGTTTATATCCAATCTCTTAATAAAAGAAAAATCGGAAAAAGATCTTCTTGTATCGGTTTCTGCCCAAATGATGCTTTTCATAGCTTTTTTCTCTCCTACGGAATTAAATAATACAACAGCATTTTTATTCCTGTTGAAACGAATATCGCGGTTAAGGGGATCGAGATTAGCCACGCGATAGAGTAGCGGTATGAGCGCCATATCTTACAAAAGAAATAGTAAAAATATCCTTCTATTACTAAAAAAGGTATAGTGATGATTAATGCTAATCCGCTCGAAAGTGTAAGTAAAATTACTGCAACCATAAATAGGATTACGGCATTTATTAAAAGCTTTTTTGTTGGCGCAAGTATATAATGGTGTTCATCGCTTGCATCAAGTATATGCGCTGCCGCATTTGCTAATCTGTACATTACATACTCCTTTCTTGTGTTTTGCTTATTTAACAACAACCCGCTTATTCTCTGTCTTGCCCGTAAGAATCTCTTTGCCGTTGCGGTAAACAGCAAAGTCTTGGCGGTTCACCTTTATATCGTAGCAGCCGCCGCAAATGCGGATCTTGGAAAGGGACACCTTTTCCATTCCCTTTGGCACGTAGGGCGTGAATGAGAAGGAAGAAAGACCTTCGGGCATAATTCCGAACATTCCCTCTGTCACGGTGCGCACGAACAGAGCGCTTTCTGCGGAAAGATGGCGTTTCGCCCCCTCGGGATAAGCCTCAACTGCGTACGGCACGCGGTCGCACAACAGGCGTTTGTGGCAGTAATCCAAAAAAGGTTGTATTATTCTGTCCCCTGCGCCTGCAAGGAATGCACATTTTATTCCGTACAGCGTGGAACGGTCCCATATAGTATCGCTTGTGTTTTCTTTTCCCTTTTCGCAGGTGAGCATGCCCTCCTCCGTCCATAGGTATTGGGAAAGCATAGCGTCAAGGGTTCCGTCAACACGGGTATTTATTCCCATACACAGCGGCAGACATATCCAAGCCCGCAAGGTATCAAATCCTTTTGAATATCTGTACGTTTCAAACCCGTGAAGTGTGGCACCAAAATAGTTTTCTATCGCCTTTTCAAGGGAGTCGGCCCGCGCGGCAAAAATTTCTGCCGTCTCCTCGTCTCCCAAGAACCTCGCCAGACGGGAAGCGAACTTCAATCCGCCGCAGCAAAGGGAGGAGGTGGAAAGGTTAGCGTATCCGTCGGTAGGGAACCTGCCCTCCAATTCATCGGAATCGGAACGGATAACACCATCGGGCGTTTTTTGTCTTTCGCAGTATTCGGCGCACCATTTTATAGCGGGATACAGACTCTCCGCCACCCTTTTATCGCCGAGATACAGACAAAACAGGGACGCTCCGTAAAGATACATCGCCGCATCTCCGCGGTCTCCCGCGCCCTCCCATATATCAAGCCCCTCCGCGATTATGGAGCAGGGAAGCTTATGGTAGCAATCGGACATAAAGGGCATATAGCTTCGGTATGCGTTTATGGAAGCGTCAATAGCAGTTCTGTCGCCCGTCATTGCAAAGTGAGGGCCCGCATACTCAGCCTCATCGTTACACCACGTGGCGGCGTAATATGCGTGTCCGCCGGGGGAATGGTATTTCCCCGTAGCGGTCTCAAATATACTTTCTCCCGCACGGAGCTTTGCAAATCTCGTCATTGCATCAAGCTCGGGACAGTCGGTTTCAAGTACCAAAGCGTCGTCGCACAGAGCTTTTACCCGTTGCATACGCCTTTCGTATTCGCTTCTTCCGTTGAAAAGGGGGAGTGCTTCACTTACCTTTCGGGCGGAATATATAATATCCAAGGTGTAGCTGTCGCCTGCGTCAAGATAAATGCTCTTTGCGGCGGTGTTGGTTATTTCGCATACGTACACGCCCTTGGTTCCGCGCCCATAGGTATGTATATGCCTTTGGGGAAGGGAAAGAGATATTTCAGTTTCCTTTTCCGCCGTCACCGTAACCCGCTCGTAACAGCATTTGCTGTCCGTGGCGGGGAAAAAGCATCTGCTTATGCAAATACCCTTTTCCGTTTTGGTGTTTACCTTCAAGGTTCCGTCAAGGACGAAGGAAACGGGATATTCCTTTATAACCTCGCCGTCACGTATAAAAACGGGCCTTTCACTTTCCTCAAGCGCAAAGCAAAAGGTGCCGTGGGTGTTGTTGGGAATAGTGCGCAGAGTGGGGAAGTAGCACCTTTGCGAAAGATACAGCGTGCCGTCCTCCTTTACGCCGTAGTAAACTATATAGTCAGCGTAAAGCCCGCTCATCTCAATATCGTCGCGGTGGCAAAATCCCTTTTCTACCTGCCAATAAAGCGCGTTATTTTTCAGAGACCAGATTTGCTTTGTCATTGCTTTTTTATCCCTTTACAAAATCGGTTTTCAAGTGTATTATATAGTAAAAGAAATAAATAGTCAATAAAAGAGGTCAAAAAATGAACAGACCATACGTTATATGCCATATGGTAGTCTCTCTTGACGGCAAGGTCACGGGTGACTTTTTATATACTCCCGAAGGCACCGCCGCGGCGGAGGTTTACTATCAGCTTAACCGCGATTACGGCGCCGACGGATTTGCCTGCGGCAGAATTACCATGGAGGGAAGCTTCACCGGCGGATATTATCCCGAGCTTGAAAAATATTCGGGCGCTTCCATTCCCCGTACCGACCACGTTGCGGATGAGACCGCCCGCTATTTTGCCGTGTCCTTTGACAGAAAAGGACGCCTCGGCTGGAAGGAAAGCCGTATCCGCGACGAGGACCCCGGCTATGATAATGCTCATATTATTGAGGTTTTAGAGGAAGCGGACGATAAATATCTCGCTTATCTGCGTGATATCGGCGTTTCGTACATCTTTGCTTCGGATATAAAATGCGCCTTGGAAAAACTAAAAAACCTTTTCGGTATAAGCACCCTTTTGCTTGAGGGCGGCAGTATCATAAACGGCGCCTTCGCGTCGGAAGACGTCATAGACGAGCTCAGTCTTGTGGTGGCGCCTATCAGCGGCGACGGCAAACCCCTTCTCGGGGATTCGCCCATTTCCCAATACGCTCTTAAAGGCGTAAAGCAGTACGGCGACGGCATATTATTTTTGAATTATAAGAGAAGATCGGAGGAAATAAAATGAGAGTTGATTTCGGAGTAAAGCCTTGCGTATATCCAATGCCCGTGTTTATTATCGCTTCTTACGATGAAAAGGGTGTTCCCAACGCAATGAACGCGGCGTGGGGCGGAATAAGCGAGGAAAACGAGATATCCCTTTGCATCAGCGCCGGCCACAAGACCACGAAAAATATACTTGCATCACGGGCGTTCACTGTCAGTATGGCAACGGCGGATACGGTGGCGCAGTGCGATTACGTGGGTATCGTTTCGGGAAACAAGGTGCCCGATAAGCTTGAAAAATGCGGTTTTCATACCGAAAAAAGCCTTTTTGTAAACGCTCCCCTCATCACCGAGCTTCCCATGGCGGTGGAATGTAAGCTTAAAAGCTACGATGCGGATACCTGCCGTCTGGTGGGCGAGATCGTAAACGTCTGCGCAGACGAAAGTATCCTCACCGATGGAAAAATAGATCCCCTTAAGCTGCGCCCCATCACCTACGATCCTTCGGGACACGGCTATTACGTTCTCGGCGAAAAGGTAGGCAGCGCCTTCTCCGACGGAAGAAAGGTATAATTATGATAAAACCCTATACCACTATACTTATGGATATGTACGGCGTTATTCTGAAGGAAAGCAAGGGAAACTTTCTTCCCTTTGTATACGATTCCTTTCCCGAAAGTGAGCACGGCAGAATAACCGATATTATACGGAACAAGAATACCTTTACCGAAGCACAGCTCGGTCAGGTGTCCTCTCACGATTTTCTTTCCGCCCTCGGCTTTGGGGACACGGAAAAGGCGATGAGGGACTATATCGAAACCGCCCTGACTCTTGACGAGGGCTTTATCCCCTTTGCGGAGAAGGTGTGCGGCAGGTACCGCCTCGTTCTTCTTTCCAACGACGTTTCCGAGTGGAGCGAATATATCACCGAATATTTCGGGCTGAATAAGTATTTTTCCCACAAGATAGTAAGCGGCAACGTAGGCGCCCGCAAGCCCGATTTCAAAATATTTGACGATACCCTTGCCATCATCGGTGCCCGCCCCGCAGAATGTATTTTTGTGGATAACACCGCCAAAAATCTCGTCGCCGCAGAGGAGGTTGGGATATCCCCCGTGCTCTTTGACCGCGACGGCGACCATTACTACGGCGCATCGGTACTGAATTTCGAAGAATTATATAACCTTATCGGTTAAAATCACCCCAAGAAGCCTTACGGCTTCTCGGGGACCCCGACGAAAAAACACCTCACGGAAAAGGCAGGTTCTCATAAGGAAGTTTGATTTCTCCTTGTAGGGACCGGCGTCCTCGACGGTCCGAGACATATTTTGCTATGCAGGAAACAAATAATTAACCCCAACAGATTTTACAAATCTGTTGGGGTTTTATCATATTCCGTAACGTATTGCCTTCCACTCGTTCCAAAAGGCGATATAACCGTTTCGATCAAATTCATCTTCGGGTAATTTTTTATCTGCAGCGGCATTATAAAATGCTTCTACTTGGTCT